>NZ_JACSLT010000012.1:0-91687 GCF_018618275.1 Exiguobacterium sp. s194 | reverse complement strand
ATTATTCCTCCTAAAGTAATATTTCCTTAAACTTAACATACCCCGATAGGGTATATCAAGTGTTTAGTATCATTTTACTTTATCGCTGTTTCCATGACTCTAATTTAGAAGTTCACAATGACCCCCCCAAAAAAACCGCACCATTGATTTTAATATTTGATTACTTGTCTATAAAATGTGCAGTTTCTATGGAGTTTCGGTATTTCTGTTTAGTTTGGAAAGGAGAGGGAAATCCAGTAAATGAAGCAAAAATAAGAAATGGAGGTTTTAACATGGCTCATGAACAACATCAGGAATTGATTCGGGCATTACATGATTGTGCAGCGGAATGTAACCATTGTTTTGACGCTTGTCTGCAGGAAGACGATGTGAAGATGCTAGCACAGTGCATTCGATTAGACCGGGAATGCGCGGACATTTGTGCATTTTTGGAACATGCCATTACTCACAATTCACCGTTCGTTTCCGAACTGGCAGCCGTTTGCGCAACCATTTGCGAAGCTTGCGCAGAGGAATGTGAGAAGCACGCCGATCATCATGAACATTGCAGACGCTGTGCGGAAGCTTGCCGTAGATGTGCAGAAGCTTGCCGTAACGCCGCATAACCTTACTCAAAAAGGCCCGTCGAAAATATGATATGCTCCCCAATAGGTAGACAGATGAAATAACAAATCTGTTTATCTGATTGGGGAGTGTTTTTTATGGCGAGAAGTCGGCATTCAATCGAACAAAAACTGAGTGCACTACGGATGATGGAAGAAGAAACATATACGTGGAAGGAAATCGAGGAGGCCCACGACGTCTCTGAGCATACCCTCCGGGTGTGGAAAGTGAAATTCGAGACCGGCGGAATCGACGCCTTGAAGGAGTCGAGGACATGGAAACTGTACACAAAGGAACAGAAAATAGCGGCCGTACGTGACTATCTCGATGGGGTCACCATGGTGGAAGTCCTCTCCAGACATCAAATCAGTAGTCGTTCGGTTCTATATCGGTGGATCAAGAAGTATACTAGTCATAGCGAGTTAACAGATTCGAGAAAAGGGATGGATCGAGCTATGACAAAAGGGAGAAAGACCACATTCGAGGAACGCATGGAGATCGTCAGGTATTGCCTGGACAATGGACGGAACTATCAACGGACGGCCGAGATATTCGCCGTGTCGTACCACCAGGTCTACGGCTGGACGAAAAAATATGACGCCGATGGCGTGCACGGGCTCGAGGACCGCCGCGGACGGACGAAGCAAGAAGAGGAACTGACCAACGAAGAGAAGCTCGAACGTCGCATCCAACAGATCGAGCGGGAGAACGAGCGCCTGCGGGCCGAGAACCTGTTCCTAAAAAAGTTAGAGGAGATCGAGAGGAGAGGTTGATCAGCCAAATCCGGCTACAATTGCGTTACATGGCGATTGAGGAAATGTCGACGACCGACACGTTCCCGGTCGTGCTCCTGTGCGAGATTGCGCAGGTCTCACGGGCCGCCTCCTACTATAAATGGTTGAAGCGTACCGTCTCGGTACGCGAGGAGGAGAACCTAAGCCTACTAGAGGACATCCGCCTCCTCTACGACCAGGTGAACGGGACCTACGGCTATCGACGGATCACCATGACGGTCAACCGGAGACGACGCCAGCATGGCCTGCCGGCATACAACGAGAAGCGTATCTATCGTCTCATGCGCATCCATGAGATCCGTTCGGTCATCCGCCAGAAGCGAAAACGGCACAAGAAGTCGTCACCGCAGCATGTGGCCGAGAACCTGATGAACCGAGAATTCAGCGCGTCCCGACCGGACGAGAAGTGGTGCACCGACGTCACCGAGTTCAAATATGGCGCCGGAAGGAAGGCATATCTGAGCGCGATCATCGACCTTTATGACGGCTCGATTGTCGCCTATCGCATCGGGAAATCCAACAACAACGCGCTCGTCTTCCAGACGATGATCCCAGCCATCGCGGGGCTCCGTTCAGGAGCGAGTCCGATGATCCATAGCGACCGGGGGTTCCAATATACCTCGAGAGGGTTCAAACGCATGGTGGAAGACGCGGGGCTGACCCACAGCATGTCCCGGGTCGGACGTTGTCTCGACAACGCCCCGATCGAGGGTTTTTGGGGTACCCTGAAAGTCGAGATGTACTATTTGCGTGAGTTCCAGGCCTACAGCGAACTTACATCAGCCATCGAGACCTACATATCGTTCTACAACCATGATCGTTTCCAGAAACGACTGAACGGCTTGAGCCCTGTAGAATACAGGTCTCAAGCCGCATAGTCCGGTTTTCATTATTTGCCCTGTCTACTTGACGGGGAGCAGTTCAATATTTTCCGACGGACCTTTTCTTTTATCAAGCATCATTCTGCTTCATGGATCCATTTGTAGCCGATTCCCCAAACCGTGAGAAAATGATCATCGACCGGAAAACCGGACTGGCGGATTTTTTCCCGAACATTTCGCACATGCGAATCGATGGTCCGCCCTTCCGTCTCTGAGTCGAATCACCATTCCTTCTCCCATGCCCCGTCTTCAGACATGCCCCAATCCTCGAACCGATACTTGATGAGCCAATGGACATGCATCACCTCATATTCGAATACACCCTTGGATAGCTCTGAGACGACGAAGCTGACGTCCCCATCCGCCACCACCCATGTCCCATATAGATACATTTTCTTGATCGGACGCTCTTCCGCATCCAGGTAAATCAATACCCGGAAATAGGGCGAGTTCAGTCCGTCATCGAACCGGACGACCTTCTCGACGCAATGGTCCTTGGCGACGACACGCATCCAATCGGGATGTTCCATCAGTTCCGAGAACACTATCCGGACGAACGGATCCAACCCTTCGAACGCATAGTCATCAAGCAGCCCCTCGTCCATCACGTCTCACCCCTTCCGGTTCTTTATAGAACGATTCCCCGTAAAAAACCAGTTCAGTCCTTGTTCATGAACCTACAGAAATGAAGACTTTCAAAAAAATGTATACACATATACATGTATACAATGATTCCTTTTTCTTATGTACGACGATTCCGTCGAATCATATTGGTATTGAAGAAGACGGTGAGGTGGGTCAAGCGCTCTCCTTCCTTCACATCACAAAGCAGATCCATGCTCACAAGTTTTAAGTCATCAAAATCTTCTTGAAGCCGGTCAGGAAGGCGTCGAAGCAATACCTCCGTCATCTCGTCCATCGTCTGTTGATCTAGTTGGTAGCTGTCCATCTGAATCATCCTCTCCTGTTGATAGCCTCATGATACCTCGCATCCAAGCAGGCAACATCTCGCCTAATTTCACGTAAGCCCTGGTGTTGTTTCAAACAAGCCCTAAGGCTTGTTTAGAAAACATGGTCATTTTCAATAAACAAACGCTCTTTTCACTTCTGCCATTTCATCAAAAAAATTATGCGACAGACCAAAATAACATCCAATCTTCACACACGAACCATCTCGTTTTCGTCATGCGAAAACGACCCTTTTCCGGATCCTGCTCTATGGATCCAGGCGAGAGCACGCGAGTCGCCCCTCTCGTCAAAGAAAAACGCACGTTTTTCGTCCTTGCCCTTACCGGACGGACCGGGACCGGTCCCCCGGCCCCACTCCATTCCGTTCAACCCATGTAACCTCGCTGTTTCATGCTGACGTACGACTCGTCCGCACCGAGGATGAGATGGTCGAGCACCGGGATGCCGATGAGGTCACCCGCTTCATGTAACCGTTCAGAGACGAGGATGTCCTCCCGGCTCGGTGTCGGGTCCCCGCTCGGATGTTGGTGGCAGACGATGAGGCATGAGGCGTTGTTCAGGATGGCGCATTTGAAGACCTCCCGTGGGTGGACGACGCTCGAGTTGACGCTCCCGACATGCGCCCGATGGACGCCGATGACCCGGTTCTTCGTGTTGAGCATGATGACGAGGAACACTTCACGGTCGTCGTCTCCGATGAACGATGCGCCGATTTGTCGGGCACTGTCCGGCGAGTGGATGATGGCGTGCTCGAGGGCGACCATCTCCTCGCGAACCTCTTGCTTGATACGGATGACCTCGATGATGGCGGATAGTTCCATGATGATTTGTCCCCTTTCGGATAAGCTGTCCTCAGAACGAACACCATTGTGCGTCCTGTTGACGGGAACGCAGCGAGCGTCGGGAGACGGTGCAAGGGCGACCGCAGGGAGAGCCTCAAAAAAATGCGTAGAGCGCACATAAGTCCAGGCTTCCGTAGCCAACGAGCGAAAAGCCTCGCTTTGAGCCAAAAGCGAAGGAAGACGGGCCGGAGGGCGCGCCATTTTTTTGACGTTCCTTGCACCGACGACCAGCGAGCTAGAGTACGGAAACAGGACGCACGGATCACCAATCACGAAATAGGCTGTTCAAACGAGATAAATCGGGTATAAAATAAGAACAAACGTTCGTTTTATGGAAAGGAGAAATTGTAATGACGATGTATCGCGACCGAGGTGAGTTGAAATGGATCCCCTTCCTCATGCCCGAGCACAAGGCGCTGCTGACGAAATACTATAAAGAGATTCAAAAAATTGAGATGCCCGATGTCGATGAACAGGTCTTATCGGTCTATGAGAATGTGCTGAATGACGCGATCTTCAGCGGGAATATGGTGGAGGTGAAATATGTGGAGGAGCGGGAGATGAAACGATTCAAAGGGTTTGTGCACCGGACGAACTACATGGAGCGGACCGTCGAGCTGGCCAATCAGCGGGACGGGATTATCCAGGTGCCATTCGAAGCAATCATTCACGTGGAACAATCGATGGACTAATGTTCTGGAGGTTTTCCGAAGTCTGTGTAGCGAAACAAAGTGTCACTCCTCGACTTTTCAAAATTCAAAAGGAAGAGTATGATTACTCTTCCTTTTGAATTTAATAAAATAGCAATCATATTAAAGGACTTATGTCATCTGAAAACCGTATCTTCTCAAAAAAATTGCATAATTTTAATGTTGCTCTAACTCATCAAGAGACTTTTTCTTGAAAATTGTTTCAATGTCACGCAATGTTAATTTTTCTTTAATTAGAGTATTTGCAATATGTTCTTTATGAAAAAGATTTGGCTCTTTATCCTTCGTTAAAACAGAACGAATCATTCTTAATGAACTTGTTGCTTCCAATGCTAATTTTCTAATATCGGATGTATCGATGTGAAATAATCCTCTTGATTGTGGTAATGCATCTTTACGGATTGTAGTTTTTTGACTAACTACGGCAACATCAATTGATGCACCCTCTGGTAATGGTATGCTCTCTGTCGTCCATTTTCTATGTCCATCTGCTTGTCTGCATGCGTCACTATATATAGGATCATCTTTATCTTCTTGGGTCTTTGCTTCAAATACGAAAAATTTGTCCCTGATGTACCATATTCCATCTGGGGTCGTATCTCCCTCAGGAAGAAGTGACTCAAAGCCAAGAACCACACCTAACTGTTTCAAGCCTTTTTCAAATTTTTTTGCGTCGTCATTGCTGACTAATTCCATCACTTGTTTCATGTGTTTCTCAAATGAACCCCCAAATAGTCCTAAATCATTCAATAACGTTTCTACATTTTCTGTTTGTGTCGCAAGATAGAAATCGACTTCTGGAATATCTTTTTCCATAGGGACAGTACGAATTAAGTCTGCCATCCACGTAATTCCATGGGAGAGTTTTAAGGCGGAAGAATAATAATTTCTATCAAGATTGTCATCAATATCAATAAATTTCTTAGACAAATATGCTGTATTGCCTCCAATGTAATACCACCAGGCACGATACCCATTTAAATCTTTACCACCACTCAAATTCTCGTGTATTAATTTTACTTTTTCAAGAGCTCTATCTAGCTCTTTTTTCCACAATGCATAAGAAAAATCAATTTCATTTTCAACATTGAGTATCAGCTTTTTCACTGCGGGCTTAGGTTTTTTTTCAAATTCCTCACGAATTTCTATGATAGCCTCATTGATTCCAGAAAAGTATTCTTTATCGTTTACAAAATCGTTCATAAAATCAACCATTTCATCAACCGATTGAATCATCGCCGAGTTACTAAGCCCAAACTCAATCTCCGCTTGAATCTCCGGATGAAAACCAACTAAATTCTCTTTCTTCGAACAAAATTTTAATAAATTGGGATCGAGCATGATCACGTTTGCAAAATCATCATTAGATCGCGTGCATCTTCCCAGTGCCTGGGTGATTCTCGTTTTCACCAGTTCTCCTAAGACAGCATTTGCATTTAATCTATTCCACAAAAAACCTTCTTGCAAGTTCGTTGCTTCAGGCATTCCATATATGATTTGTAACCGGCATATGTCTCCAGATAAATCTATACCGTCATATCTATTAGTCAAAATGAGAACCACTTTTTCTCTTGTTGTAAATGGTTCTAAGCTGTCTTCTATCGATAGAGAATCTAAAATAGTAAAATCGGGAAGCTCGATTTTTAGTTTTCTAACAAAAATATTAGCAGTTCGATTATCTGGGCAAAGCACCAGTGCCCTACCTTGATTTCGAATCGCGCCAAACGCTACTTTAACACTTTCATCTTGGGTGAGAATTCTATTTGGAAATAAGATTAACCTTCTTCCGTTACTATACTTATCCCATCCTTTAGGAACTGGAATTTTTCTGATTTTTCTAACCCCCGAAATTCTCTCCAACTCTCCTCCTTCTCCTAATGTTGCAGACATATAAATCCTTTGTTTTGCATTGTTAAAAGCTGAATGAGTTTGTGTAGGTGGGATTAGAGGTCTAATATTAATCTCTCCCAATGAGAAGAACATCTGACAAGCTTCTAAATTCTGACTGATTTTCGACCATGGATACTTTGCATTACCGCATTCAGATATATTAGCTTCAAGTAATTCGATTAATTGAGGGAGTTTATCTAGATACTTTGGATACGGTATAAGATCATACATGGATTTATAGCCTTCACTTCCTCCATTCATCAGTTTAATGTAAGTATATTCGGAAATATCTTCTTTAAATAATTCAATGATACTTTCAAAAACTTCTTTATTGTCTTGTCTTTTAATTTCAACTGTCCACAGGGATGAAATATAATTTTCTGCGGAATGCGCATCATCTAAAAGAATCGTACTGGCATCATCCATTTTATATGGATTTGTATTAAAAACAGCACTATATGTAGTCACTCCAATAGCTTTACTGGTTACATAATTTCCATATTCACTTTCAGAATAATTATTTTGCGACCCAATGAGCAAACTTACTGGCAATCCATATTCTTGACCCTTCAAGTAAACTTGTTTCGCTAATTGTTTAGTCGGACATAAATAAAGTACTCGATCTTGGTGACATCTTCTTCTATATTCAGCAATTAATAACCCAATAAGCGTTTTACCAGTTCCCGTAGGCAGCTCTATAGCAACATCAGAACCTGTCTTAAAGTCATTATAATATGCGCGTAAAATGTCGGCTTGCTGAGACCATAAGCCTTTAATATTTGGAATCTGTAATTCTCTAAATATTGTTTCAGGGTCTTTTTCGACTACCTTTACAACCTTCGGCTTGATGAATTCAAATTTTTTCCTCACAAAACTCAACTCCTTTTTTTGATTTCTTATTCTCATAGAATATAAATCAGAAATTTATAAAGACTTGTATTACACCTCAAACTGACTTTTCGATTACTTGTTTTCTATTTGATTATTAATATATCCTTCTAAGAATTATTAAATGTAGTTTATCCGAGCAAGAAACCCTTAAGCAGTGTCTCAAAAAGCATGTATTATCAAATACGCATAGAGGAATATTCGTTCTGAAAACATGTTTACAGGTGCAAAAGTCTTGTTAGTTTTTTAACAAGTCGTCACTCTATTAATCATATTTTATTTTTTTCAAACAAGACTGTTGAGGGGATTCCTAAAGCGTAGGAAATGAAAATTTTGTTGCTTCAAAACACAAAAAGTCACAAGACCATATCCAGGTCTTATGACTTTGATTTTTTTTAGCGAAGCTCTTGGCTGAGCGGGATGACGGTCTCGTCTAACGTAATTCGCCATTCTCGCTTCATTGCCGGCCCATATTTTAGAGGCATGGCTTCAGGATTGGATCCCTTGTAACTTGCGAAGTCTTTACTGTTGATGATACCGCCGATGTTTGGAATCGGGTCGGCACCGATATTGTATTGAACGGCTGAGGCGTATAGTTCTCTCTCCTTCACAAACCAAGTCTCAGCAAAATCACGGACGGCTTGTTCGTAGGCAGCTGTGAAGTAACTTCGCTTTAATGCGAAGATATCATCTTCTTTGATTTCACCACTATCAATTGCATTTAAGATTGAGCGGTATACTTCTTTGACGACCTCAGACTTGTTCAACTTCTGGAGCGCCTTCTCGATTTCAGAACGGACGTCGGCATTATTGGCCGAATAGGTGCCGAGTAACTTGTCGATATAGCTCGAGTCGACATCATAGAGCCTCGCGGTATTGTCCCCATAGAACTCGATATCCGAGAAATCAGGCGTGTTGTCCGGGTCTCTACCGTCAGGGTCAGGCTCTTCCAGTAATGAGCCTTTGATCGTATTGTAACTGCCGACGAAATCCTCGACCGTCTTCACTTGGTCCTGGAGGCTCTTCGATTTCTCCATGTCATCGTTATACTCGTCGTAGGTGACGAGTGCCTCGAAAGCGTTGCTCAGCTCCTGGAATGCCTTGACGTACTCGATTCGCTCCTCCAAAGTCGAGTGTTCATCAATCTCACCAGGCTCGGCAGCCAATTCAAGCAGCTCCTTATGCGCTTTCTTGAATCGCTTCTTCGACTCCTCGTAAGTCGGATAGACAAGACTCGAATCGTCGTTCTCATTCGAATAGAGGCGGGTAGCATCCTGGACGTTCTTCTCCATGAGCGCCGGCTTCCGGAACGTGACAATCAATCCTTTCGTCTTACCCGGGAAGGTCCGGTTCGTCCGGGAGAACGCCTGAATCAGGTTCGCATAGCTCAGGTTCCGGTCAACGAAGAGCGTTTGGATCGTCGGCGCATCGAAGCCGGTTAGCAGTCGGTCGACGACGATGACGAGGTCGATCTGGTTCCCGTACTCCTTGAACTCGGCCTTTTTACGGGCGAGACGGTTGTTGATATCCCCGTTGTAGCGCTCGATGTCCTCGATCGACCACGCCGTTCCATAATAGGTGTTATAGTCACGGATGACTTGTCGCATCTCGTCCTCGACCTGTTTTGAGTTGTCTTCATTCTCCTGCATCGAGTAGGTGATGGCAATCCGTGGGAAGTCCGGATCGTCGATGGTACGACCTTTTCTGATTGGTTGGCCGGCGAACTCATTCGTCATCCAGTCCGGGTCTTGCTTCATCGTCTGGATAGCCTGATAATAGCGTTTCGCCATCGCAATCGAGCTCGTCGTCAGAATCGCTGACTTCTGCGGGCGCCCGTTCTTGAAGTCGAACTTCGTATAGGCGTTGTCCGGGCGGAACATCTTATGAATGACCTTCTGGATATGCTCGTCCCGCTCGTACAGGTCGTTCGGGATATGCTTCTCCTTCTCCATCGCGTCCATCTGATCGATGAGCTCATTCAACTCGTTATCGGAAAGGTCGGCATGCCTCTCGTCCTGACGGAGGATGCTGAAGATGCGGTTGTTCAGCGAGGTCGGTTCGATCGTGTCCTCATGCTCGACCTGGAAGCCGAGCACGGCCCCGTCCTCGAGCGCGTTCTTAATCGTATACGAATGGAGTAGCTCCCCATACTGGTCACGGGTCGTCCGGGCGAGCTGGCCTTGCGCCTGTTTCTTGTTCTCGTTGAAGATCGGTGTCCCGGTGAACCCGAACCAGGTCGAGTTCGGGAAGAATCCTTTGATGGCCTCCATCCCTTCCGCGCTAAGCGCTCGGTGACACTCATCGACGACGAAGACGATATGTTGCCCGATAAGTTTTTGGAAGCGGTGTGTGCCCTTCTCCTCTTCCTGCTTCTGTGCGATTCGGAGCGCCGCCTCGAGCTTCTGACGCGTTGTGATGATGACCGTGTTCGAGTTCGTATCGGACAGGAGCGTCTCGCTCAGTTTCTTCGAACTCGACGTCCCGACAATCAGACTGTTGGCCGCGGCGTTCCCCGACGAGATGCCGGTGTTGAACTCCGAGGCGAACTTCGTGAACTCGCTCGTCGTCTGGCTGTCGAGGTCCTTCCGGTCGATCAACATGATGGTCCGGTCGACCCCGGGCTTCCGCGCGAGGAGTTTCGTCGAGACGAAACTCGTCAACGTCTTCCCGGACCCCGTCGCGTGCCAGACGAAGCCTGACTCATGTTTCATCGCAGATGTGAAGAGCGCCTCGATGGCATGGATTTGATATGGATGCAGGACCATGAGTGCCTTGTTGTCCTGGTCCTCACTGACAATCGTGTAGTTCGCGATCAAGCGATGCGCGTCCGGGATGTTCAACATCTGTTTCACGAACTCATACAGGTTGTCGACTTTCCGGTTCTCGGTCGTGCGCCAGCTGAAGACGAACTTGCGATGCATGTCCTTCGGGAGTGCGTTCGCGAAGTAGCGCGTCGTCTGCTCGTTCGAGATGACGAAGAGCTGTAGCGTCGAGAAGATGTTGTTACGGAACAGCCCTTCCTCGGCGTACTTCTTGATTTGGTTGTGCGCCTGATACACCCCGTCCTTCGCCGTCACCTTTTTCAACTCGATTTGGACAATCGGGAGGCCGTTGATGAGGAGGGTCACATCGAAACGTCGGTCACGTCCGTCCTCGTCCACCTTTTGTTTAGCGATTTGATGGACGACCTCATATGTCGAGATACCGCCCCCGATGTCACGGTTCGAGTAGAGGATGAGTGATATCGAGCCGAGCGAGGGATCCTCCCGCTCGATGGTGATGCGGGCGATACCGTTCTCTCCCTTCAACCAGCGTGCCGCGTCGAACGGCGTCTGCGTCCTCGAGAGGAGCTCCGTCTTGATGGTGTCGAACTCCTTGTCCGTGATTGGATGTTCACCAATCTCTGATAGGTTATTGCGCGTGATTTTATGGCGGAGGTTGTCCCATAGGTCCGCCTCCGATTTCAAGTCCGGCCGATAGTTCCATTGGTTGTGCCCTTCCCCGAGCACTTCGATCAGTCGATGTTCGACCGCCAGTTCATCACTATGTGTCGTCTTCACCACGATTCCCCTTTTCGTCTCATTCGATTATACGAACATCTTTTGAAGAAAGCCTTTCTTCGTTTCCTTTAAAGCCTCGAGCTCTTTTTCTTTCAACTCGATGACCTCATCCAGCTGTCTAAAGAATTCACCGATTTTAACTTGTTCTTCATTATTCGGTGGCAACAAAATATTTTTCTCTAGTAACTCGCTTTTTGTAATCCCTTTAATCGAAGTACCTTGAACATTGTATAGCTCTCGTTGCAGGATTCTATATAGTGAGTAAACCGTAAACCATTTGTCCGACTTCAAATTACTCAGCGATACAAAATCTTGACTCGTCGAATAATCGTATTCAATTAATGCTAATTTCCCAACTCCTACTCTAGTTACTACTGCAATTGAGTCTTTTGGGATTAATTTTGTTGCTGACGATTTTACTGCTTCTTCACTGATTGTTTTTTTAGGAAAAACCTCATACACTTTATGTTGAGTGATATCTGAACTTTGAATCCATGGAATATCTCCGCTCCAAAATCTTTTTTCAGCAGTTTTCGGTGTTCCCCCTCCAAAAGTCTCAGTCGCAATCTCGCTAATTTTTTTTGTTTCCCAATTCTCTTCAAAATCGTTGAAGCGTATTGCAGGAATAACTTCCGCTTCTTTCGGAAACATTTTTTGCAAGAAACCTTTTTTGGTTTGTTTGAGGGCTTCTAGTTCTTGCTGATGAAGAGAGAGAGTTTCATCGATTTTTTTTAAAAAAACTCCAATTCTCTGTTGTTCTTCAATACATGGAATTAAAATAGGAGTTTCTCTGATAGTTTTTAAACCTAAATTTTTTATTGTAGATCCAGTTAAATTATTCAAAAAATAATTTATTACTCTACTTGTTTGAAGCATTTGATAAACAAATTTTTTGTCAAAAGACGAGATATTGATATAAGCAACACTTTTCCCCAACATAATTTTTTCTTCTCTATACCAAGCTAAATTTCCAATCGTTCCATTAATAGACATTAAAATAGTATTTAAATTTAATTCTCTATCTGCCTGAGTCTTTTGACTACAATTTACGTACTTTGTATTAGAGTTTAAAGTGATTTCCCCATTAATCAAGTTATTCCCATTGATAAATGCAATTTCTCCATCTTCGGAATACACGGGAGTTCCATGAAGGCCATCTCCAATTTTTGAAGAACCATCCTCTAATTTTTTTATATTCCAATCTTTTTCAAAATTAAAAAAGCGTATTTTTGGTTTTTTATTTTTCACACTTAAACACCTCTAATGCACCTTGAATCCAATCCTCATTTTCCTCGGTAGACTGCAGTGAAGAAATCATCTCAAAAATATTCGCTTCCAACCCCGCTTTCTTTTCACGAACTACTTTCAGTTCTTTCCCGATTGATGCCAAATCTATTTGTTCTTCTTCTTCAAAAGTATCGACATATCTTGGAATATTGAGGTTAAAATCATTTTTTTTGATTTCATCGAAGCTAGCGACATAAGCATATTTCGCAACGGTCTCTCGCTTTTTGTACGTCTCAACGATTCGGTCGATGTGCTCGGTTGAAAGCTTGTTCCGATTTTTCTCTTTGGTAAAGTCTTTGCTCGCATCGATGAAGAGAACATCCCGTGTCTCACGGTTCTTCTTCAAGATGACGACTGTCGTCGGAATCGATGTTCCAAAGAACATGTTTCCTGGTAACCCGATGACCGCGTCGATACTTCCATCTTCCAACAGCTTCTTACGAATGACGCCCTCTGCCGCTCCTCGGAAAAGAATCCCGTGAGGCAAGACAATCGCCATCGTCCCGGAATCTTTCAAATGATAAAAACCATGGAGAAGGAAGGCGAAGTCTGCTTTCGTCTTCGGTGCCAGCTTGCCGTATCGGTTGAAACGTGAATCATCGAGGAACGTATCGTCTGCTGACCATTTTGCTGAATACGGTGGGTTCATGAGGACCGAGTCGAACGTGTACGGCTCATCTGTCGGCCAGTCTTTGTTCAGTGTGTCCCCATTACGTAGACGCATGTCTTCACTGTCTACACCGTGTAGAATCAAGTTCATCTTCGCCAAGTTGAACGTCGTCGTGTTCAGCTCTTGACCATGATACTTCACGCTGTCCGGATAGTTAAGATAGTTCCGGACGTTCAACATGAGAGACCCAGATCCCATCGTCGGGTCAAAGACGCTGAAGAGTTTCTTGTCTTCTTGTCCGAGGGCAACGATTTGGGCCATCATGTCTGAGACTTGATGAGGTGTATAGAATTCTCCCGCTTTTTTCCCAGCCTCTGAGGCGAATTGGCTGATCAAGAACTCATATGCGTCACCGATGACATCGCCACCGTAGCCCACTAAGTCAACGTACGCCAACTTCTTCAATACTTCGGTGATAGTGATATTCCGTTGCTGATCATCCGAACCGAGCTTCTTCGATTTCAAGTCGACGTCATCAAATAGACCGTTAAATTGCTCATATTTTGAGGCCAACTCGACGAATGCCTTGTTGAGATCATTCAATTGGAAGATGTTTTGCTGTGCATGGTCGGCCAAGACATTGAAGAGATACTCTGGCGCGATGTCGTACCCGAGTGTGTCGACCAACGTCTCGATCAAGTCTTCTTTGATTTCATCATCCGATATCAGATCTATGTAGAGTTCCGTCTGTTTCTTCTGCGTGTCATATTCCTCTAGTGAGGCATCCGCGCTCACGACCACCTTCTCCAAGAGTTTGTCTGAGAGATACTTATAGAAGATGAGGCCTAGCAAATAGTTTTTGTATTCTGAGGCGTCCATTTTGCTGCGAAGGTTGTCCGCTGCGCTGAACAGTTTTTGGTTCAATGCTGACATGTTTATTTCTCCTGTCTAATATTCGAAGTTTAGTGATAAAAAACTATTCCACACTAAGAATTATAACGTTTCTGCTAGATTTCCGAAAGCAGAGCCTTACCCAATATTTTACACACCATTTTGCTTGATCACATTTATAATAGTAGAAAATACTCATGAAAAGTCATTTCGGATAATTACCTCCTTTATTCTACACAGTTATGTAATTCTCCATTACAAATGACTTTCGTACAACATCAAACTTATGTAACGGGAGGAATTAGGATGCACAAAAAAGATGATTCTCTCGACAAGAAGGAATTTCAGGAGTCAGAGTTAAAGAACAAGCGTCGTCAGTCTTTAGCTTTAGAGCCAACCATTCCGCTTAGTGAATTAACACTAACAGACCCTATCATGAAAGTGACGCTATGGATCGGGAGTTTTGGCGTTTATAACGAGTCCATTTTGACTTTTCATTCGAACGGTTTCGTTAAACGAGAACTCTTGATCCTTAAAACGTTTGGCAAGGAACAACGGATAGAATCCGGTTGGTACAACCAGGATGACTCTGCAAAAGTCTTAAAGAAATTCAATTCTTTTAAGACGCATCTCTGGCCGGAGCTGTTCGTAGAAACAGAAACAATCACTCACGATGGGACGCAGTGGAAGTTGGAGGTCTGTAAGACGGGGGAGGAGACTCGTTCCTATACCGGCAGCAATGCTTACCCACTGAAGTGGAAGTCCCTCAAAAAATTGTTCGGCCACTATTAATTGTCTCTTTATATTATTTAGAAAACCCTAGAATAAGACTTTGAAAAACAAAATTAGAATTCTATTTTTTTAAAATGAACTCCCTATAAGAATAATTAATGCTAAAATAATCATTAAATTAGTTGATTTTGTAAGGGGGATTTCAGTTGCCAGTCTGTAAAATGTGTGAAAGTGATAACCATTTATTTCGAAAGACCTGTAAAAAGTGTGGTCACGCCTTAAATATTGAAGAAGGAAACAAATGTGCTGTTTGCAATCAATTAAACGGCCCATTTGCCAAAAAATGTCGTGCATGCAATACAGAATTGAATTCTCATACATATGAGCATGAAGTAGATAAAAAAAAGAAAGATTCTTCGTATGTTCACACTAAAAAAAGAGAACAAAAGGTCCAACAATTCCACGATTTGCTGAAAACATCTTATTTACATAAAGATAATTTGTTTGTTGGAATATCATATGAGATTTCTCTCAACCAAGACCTAATAGTATTTAAACTAGCTGAAGTAACGTATAAATTTGAAGAAATTAACGATTTGAAATACATCTTCAATATGAAGTACAATCAAATACCTCAATCTATAAAAGACAATATTGTTACTATATTTAAACCAATGATGAATAAATATGTACGTCAAAATGAAGTATCTTTATTAAATAACAATCTAGGATTTGAGAATTTTTTAATGACCTTTGTTAACAAAGATGGACAATTAGCAGGCGCAACGCATTTACCAATATTTGAAAATGAATTACTTCACTACTTCAATTTGATTTTAGAAACCTGTAAAAGTAGTGATTCACATATAGATATGTATGAATCTGAAGTTTCAAGCTTTGAGCAAAGTCGACAAAGTGAAGACTTCGAGTATGATTCAATGTTCGATAAATTTGAAGAAGAGACTCTGGTATATCACGACTATGTGTACAAATTAATTCAAAAGGATAAAGAAAATAGAACTTATAGAATCGGTAGTAAATTGGTTCATATAAAAGTAAACATAATTGAAAAAACTTTTACGTTCACTTACCTAAACCAATCTTTAGTAATTACTGATGATGAGTCTCCATTCACCTCTATTTTACTAATTAATTGGATGATGAATCACAAAATAATAACAACTACTTTAGAAGACCAATTAAATAAATATTCTTCAGATACCCACAAATTTAAAGTTGAGAAAAGTCCAGATTATGATGCTAAGACATATAGCTCTTTAACAATAAATGGATTCTCAATCACGCCTCTAGGGTTGAATACCATCCTAATCAATTTTCCTTTAATCAGTGCTCACATCGTAGAACCAATTCATCCCAAAATGGAATATCTTGATTTTAAATTCCTTATAGATTTATATACTTCTTTTGCAGCTAATAATTTGATACTCCAACAAATTAGAATGATTGAGGACTCTACAGAAAGACGCGTATCAATCCATAGAATTATAAATGATAGCTGCATTATAAATGTTCGATCTAAAAACACCATAATGTCTGATATTATACTCTCTCCGAGTACTACAAATGAACATGTATTGAAATTTATTGATAAGATAAATTTTATAGACCAAGTTATTAAATAATTTTATTCTTCATCATAAATAATCTAGATACATCTCAAAATTAAAATATATCTAGACTGTTTAGAATCGCTGTATACAATTCGACGTCGAAAACGTATACAGTGTATGATTTTATCCCATCTTGTGTTTAGTCACTAATTAAGAGAAAATGAAATAGAAATGACTTTATTCTATATTCATTCAAAGTTAAATAAACTTATTGATAAAGTGGTGAATTAAGTGCAGTCTAATGAAACCAAAGTGACCTCTTTTCGAGTCTCACAAGAGGTAAAAGAACACATCCAGCGATTGTCGGAACAGCGGCAGCTGTCGACAAATCAATTGTTTGAAGAACTGATCACCTTGGCTGATAAACAGGTGCCAGATCCATTGATCAGTTTGGAGAACGATGCTCTCCAGGCGGCATTGAATCAGGTGCTGGCCCTTTTCAATGAACGAGCCACGCGGCTCGAGCTTCAATCAAAGGAACACGAACGGATCTGTTCGCGCTATCAAAAGACGATTGATGACCTTGAGCAAAGCATCATCATAGAGTCGGAACAGCTCAAAGAGGACTATGAGCGTCAAGTCGCGGCCCACGACCAGGAATTAATTCCACTTCAACATCAAGTGGAGCTCCTGTTCGCCGAGAAACAAAACGCTCAGGACGCCCTCGAGACCGAACGTGCTTCTTTTAAAGAGGAACTGAAGGCTCAGAAGAAGTTGGTCTTTAATTTAGAAGAAGACGTCAAGAAGCTCGAGCTAGAGCGCAGCCAGCTCAATCGTCAAAACCAGAACCTGATGGACACGCTTGACGAGTTGAAGGCACGAACGCGACGAAGCGACCAACTCGAAGAGGAGAACCAGAAACTGCACTTAGAAGTCCAGCTCCTCCGTCGAGAGAAAGAGACATTCGAGAACCGGTTACAGGAACAGGTCGAGCTCGCGGTCCTGCGTGAGCGGAGCACCCAACAAAATAAACAATGATACGAAAAGGGTACTAGATTGAGTCAACCAGTGACTGAATCTAGTACCCTTATGTTTATTCCAAACAAAGTATTTAACGATTTGAAGAAATCGTCTGATACATGATCAATGACTTGACCAAAGATGCTTCCTTCACACGTAGAATCATAACCTCATGAGAGTATAAAGAATGACTCCGCTTGGTCCAATTAAGATTTCACCTGCAATCCACGCACCTTGAATCGATTACGTTTTTCTTCTAATTTCACTTTCATATCTACCGAGAACGTACTTTCAGGAGTGTTGTAGGCACGCCGTGCTGCCATACTAAGCATTTTTGCCACATCCTCTGCCCGGTCGTCCTGTAAATCATGCAGTGAAGATCGAACATACTGGCGAGCCATTTCTCGGTCACGTAGCGATTCAGGGACCGATACATGACGACTTAATGCCAGGGCCAATTGAGCCGTCTCTAAGCGATAGCTTGTCCCGCCTGCCTGCATACGATTCAGTTCATCCGCTAGCTCGCTTTGCAGAAGTACATGATTGCTGTCTGACATCGGTCACCCTCCTCTACTCTTCTTTTAATTTATTATATACCCTTTTCCTGAAAAATTCGACTCAAGTCATGCACGTTACAAAATGGATCGTCCCACGTCATGTTTGCTTTGTATTCCTCTACAAGGTCGAGAAGTTTATCTTTATCGCAAAGTGCCAATAGATTCGTTTTTTCGAGATCCTCTAGATCCTTTTGGCGAGAGGAGAAGATCTTGGTACATGCTAAAAGTTCAATGTCGGGGATATACACATCAATCGCCTCGAACAGACCTTCAATCTTATGCCGGAATTCATTCTCCCTAAAGTCTTCACGGGGTGGGAACTGAATCACCCCTTCGACAATTTCAATTTCATATTCATGAAGCGCCTCTTTCAATTCAGGTGTCACAACGCCCTCTGTCACGCGAATATCAATATCTCGCGTCGGACGATACTCGGCATCTTTATTCATCATTTCAATGAACAGAAGGATCCCCGAAGCGCCAACCACGACAAACTCGACTTCGATGTTCCTTGAGGCGCAAAACGTATCAAGCACGAGCAAGGTATCGATGATACTCTCTACATCTTTATATTGATTGGAGTAAGTCATGTATGTTCCTCCTAATGAAAATGACCCACTCTGATCCGATATGTTAGGAGTCTTCGTGGGCCATGATATATTTCGCTGCTCTCAACTTAATTCGTATTCAAATAGGCATCGAGAGCCCGCCGGATAATCTCATCTTCTGACACGTGTTCTTTTTGCGCGGCTTGTGTTAATCCGACGTATAAAGGATCTGTCAAATCAGCAAAGCGAATCTGTACACGCATCGGTTTCACAGAGTTAGTTTCGACTTCGAGCACGCGTTGTTCCTGACGTTCGATCAACATCCGTTTCACTTCACGGAGTTCTTCACGTGTCATCTCGTACACCGTCTTGTCTCCTGAAGCTGTGTAGTACTTCTTATTCTCGAGTAGCGCGAGCTTTGGGTCTTCTGGCCACGACAACAACTCAGCAAGTTTCGTCGCGCTAAAATCTTGCTCGAGCGTCTTTTCTAAGATGTTCGGACCGAAGGTGTTCCAAAATGACACGAAGCGGCTGACTTGTGGTTGGGACATTCCAATTCTATTTAAGAAGTCTTTCCACGTTCCTTGTTCTTTTTGGAACTCTTTTTTTGTTTCTGGATCCCGGAATAGACTGTTCGCATGGGCAAGAATACGACACTTTTCGACAAAGCTAGTCGCTTGAATCGCATCGATGTGGTTGTAATATTGAACAATTCCGTCCATATCCTCAGGAAGCTTCTTCGTGATGATACGTGACAACCCCGTCGCCGGCAGGGCCTGATAAGGGTTCGTCACAGTCGTTGTCGCAGAGAATTCTTTCACGGCCTCGACTTGTTCCGTACGGCTATCCGTCGCTTGTTGATTCTGATTCACCGGAAGGTTGGCACTAAATGTCGAAATCTTCGGTGTATGTTTCTTACGGTTGCGTGTCATAACGAAAGGACCTCCTGAGCAAGTTGTAGATAGGCATCGGTTGCTGGGCTCTTGTGGTCAATGACCGGACGAGACTCCCGTTGGAGTGTCTGTACCTTCACCGCGTAAGGGATCGTCGTCAAAACCGGAATACCAACTTCTTTTCCGAGTTCTTCAAGTTCCTCGACTGTCGTGACATCCCCTTTTGAGCGAGCGCTCACCATCGTCGGGATGAACGCTGCGATATGGATGTCTTCCCGGAACCGCTTCATCTCTTCAAGCTCTTCTGGAGCCGAGTAGACAGCGTCCATCGAGAACTTCTGCATCTGGACAGGCATCACGATTCGATCCTGGGCGACGAGTGCGCAGCGAGCATACGGGTTAAGCGCTGAAGTCGATCCTGGACAATCGATTAAGCAGATATCAAACAACTCGTCAATCTTAGAGAGTTCTTCACTGAGTCGATACTCATACCCAATTTGGCTCGTCAAGTCACTTGGCGAAGCCGAACGTCTGGTTGGCACAAGATAGACGGTACCTGTCTCATACTCGCATGTCACAATGACCTGTTCGATTGGTGTGTAGAATGGGTCATTCTCTTCTAGTAGACAATCGAGTAAGACTTTTCCTTCGTAATCGTTCGTGAGACCGAGTCCATTCGTCGAAGAGGCCTGATCGTCCGCGTCGATGACGAGGACACGTAATCCATCACGAGCATAAGCATGAGCCAAGTTTATGGTCGTCGTCGACTTTCCAACTCCGCCCTTTCGATTGTACAATGCGATTTTCTTCATGATTCGTCTCCTCGATTCTCGTCTGTGACGTCAATGGTATTGTCATTCACTGTCCGCTCGATAATTTCCGTCAATAGCTCACTCACACTCCGATTTTGGGCATGCGCATACTGTTGGAATTGATCGGACAGCTCGGTCGGGATTCTTGCTGAAAGAACGGCAGATGGTTTCTTTGTTTTTTGAAACGGGCTGACTTTGACCTGTTGCATAGGCTCACGGGTCTTACGGGCCTCACGGATTTGTTTGACCGTCAATTCGTCGACACCTCGAGACTCGCCATCGATATACAGTCCCTGTTCGACGACTTCCTCGACATTGTCGAGATACATCAGTTCAAACAGTTTAGAAGCCGGTAACCTTGCAAGTGATGCTTCAAGTGGATGTAACGTCTCATAGGCTTTGATATACCGGGATGCGAGAGAACTTGACATCGATACGGCCTCGAGGAAACCGATCCATTCTTTTTTGTCATGCATCTCAGAACGAGCGATAACGAGACGCTTCCCAATCTCAAATACAGAAATCGTTTGAACTTTTGAGAGCTCGTTGATTTCATGAACCAGGTCCTCGACTTCTTTCGATACTGGAAGTTTTTGAACGAGTGTACTGATATTCGTCAAACCGCTCTGATACGGATGCTGCTCACTCGGCTTGATTTTATGAATGTTACGATTCCGTGCCTTCATGATGTCTCACCTGCCTGTTCAACGACTTGCTTAGCCAATAGTCGAAACGGTTCAGCAAGTACCTTCGATTCCTTGGAGCGGTACTGAATGACACTCTTTCCACTATCGGCAGCTTTCTCGATGAATGTGGAGCGCTTGATCATCGGAAGAATGTCTAACCCCTCTTCCTTCGCGATAACTTCCATCGCTTCATAATACTCTTTATCTGCCTTTAAAGAAGCATCCATGGCGACGGGAAGAATACCTGTGATGACAAGGTCCGGGTTATAGAACTTTTTCACTTTTTGTACGGTACGGACCGTACTCGCAAGTTGGTCGAACACGAGCTTTTTCGGCATGAACGGGATGACCGTCATGTTTGACGTCGAAAGCACGACTTTCGAGAGTTCGTTAATTGATGGAACCGAATCTAAGATGATCCAATCAAACTCATCCTCAAGCGGTGCAATCATGTCCTTTAATAAATAGAGCTTGTCTTGCTCGGAAATCAAATTGATCAACCTGGCATTTCGTTCATTCGAAGGGAGAAGACTCACATGATACGTTTTATCATCAAACAGGACTTCTTTGATATCGAGATTGCGTGTATGTACATCAAACATCGTCATGTACTTGATTGTGTCAGACTCTTTTAACATCAGTTTACTGAGCGAGCCTTGAGGATCTAAATCAATGATCAAGACACGTTGTCCTAGCTCACCTAATGCGTAAGCCATATTCAAAGAACAGGTCGTCTTCCCTGATCCACCTTTCGATATGTAAAACGTGAGTATGTTCATCTTCTCTCCCCTTTCTATCTCATATCATGTCATAATCTTATTTTCCTTACAACATAAAAACGAGTATAAACCGAATAAATATCAATTTAATTTGTATACATTGAAAATAAGTCATTGTATACGATGCTTACTAGCCGATAAATCATGTATACGTTTCGACGTCGAATTGTATACATCTGTTTATGAGTAGCTTTGTCAGAAACTGATTGAACAAGAACAGATCGGATTCCTAAATCTCTTAAAGAAGAAATACATTATATAGTTGGATCTGACTTTAAATAATAGAAGAAGATATACAAACCATATTCTTCTGAGTTTAAGAAATATAAATAGATTATAGAGAGTTAAATAAAGATTAATAGAATTAGAAAAGGTAGAGCACGTCCAAACCTAGTCATATCAGCCGCTCTGACAGTTTATGTGAAAAGAGAACCTTCAATGGGATTACCGTTTCTTTCATCAAGGCTTTTTTTATTTCACTAAGCATTTGGGATTAAAGAAACAAAAGATGATTTACTTCAATAAAAACTTGATTAAGTGGTTAGTAGTTTTGATTTTTTTCCAAAAATTAAAAATAGGACAGTCGATACCCCTTGACTGTCTAAGGGTACAGTTGCAAATAACACACAGACAGAAATCACCTGCAAAAATGAGTCATTTTCATATATATTTTCAAAAAAGTGCACGACTAAAAGACCATCATGCGATAGCCATTTTTGCCTGGGCCTTTTTAAGTTGTTGATGAAGATAGAAAATCGGTTCCTCAAAGAACAGTTTATGTGTACTCGAGTGGATCAAATCCTCACGATGGTGAAGGAATGCTTGTTTTAACTCTTCGACGACCTGTTTGAACGTTTTGGCCCCGAATGTATCGCTCATCGAGAAGAGTGAGTCACGGTTGACCTTGAGTGCGTCAAAGTCGAGGAACTCCCCTACTCGCTTACGCAGCTCAAACCAAAGGAGCTGAACTTCAGTGCGATCTTTCTCTTTGATCTGCTTACTGTCTTGCGCAGCCGATAGCTGGACTTCAAGTAAGAGCGGTCGTGTCACGTCTTGAACCCGTTTCTTGAGCGAGACATTTTGTTTCACCATGTTCAAGAAACGCTTACTGTCCTCGACAAGCGAGACCTGAAGGAATGTAAGACCAGACATCATCTTTTGGATGGCGAGTTTATGGCCACAGTATTTAGGAAGGAATCCTTTGATCTCATCGTAGGTCAGGATGGCCTGTTCATTTGACTGGACATGGACATCTTTCTCGACCTGGACGATTGTCCGTAGTGCGAGTCGCAACGTGTTCACATTATCAAGCGCGATCAGTTCAGACAAGAGGCCGTGCCAAACAGACGTATACCCGGTCTTCGAATCGACCGTAGCACCGTCTACAAACAAATCACGATAGTTTTCAAGGTAATCCGTCAATTGAATTGAGATCACTCCTGGGAAGTGACGTACGACCGTCATGAGGCCATTCTGCTCGAAGATCTTTAAGTTGTTATGTAGGGAGCGGACCGACGTGCATGCAAAATCCGCAAGCGTGTTGTCTTCTGCAAATTCAATCTTCCCTTGGTCATCAGCATAGGCGAGAATGGAGAGAATATGACGGATCCGAGACTTGGTCCACTTGAAGGCCATGAAACAGGCCGGGATGTTATAGTGGTGTTGCTCGTAGCGATAATGATCTGCGCGTTTCGTCCAACGCGTCAATCCGCTCATTGCGACCAATAGCTTATTGGCGACCAAAATATGTCGATTCGTCTCCATCATCTCTCCTACACCTCCCCTATCCTAAAATATGCTAGTTTCAGTATCTTGTTCTTTCTAAGTGGTGTCAAAGTGCGGTTTCGGTACGACCATTTGCGACCAAATTTAAAAAAGTGTTGGTGTTGAGCCATTTTCACAGGGGAAATAGTTGTCGTTTCAGTACGACGGTTTGCGACCAAATTAAGAGGAACGGCTTAATCAAGCCATTTTGAGCTTATTCAGAGTAGAATTTTCATCATAAAAGAGCAGAAAATGTCGTTTCAGTACGATGGTTTGCGACCAAATTGATGAAAGTGTCGTTTCGGTACGACAGTTTGCGACCAAAACCATCAAAAATGTCGTTTCAGTACGACGGTTTGTGACCATTTTTAAGAAATGGCAACTTAAAATTATTTAAAAAACTCATCAAAAAAGTGAGAGATGTCGTTTCAGTACGATGATTTACGACAGAAACAGCAAAAATGTCGTTTCGGTACGATGATTTGCGACCAAATTGATAGAGGTGTCGTTTCAGTACGATGATTCGCGACCAAATTCAGCGATAATGTTGTTTCAGTACGATGTTTTACGACCAAGTTGAATGTATAAGAATGATTTGTTGTCGATTTTATCTACCAAACAATATATAGGTGTCATTTCAGTACGATTGACTTCATACCACAGTGCTAGGAAATGGGTTGTTAATAAGAAAGATACATGTGGTCTTAAAAATCTGATGTGACGTGAGTGGATCATCGCTGGTATTGAATCCGTTTCCTAGCATTAAGGAGAAGAAAATACATGAATGTTCCATGTGAAACAGTGGCTGAATGACCAATACATAAGAAAAGAAGCCCATTTGTAAAAAAGGCTTCTTCTGAGCAGTTGCTTCTATTAAAGGAGTAATGTGTCTGTATGGTTCAATAACTCCCATGATTCGAGCGGATAGAACTTGAAGAAATAGTAATCGCCAGAGCGGTGCCAGTCTTTCAAGATGAACTCATGTTCTTTGATGCGGTCAAGGTTTGCCTCAAGTTCTAGTAAGTTCTCTGACTTACGCGATTTATTGAAGCGAATCGAGTAAGTAAATTGACGCCAATGTCGGCGGACCGGACTTTGTTCCCCTGTCTGGATAGCAGCCATTCGTTCCTTTTGAAGTACGAACGCTAAGTGATAAGCGAAGCTCCCCTTCAACTGTTCAATCTGTTCCCCATAGATACTGACGATTTGTTGCTTGAGCAGGTCGTCATAGACCTCCTCAGTTACGGTGACGATCACCTGGCTGTCTGCAAGTGTCGTCGCATTCTTGATTGTAACGGAAGAGAAGAGTCCACGGATAAAGAAGTCCCCTTCATCGTTGTGTCCCGCGACACGGTAATAGCCGAGCTTCATCAGTCGCTTCGTAGTCAGGTCGTAGCTTTTCCCGCTCTTGTTGGCATAGAGTTTTTCAACCAGCTGGACTAACGGGAAGATGATTTTACGACTTGTCTGGAAGGAGATATCACGGTAAGACAAAATCTCGGTGAAGGCCTCGAAGTCTTTAGAGTCAAGATCAGGTACTTTACCGTTTAACTCTTGAATGAACTCTTTACTGACCAAGACGGAGAGATTTTGCGGAACGCCTTCTTTGTATTTCGGGACAACTGAGTCGTAGTTCAAAAGTTCAAGGTTGAGCTGCGTCGCGTCGTTAAGTTTCTCATCGAGTTGATCGGTCTTGTTCTTGATGCGATCCGACATCCCGAAAAACGGGATGTCGACAGCGAGTGTCGGTGAGTGATGCGCCACCCGTTGCGTTGAATCAATCTCTTTCGCTACTTCTCCTAGAACCATGAGGACATCCGTTTTCAAAGTGGATGTCTTTTGATTCACGGTTTTTTGAGACCAATAAGGATACGTATGAATAAGTTGGTTCGGATCCTCGGCCCATTCTTCAATCTCGGTGATGCAGAGATTCATGTAGTCTTCAATCGTTTTCACGTGAAACTCTTTGTAGAGTCCTTCAAGACCTGCGACTTTCACGTATGCTGAGATCATGTCATGTTTGGCGCGGAGCTCTTTATTGTAACCGCGTGATTCTTGATAGTTACGGACAGCGGTTTTCACCCACCGACGTTTCAACTTCATGAAGGAGTAATATCGGATTTTTTTATAGGCACTCTCAATATTTTCAAGCGCATAATGTTCTTGATAGAGTGATGTGACGAAGTCATTGATGTCAAAAATAGATACACTATGGAGGATCTCCTCCATACCATGCTGCTTAATTGTATTAACCGCTTGCGAAATAATGAGTTGTTGGGAGCGGCTGTTGGAGGATGAGTGGTTCTCCATGTTAATCACCTCTTCTTCACTAAATATAGCATATTTATAAAAAAGCATACTTTTGTAAGTCATTTTCCGTTTGATATATTTTATTTCAAATACCGCAAAAGTATGCGCCGGCGCATACTTTTACTCATTAAAAAAATCCCCACCCACTAATTATGAATAATAAAATATAATTTGGAGTAAATGGTATTCCGATTTCGAAACGATATAATTAAATTAATGCTAGTAATAATAAAAAATAACTGAGGTGATCTTAATATGGATACGGAACTTGTAAGATACTCAAGAGCTGGAGATGTGTTTCATTACCGGTGGGCGGCAAGAAGATGTTTGGCCTTAATATCACCAAAGACTCTAATTAATAGCATTGTGATAGAGGGGTCAAATGAAAGGAATCTTTCGGGGGAATATGTTATCGATGTAGCAGAATACTCACAATCACAAAATGGATTTGATGAAAATATAACTTATTTTCAGTTGAAACATACTACAAAGCACAAAAACAATCCTTTCATGCTTAATGACCTTAGAAATACATTTGAAGGTTTTGCAAAAAGATATAACGATTTGATAGCCAAAGAACGAATTGATAATAACAACGTAAAGTTTGCAATAGTTACAAACAGACCAATTAGCGATGAATTAAAAAGTCAAGTGCTGATCATTTCCAGAAGTGAAAAACCAAACAAGAGATATATTCAGACCCTTTTAAAATATACAAACTTGAATATAAATGACCTAAATGATTTTTGTTCACGAATTATATTTATGGATGGAGAAGGAGACTATGATGCACAAAAATTCGAATTGCATGCAGAAATATCTTTACTAACTGCAGGTATTGTAGACATTCCAGAAGTTGAAAAATTGACTTCCTTGGTTCAACAAAAAGCTCTTCCAGATTCTAATGGAGTTATTACTCGTGAAGAAATACTTAAAATATTTCATGTGACCTCTGAACGAGATTTATTTCCTGCTCCTCCTGAATTTGAAAAAATAGAGAAAATGGTAATGAGAAAGCAACATTCTGATATTTTAGAAGTAGTTATGAATGAAGTGAATCCAGTAATAATCCACGCCCCAGGTGGTAGCGGTAAAACTGTATTTGCTCGTCAATTCATTGAGTCTTTACCAAATGATTCAGTTGGAATTATTTATGACTGCTTTGGTGGGGGACGCTATAGAAATAGAAGTGAAACAAGACACCACCATCGTCAAGCATTGACTCAAATGATTAATGAACTATCAATGAAAGGTTATTGTGATCCACTTATTGTAAATTATAATGCATCGGAAAGAGACATAATTAGAAAGTTTCTTGAAAGATTAGAGGTATCTATAAGTAGGGTAAAACTGAGAAACGAAAAGGCGAATTTGGTGCTAATTATTGACGCTGCCGATAACGCTGAAATGGCAGCAACGGAATTTAATGATAATTGTTTTGTTAACGAACTACTTCGCGAACACCCAATAGCGGATGTTAAAGTTGTGGCATTGTGTAGAAGCGAACGATTACATATGCTAAAGCCTAAAAATTATATTAAGACTATAGAATTAAAAGGGTTTACAGAAAGTGAATCTTTTTATTTATTAAAAAACCACTATCCTTATGTGAGTATTGAAGATGGAATTGAATTTCATAGGCTTACAAACGGTAATCCAAGAGTTCAATCAAATGCATTGGGTTTAACAACAACAATTTCTGACATGTTTAATAACTTAGGTAGTTTTGGCACAACTGTGGATGAACAAATAGAATCACAACTATCACACGCTATAGATTTATCTAAAGATAAACTTAGTGATGTTTACCAACAACAAATTGATTTAATTTGTACAGCTTTAGCTACGTTGCCACCATTTATCCCAATCAATATTTTATCCAAAGCAACGGGGGTTGAAGAGGGGACAATTACAAGCTTTGTATCTGATATAGGAAAATCTTTATGGATTACTGATAACGCTGTACAGTTTCGAGATGAACCTACAGAAACTTGGTTTAAACTAACTTTTGCGGCATCTTCGAAACAGATTAGTTTTTTCCTTGAGCAAATCAAACCGCTTTCCTATGACTCTGCATATATAGCATCAGCATTACCAAGCTTAATGTTACAAGCAGGAAAATATTCTGAGCTGGTAGAGCTAGCTTTATCTGATAGACATCTTCCTAAAAATCCAATTGATGAAAGGAATGTTAGGCTATTTCGTCTTCAATTCGCATTTAAGGCTTCAATGAAAGAAGATAAATATTCTGAAGCAATTAAATTAGCAATGAGGGCAGGAGAAGAATTCGCAGGGAATAGTAGACAATTAGATTTAATTAAAAAAAATGTTGACTTAGTAGCACCTTTACAAGATGAGAATAGAGTTCAAGAACTCGCCTATAAACGACTACTCAATGGAGATTGGAAAGGTTCGGAAAATGTATATTCTGCAGCTTTACTCTCAACAGTAAATAAATTCAATGGAGAATCTAGAAGTTACCTAAGGGGAGCTAATAATTGGCTAAAGATATACTTTGAAAATCAAAAGGCAATGAAAGATGATGAAAAACATCTTCTTCACAATAGGTTAAAGGACGAAGAAATTTTTGAACTCACTTACACCCATCTAAATTTATTTGGTGTTGAAGCTGCATATAAATATTTAATGAGATGGACACCTGATATCTTGATTTATAACGTCTCCAGAATGTTGATTAATCGACTTATAGATTTTGGAGAAGTTGAAACGGCCAACAGCTTTGCCAAACTAGGTTTGAGAAATCCATATATAGTTGTAGCCTTCGCTTCAGAGGTTATGGAGATTGGATATATCCCAGATAAAAATGTATTAAATGATTGTCTGGAATTATTAATTAATAAACGCTCTAGAATCCCAAAAAGAAACATTAGCAGACATTATGATGAGACTATGACTTCATCACTTATCTCATTCGCGGAATTATGTGCTGCAACAAACTTACCGAAAAATAAAGTGATTCGACTAATAAATCATTATTTCCCTAGTAGTGAAATTAAATATATCGTAAATAATTATAACGCTGCATATCGATCGGCTTTTTTGCGTTCAATTTCTTTAAAAATGTATCTTTTGGATAATATGACTATTAATACGGATGAACTAGTTCCTTCAGAATTAATTGATAAAAAAAAGTATACTGATAATCAAGATGCTCGAGAAATTAAAGAACTTACAGGTGGGTTACTACCTTGGTACTTTGTAAGAATTAGATGCTTAATTAATCATACTTGTAATATTGAAATTGAATTGAATGAGGCTCAGGAAATTTCAAACAAAGAAAGGGTAAATCGATATAAAGAATATGATGTCATTCCGCGTGAAATTACGAAGATATGCTGTGACATTTTAATCTTTCATGAATTCGGATTTAGCTATAGTGTTGAATCATTCTTTGATAAGTATATTTTTAAATCAGACAATTTATTGTTAAAAGATATTTTAACTTTAGTGCGTGCCATTTATCGTTTAAATCATTTATCGGAAATAAGACTAAAGTGCGAACAGCACACTTACCAGCAAATAAACTCCGTGACAAATATTAATCCAGAAGAAAAAGCTGAATTTTATATAAAGCTTGCTCGTGCTGTAATGAACAATGATATGGATGATGCAGCTGTCTATTTTGATTGTGCAATAAATGCTTTGTCCAAATTTGGTGATGAATTGGCAGAAAGATGGGAATCGATTGTTTCTCTTGCAAATATTAGAAAGATTGATGAACACGTATGTGACGAAACAGCATACAGATTTATTCGTTGTGCTGAGCTAATTGGAGAAAGTGTGGAGCGAGAAAAATACTGGAATAGAAATGAAGCTATAAAAACCTGTACACGATTATCCCCTGCTTCAGCTATAGCTGCATTAAGTAGATGGCGAGATCGAGAAGTTGGAAATTTCAATCACCAATTAGTTGAGTTAGCTAGCGAGCTTGTGAGTAGAGGTTATATAACTCCAGAAGTGGGTTGGTCACTTTCTTCGTTCATGAACATATATGACTTAGAGAACTTTGCATTACTTTGTTTAGATAAAGAAGAAAAAATTGAAAATCGGACTATATTGTTTAATTCAATTATCAAAGAGTTAAGGATTAATGGAGCAGAAGGAGAGATATGGACAAAAATTAAAGAAATTTCAACAGAATATTCTCTAAATAATGAATTGTTAGATGATGTGCTTCTTAATATGGGTAAAAACAAACTCAAAAATAGTAATATACTTAACCACGAACCGGTAGCGTCGTCAGTGATTTCTAAGAGTGACGAAGTATCAAAGTGGAGTGAGTACCTACAAAGTCTAAATTTGAAGTCCTCTAGTGGTATTAAAAAAGCACTAATTTTTTATCGCGAATCTGACAATTTGGGTGGAAATAGAAGAGCGTACTGGAATGAAATTTATAGACAAGTTTCCGATGCGACAGCTAAAAATTTCATATATGAATTGATACAATCCGAGGAAATTGATTTTTACGATTTGAAACTTGGATTAGAGTTAATACCGGAAAAATGGCTAAAAAAAGTAAGTGTAAAAAAAGAATGGCCGCACTTTATGGAAATGATAGGTAATAAGCATGCATTATATTTTTTAAACAAAAGCACACTAAGTTTTTTTGTTAATTCATTGGATGCTGGCAGCGCAAATCTTCCCTATATTGAAAAAGGAGTAATTGGAGCAATAACAAACCATATAGAAATGGTTAGAAGTTCCGATTTTTTTGGGATAGTAGACATACTAAGTAACCATATTTCCACACAAGAAGCTACAAAGTTATTAGATTACTCTTTATATAGATTGGAAATGCATATTGATCCTGATTACAGCGACGGTCTATGGTCCCCTAAGTTGTATTTACAAGATGGTCTAGCAAGTGCTCTTACAGGATTTATTTGGTCTGCTTTAGGGTCGCCGAAGTCATCAATACGATGGTGTGCAGCACACAGTGTTAAAAGATTAGCAGAGTTTAATTGTGAAAATGAAATTGACCAGTTGATGAACTGGATGGAGAAAGATACAGTTGGAGCCTTCGGAAATTTTGAATTCCCTTTTTACAATCTTCATGCAAGGTTATTTTTGTTAATTTCGTTTGCACGAATTTCAAAAGACAATGCGGAAATACTATTACCTTATACCGAAAAATTTCGTTACTTTTATCATGACTCTTCTCATTTTTTGATTCAAAAATATTCAGCCGATATTTTACTTAATATTGGTTCAATAAATGGCAATGAATTTGAGTGTGGAGTATCAGATTCAATTCTGATAATTAATGATAATGAATTGGAGCCGGTTGAAGAAAATACACATTCGGCGTTATTTGATTCAGATTATAAGGAGATAAATCAAAATAGCCTCGATTTTCATCATGGCTATGATTTTGAACGTTATTGGTTCGAGTCTTTAGAATCCGTGTTTAATATTCCAAATGGTATGATTGCACGCCTTGCTTCTAATGTGATAATAAATGAATGGAATATTGATTTTAAAGGTGACTATCTAAATGATCCTCGACAATATTTATGGAGAATGTCATATGAGCAAGAGAATACTTACCATAGTCACGGGAATTATCCCTCAATAGAAACCTATAGTTTTTATCTTTCATTCCATTCAATGTTTAATGTTATTGGGAAAATATTTAACAAAATTCCATTTACCAATCGTGAAAACAAAGATGAATTTGAAGAATGGTTGGATAGACACTTTTTAACCCGTAATGATGGTTACTGGTTGTATGACAGACGAGATCCTATACCTTTAGCAAGCAGAGGGGGTAATAGTTTAGAAAGTAGTGAATACGATGAAATAAATGACTTTCTTGAAGGGATTTTTTCGAAACGAAATGGAGAAATATGGCTTAATGTTTTCGGGACGTGGACTGAAACAGAAGGTAATAAAACTGAAGAATTTAACATAGCTAGTTCTCTTGTATCAGCGAAAACATCTGATGCACTTTTAAATGCTTTAACTACATGTTCCGACCCTTATGATTTTAAATTGCCTGAATATCAGGAAGAGCGAATGGAAATAAACTCAGGAGACTTCAATTTAAAGGGCTGGGTGTATCAAGAGCCCATTACTGAGGGTGCCGATTACTTTGATCCTCATTCTAAACATTTGCTGTATCCAGCATATAAAGTTGGAGATACCATTGCTAAGCAAATGAACTTGTATTCTGATTTGGAAAATAGAGAATGGAGAGAAATAAATGACTCAGATACTTCAGTAAATTGTGAAATGTGGGCCCCTATGTCTACAGAGAGTGATGAAAACTATATAAGACGTGGGAAATTACTTTCTGCCTCTTTGTCCTTCTTAAAAAAACTATGTAAAGAGTATAAAAGTGAGCTTATTGTTGAAATTCAAATTAGAAAAAAATTAATTAGTGGATCATATCAAAGATCGGGGGAACCTTATAAATATGAGGCACCACACAACAAACTCTTTATCTTATCGGCGGATGGAAGACTCAGAGACTCGGAAAAATATCATAAACTATGGTAAGAGCCTAGTAGAAGAACTTAATTTAGATCCCGGTGTAGATACATTAGGACGATGGATGGCTCATTATATTGCTGAACAAATAAAAATTGCAGAAAATTCTACGGGAATCGAAAAAGCAGTGGCAGAAGAAAAGTGTTTTGAAACAATTCTTAAGCTTTGGGAGCACGAAGTTATTCTGCCTGGGAAAACAAAACCATTTACCGACTTTGAACCTATTTTCCGAACGCTTAATAGACTTGATCCTGAACGTAATCAAAATTACTTTTTCGATAGAAATGATTCATCAAAAGGAGATTCAGAAGAATTTAATTCTTTGCTAGATTTAGCAATAGAAATTGATAAAGTTGCTCGGATATGGATTTTGCATATTTTGAATAAAGCTACAAAAATCTCTACTAACGAAGCTACAATAAAATGGTTAGAAATTTCAAAAGGTCAAATAGAGAAAAATAAAATGACTGTATTGTACGAGGAGCTAATTTGGGGTACTGATGATTTTACAGATAGTGAAACGCAAAATGATATCGATAGATTAAGTTTTAATATCAAAACTTTAGAAAAATTCGAAAAAATAAATCAATTGATTATGGAAGAATATAAAAGTGAAATTGGAAGAGTATTAAAATCTAGGGATTAAAAAGTAAAGTTAATTTTTGATATTAATTTAGAGGAAGAAATTTTTGTTATACAGTCAATAGAATGAGCACCAATTATCATTAGTTGGTACTCATTTTATCTATTTTAAAAATAGTTTCATAGGTATTAAAGGTGTATATAAAATAGTATCAAATCATTCACTGCTACTACTGCTTTTTGTTTATTCATGTTTTTCCACTCCTTTTTTTGTTTTGAGTCGCATAGATGTGAGCTCAAAAGCTGAATTTTTTCCGTTTTGTTGGCTAGCCTTTAATCATGAGGAAAAAAGGAAATCAAGAAAAAAGGAATCCTTTCCGCTTTAGCGGTTAGGATTCCTTTAGATAAAAAGTTTTTTGGAAAGGAAAGAAATGGAAAGAGAAAAAAGTTTTTACGGTTCTGGAATTGCTTTTCTGTTCTCGGATAGATACATGTGGGACCGGAGGGAAGGGCTCCCGCATGGAGATTGCCGCTAAGAACAGTCCGAAATGATAAAGCCCTGATCCAGCTCTTTCGGATCGTTCAGGGCGTATGGCGACACAAAACGAAAAAATGGTTTCAATAGATATGCTTTTGAAAAAAGCACTCCATACTCTTGTCTTTTAAGGAAAAACGATTGCGATTATAGGAGTTTTTCTTTTCCCTGCTTTTGTTATTATTCTCTCTTTTCATCAGTAAATGAAAGTCGCTGATAAAAAAAATCAGGACATTTACTCCTTGTCCCCCTTCACAAAACGAACACTTGTTCTTATAATGGTTCTAAAGGAGTGATTATCCATGAAATATTTGAATGACGAATATCAAGACCGGGGTATGAAAAAATGGGCGGGCTTTTTCTTATCTGAACACACAGCTGAACAGGAAAAAATTCAAAAAGGATTGGCTCACATCAATTCCCCAAAGCCCCAAATGTCCGAACAAGAGATTGGCGAGGTGCTTCAAGTGGCTAGATTAAAAAATAAGTCCGTTGCCATCCAAATCGAGGCCATCGATAACGAAGGAAATTATTACGATTAATATGCCACTGATGACGGTGATTTGATTTTTCTTTCCTAAAATACACCTTTGCATGATTTTTTCCTCCTGTTTGTTGTTTGTAATGTAAGTCTACTGGATTGAATCAGATTAAGAATTGATCCTCATCAAGAAGTGGTTTTCCTTCGAAAATAGTTTTTCACTGCGCGGTCTTTTTTGTTTTACTCTTTCGTATAACTCTATGATAGCTCCTTTATTGTTTTTAATAATTGATGACAATCAAGTTTGAATAAACGATTTTTAGCATGTATTTAAAATAGATAAAGCTGATAATTTCTGTTCAGAAATTATCAGCTTTTTTGACGATTTAGGCTTTCGCCAAGGGTAAGCTTCATTCCCTACAGATACAAATTTAAAAAGCTGTAGATATTCGCTCACCCTTTCAGCTAATATCATGATGCAGTCTAATAAGCACCACTTAATTCCGCTTTTGTTTTTTCGGACCCTAACAACCGCAAGCCGTTTAAGATGACGAGGATTGTGGAGCCCTCATGGAATAGTACTGCTAAAGGAAGTCCCAGAACGCCGAACATATTTAAAGTAATCAAGCTGACAATAACAGCGATGGAGAAAATGACATTTTGAATAATGATTTTATTTAATTTCTTGCTTAGCTGATAGCTATAAAACAATTTAGACAAATCATTCTTCACTACAACGACATCAGAGGATTCCATTGCGACTGACGAGCCACTTCCCATCGCAATTCCGATATCTGCATTCGCTAGCGCGGGTGCATCATTGATCCCATCGCCAATCATCCCAACAACTTCTTCTTTTCCTTGGCTTTTTAAGACAAAATCTATTTTATCTTCCGGTAACATGGAAGAAATATAGTCATCTACCTTTACTTCCTTTGCAACCTGTGCCGCAACCTTTTCGTTATCTCCCGTTAAAAGATAAACCTTGATGCCCTCTTTTTGGAAATCCGCAACCGTACTCGCTGACTGCGGACGAATTCGATCCCGGAGTGAGAAGTAACCGACGACTTCATTTCCCTTCGCTACAAATATGGTCGTATCGCCTTTTTCCAGTAGCTTTTCAAACTGATCAAATTTATCATATTGCTTAAATGCATCCGGTTTTCCAACTAGGATTGCCCCTTTTTTAATTCCCGAACCAGCAATTTCTTCAATCGATTCTGCTTGATTCACTTGTGCTAAGTTAATCTCTTTAAAGGCAGAAACAATTGCTCTTCCGATTGGGTGACTGGATTGTTGCTCCATATAAATGACTTCTTTTAACAGCTCTTGGTCCAAATGATAATCGACCACTTGGAAGTCGCCATACGTCAATGTTCCGGTCTTATCTGTATACAAAATATTCATTGTACTTAACGCTTCCATTGCGGCTCCACCTTTAAATAAGATACCGTTTTTGGCTCCATTACTTATCGCGCTTAACGTAGCCGGTGTAGCTGATGCCACCAATGCACATGGACTAGCCACTGTTAAAAGTACCATTCCACGATAAAATGCTTCTTCTAATGGTAGGCTTAGGAAATAATATAGAAAGAAGATGAAAATAGGTACGATAATTAAAACGCCAATCACGTACTTACTTTCAATACGGTCTATAAACTTTGCGATTCGAGAAGGTTTGTTTTGTGCTTCTTCAACCATCCGGATAATATTGGAAAACATGGTTTGATTCAGTGTCTTGTTTACTTCTATATGAAAAACATTTCCTTCATTAATCGTTCCGGCAAAAACTTCCTCCTTTAACTCTTTTTCTACTGGGACAGACTCACCCGTTAAAGCCGCTTCATTCACGATTGCATTTCGGTCGATCAAGCCATCAATAGGGATTTTACCACCTTTCGATACCACGACAATGTCCCCAATAACTAACTCTTTCGTAGGGGTAACCACTACATCCCCATTTTCTTTTAGCACTTGGGCTGTGTCGGGTACTTGCGCCATTAATTCTGAAATCGCGCTGGTGGATTTGTTCGTTGCATAATCTTCCAAAACTTCTGCAGCAGCAAAAATCAATAGCAACGCCGCTCCTTCAGACTCAAAATCAATGATTACTGCACCAACTGCTGCCAAAACCATTAATAGGTCGACATTTGGTGAGCGATCTTTAATCGTTTCAACAACAGCATGTTTTGCCGCATAGAAGCCTAAAAAGAAAATTGAAATATAAAATAGTATGGAACTGTATGCATCATTTAGTGGGATAAAGATAAACCCTAAGATTGTAAATAAAACACCGACAACTAAAAATTGTCCTTGCCTACTTTTTGTTAGATACTCAACCATTTCTAAAACCTCTTTCTTATTTTTTGTTTTTTTGCTTACCAATTATTACAAATCCATTTCATCTCATCTTTTCATTCCCCTTTATTTAGAAATATATATATAAAAAAGGGCACACCTATAGAACAAAATTAACTGTCCCACAGGTATGCCCTTATTATTTACATACTCTGCTGCCGCAAAAATTGCAGCCCGGCTGCATGGACCTTTTATATGTCCACCGCCTGTTCAGATCACAATGAATATAACCAACAAACAAAATCTGTTATATTCCAAAGCTTTCATTATTTAGTTTTAATATGCTTCATTGATTCTCATGTGACTATTATAACAAATTTTTTTTGAATTTCAAATCGCTTTTCCATTATTTGAACAGGGTAGAATAGCAATCGCAGCCATAAGCTTTGTGGCGGATCGAAGTCTAGGAAATGTATGCTTCCTTAGTTAGTTCATAAAGTTTTATTTCCACTTTTTCAAATAATTTTTGATATTCTTCTCCCATTTTTTGGTAAATTTCTAATAATTGGGCTCATCACCATAACTCGTGGTTGCTATTTTAACGACCGATTTCTAGATACAATCTTAAAAAGAACAGTTCAAGGTTTCGATAGCCATAACCACGGCGTTTGATGAGCTTGATTTTGTTGTTCGTTCCTTCCATTTTCCCATTTGATAGCCTTGATACAATGCTCTGACGCATCGCTTCCTCACGCCCCCGGATCGCTTTCGCGATTTTTGCGAGAGGTCCGCACGGATGGAACTGGTAACGGTCCAACCAATTGGTCAGTCGACGTTTCGCCTGTCCATAGCACGTGGCCTTCAGCACATATCGGATATGTTGAAGTCCTTGATAGAGGTCCCGGATGAACGGATCTTCCCGAAGGCAAGAATCGGCGACCTCCCGGTCTTCGGGGGACAGCGTCTCCGGACGACAGGCGAGAGCACGGTCAATCACACGGACATGATGGTGACGTCGAGCCTCGTTCAAAAAACGACGCCGGCGGCGAAGGGCGTCCGTGAAGAACTGGATGAGATGGAAACGATCCAGCACATGTTTCGCATCCGGGAAAACATGTACGACGGCCTTCGCCATCGCCGGTGCAAAGTCACTGACGACAGAACGGATGTCTCCGGCTATGCCTTGGAGTGCAGCCGTGATGGCCGTGACGTCCCTTCCCGGGACAATGGACAGGAGTCGACCACTCTCGGCATCGAGGGTAATCGTCGCATAGTGATGTCCTTTTCGTGTGGCGAACTCGTCGACGAGGACGTCTGTCGTATGCTTTTCTGTCTCTACTGAGGCGTACCGATAAAACCATCGTTCCACCGTCGTGTAAGGTAATCCGTATTCACGTGCGACATCTGAGATCGTCCGTCCGTGACAACGTTCTGCGATGCCTTTCCGGAACACCTCGGTGGAGGTGCGGACGAGCCCAAGACCGTAGTCATACACGAACGTCAAATCACAAGAGATGCATCTTTGACGTGGGACATCCAGCTCAATCCAGAGTACACCGACGTTCCACGCATAACCGTGTCGGAAGCGACGTCGCCTTTTCGAATGCAGGACTGTCTTTCTCTGGCAAAGCGGGCAAGGGATGTCATGTCGATCCGGGATGACCGGGAAAACGTTTGGTTCTTCGTCTGAAGACATCTGAATCTGAAAAAGGTCTGGAAGTGGAAGAAGTAATTTGATAAACTGTTGGGACAAGGCGAAAACTCCAATCGTGGTTTGTCTAAGCAACAATTACGATACCGGAGTTTTCGCTTTTTTTCTATGTTCGATTCAAATCCGATGGATTTTATGTGTCAACCACACCTTATGGTGATGAGCCATATATAAACATTTAACCCCTTATTTTTAAAATATGAGTATTTTAATAGATGAAAAAGAGGAGCATCATCCCAGAAAGAAATGATGCTCCTCTTGTCTCGTTTTATCAGTTTATCAGCATAAGTTTTTTTATTATCAGTTGAAAATTTGTAATAATACAGTGATTGGTTCGATAGAAGTAAATTCTTTTAATAGATTATGGAGGGCCAAATTCTAAACAATCGAATCACTTGTTATTCATTAATAGAATTTTAATAGATTGAGTATAGAATTATTCGAACGGTAAGTCAGATTTAGTCAAATTTGAGAGTTGGTTAACAGACTGGAGGTATTCATTCGTAGTATTAATCGACTCGTGTCCGACCCACTCCATGACCCTAATGAGTGGGCTCCCATTACTAAGAAGTTTCGTGATATAAGCACGACGGAACCAATGTGGGGGACTATTGGTCTCCGCTGCTATGAACTCCACAGCTTTATGAGTCATTAAGCGGAGTGCTTCATAAGTCATTGCGTTCCCTGTCTTCTTCGTGCTAAAAGCGATGTAAGAAGAATCTACTTCTTCAATCATCATAAGTGTCTGCAATCGATTGATTAGAAGACTCGCTTTTTCGGTGAGTGGGATTCGACGCCATTTATCACGTTTCCCTTTTACTTCGATGTAGAATGTATGTTGATTTCGTTTCACGTCATTGAATTTTACGGAAAGAAGTTCTGAAGCACGCATTCCGGTCGTCAATAACAAATAACCGATCGTCTCGTTCCGGAGCTCCATGAGCTCCTTTTTTTGTGCTCGTTGAACAGTATAACGAAACGATTCAGCAATGCGTTCAATCTCTTCAAAATCAACTTCTCGACGAAGGGGCTCTGGTCGTTTCTGATTTTTCACATGGAAAGCTAAGTTGTGTTGATGATATTGATTAATATGAAGGTAAGTTAAGAGACGCTTTAACATATTGTTCTTGCGTTGTGCCGTGCGAGGTGAATATTGCTCGTTTACGTCAAACAAATAACGATGAATATCTAGAACGGTTAAGCGCTTTAGACCTTCGGTATTGGTCATCACAAAACTGAGAACGAACTCGAGATCTTGCTTATAGGCACGACGCGTGTGCGGACTCTTATCAGCGTAGATTGGGAATAATTCCGTTGCCCAGAACAATTCAATTACTTCGATGTCAGTTAACGTATCGAGATCGATATGGTCCTTTTTCAGCGCCTCGGCTAATTTCGGATTCGCCCCGGTCAATTCTCGCAATGCCACTTCGAACGCCTGCTGCTTTTTCTCGATTTCCATGTCTCTTCCTCTTTTCTAATCAATTTTCATCAATAATAAAAACATACCCTTAGTATCTAATGTTTTTTATGTAATACATATGTATTCTTCATTGTATACAGATGTTTTACAGTATATTTTAGTGATTATAAAGTAATACATCATTTAATTGTATATCAAATAAAAATAATTAACTTGCGATAATCTTATATTATCACAAGTTAATAAATAAAAAACTTAACGTGATTATTTAAATCACGTTAAGTTTAAGAACCAAATAAACTCTTATTAAATATTCAGTTTACCTTGCTCTTCTAAAAATGTTTTTTTCATCTTATTAATTCTTTCTCCGATTTCTTTTTCAATGTTTGTCAAAAACGTACTTTTCTCTAGATGATTCCACTTGTTTAAACGTTGATCTTTTTCAAGTTGATCGATTAGAGCTGGTATCACTTCTAAATAAGCAAGTAATACAATTTTAGCGGTCTTTTCGACCTCATTGTTATCATTGTGTTGACCAATATAGCTTCTAAAATCAATATCAATTACGCCTTTATTGTTTAAACCAATTTCAAGATTATTGTGGTTTGTATATTCAAGGCGAATTTTGGTCTGTTCAATCAAGTGACTTTCCAGTAGAAGTGCAAGGGTACTTACTAAATTTAAAACTGAACTACCTGTAGCAGTAAGTTTATTTAAATCGGATGTTTGTCCCTTCATACCTAGTATTGAATTTATAACTAATTTTTTGTCAGGTTTTGTTGATGTATTTAATGTGAAAATATTTTTTCTTTCAAATACACGTTTTACACACCAAAGGAATATATCGTTATTGAAATTGGGATTATGCTCTAAAATTGCATTATTAACCTTGTAATTCAAAAGTAATCGTAAAAATTTTTTTGCATCCGAGTTTCGATTAATTATATAGTGGATTCTCTCGGCGATAGAATAAATTATAATAGTACCTTTGACTTGGGTAATGTTGTCACCAACAACTGAATTAAGTGAGAAAGTTACAACGTTATAGTTAATGGATTGACCATTAAATGAAAATAATTGGTCACTACTATAGACTTTAGTCTTTTTAAGATTTTCATAACGTACTGTCGAATTTTTATTTAATTCTTCGTTGTCACTCAAAAATTTCTGTATAGATTGATTGAGACTATCCGTTTCGTTATCTATCCATCTTGTCCACGCCATAAGCTGATCCTCATTTCAGTAGATATAATTCGTTACAATTTAATTCAGTATTCCAAGACTTCGACTCTAAACGCGTTTCAACAGGAGAATTAATTACTCTATCTTTTTTCATTAATCTAAAACTTATTTCTGCAGAGTGATTGTTAAGACTTTTTTTAAGGTTATGATTAAAGACCTGATTAAGTTCAATAATTATTGAGTTGTCTTTCTTATTAATTTGGTATTTCAAATGAGATTCTTGGGTTTTTTGAATAGTAACACCGATTGGAAACACTAAATTTATTTTAGAGGCAAGGATACGTTTTGGAGAACCACTTACTATTATATTTATAAATACAACAGCACCATCTTCTGAAAAATTAACTCTAGCACTTTGATTTTCGAGATATTCATCCGGATCAATTGAGTAAACCAAACGAATTTCAGATAGTTTATCTTGGAAATGAATTAATGTGACCTTGCTTATAACGTTCAAAAGAGCAGCATAAATTGCCAGACTAACTGACCAATGAAACTTATCCGGAATGAAAGGTGGCTCTATTAAACATACAGCATTGAAAAATATAGATCCGATTACTACAAAAAAAGGTAACACTAGGTCAATAAAGGTTAATATTTTTTTTATATCCATTCTTTGACTTGCTCCCATAACCAATCAGTCATTTCTGATAGCTCATCAGAAGTTACTTCATTACTTGAAGCTGAAACTTTTCCATTAATAAAAATAGTAATGTCGACAGGTTGATTGTTTGTAATAAATCTTAACCTTAAACTTCTTATTTCAACTGTTTTACTGTCAGATAAAAAAGATAATTCATCACTTAAAATAAAAAAGTCTTCTCTATTTTTATTAATCTGATTAATTAACTGGTCAAGATGAGCATGGTAATCTTCATCGTCATCCATAAAATCTAAATGTACAATTTCTGCTCTCTTCTTTGAAAAGTTATGTTTTAAAAAAGAAATCATGATGTTAGAAGGAATCGCTATCTGTTCACTGTTTTCATTAATGTTATCTTTTATGAAGCTATAGTAATCATAGTTAATCGGTACTTCTTTTAGTTCTATACAGTTATCAGCAAAATTAATGAATAATTTATAGTCTATATAATTCATAATATAATCCTTTTCGCTTTTTATTTTACAATATATTGATAAATGATAGTCAGTAAGGATAATAATACCATTAAAATAATTAGTTTAAAATCTGTATCTCAAAAAGTTTCAATGAAAGTTAAGTTTGTACTGTTTTTTATATAACGAATTTCCAACTCAGCTAGTTAATTAATGGCTCATAAAAAAAATCTCAATAAATTCTTTTGAGAATTAGATTAAAGCAGATGGTTTGTGCCCATTCTTATAATTTAAATAAGTACTCATTAGCCCTTTATATAAATTTAGAAAATATTTTTAATAGACTAATCAAATTTATTGCTATTAAAAAAATCATTCAATGAGATATTTAAGCCATTACAAAATTTTTGTATGGTGCTCACCTTCGGATGTTTTGTACGTCCACTCATCAACTCTGAAATCGTTGCTTGGTTCAATCCGCCCTTTTTAACGACTTGGTGAATGGTCATATTATGTTCCGCCGCGAGCTCCTTCATACGCTCGATGATTGCCTCGTTCAACTCCACTTGCTCACCCCACGATCTAAGTACTCTCTTATCTCCTTATTCTTTACGAACCCTTCTACTCCTCTACCCTACCACAATCTCTTGAAATCAAAATACTTGTCATTATTTTCTATACTCAAAGCGTTATTTTTTTACAGTTGTGCGACAACTCAAATAATATTGAGTTTCTGTTGCCCATAAACCCTCACGTAGAGCGGATTCGACAAGAATCGTCAATTGTAAAATTTCTGACATATCAGAAAACTGATGATTTTTAAACTTAATCCTGCTATATTGGAACCAACAAAAGGAAACATCTGTTTGGTCGCCGCTCTGGTTTACAGAAAGGGGAAGGCTTATGTATCGATTCGGGGAGTGGTTGAAGGAGAACCGCCGGCTCTCGGGCTGGTCACAGGTCGAACTGTCAGAGAAGACACTCGGAGAAATCTCACAGCCCGCCATCAGCCAATATGAACAGAACCGCTCGGTGCCGTCGATCGCGGACATCAATCACCTGGCCCGCGCGTTCGGGCACACGCTCGCGACGGTGCCATGGGACGCCATCGACTTCGGCTACGGGGCGAAGCGGTCCGTCACCAAGCTCGAGCGACGCCGGTTCGACCTAAAGGAACTGCCACAAGCCGACTCGGTCCGTACGTTCGACGGGAAGACGTATGAGCTGCATGGCTTCATCGGCATCGATAAAGGGAGCGGCGAGACGATCCAGTTGACGCAACTCTACTATCGAATCCGTACGGTCGTCTGTGACGCGCACGTGCTCGCCAAGCGCAAGAACCCGGATGACGAGCTCATCCACGTCAAGAAACGGAAAAGAGTCCGACAGTAACCGACATCGACGCAGCAGCACATCCTTAAGGATGGTCTCCTCCAATCACATACCGGCGTGTCCCTCACCAGTGACCGGGTGGGCGGGATCTACGCACAGATGGTTCGGCGAGAGTCGCCTAAAACTCGCCACAAGGTCACCGCATCGTTCCGGGTCATCGAAAAACCCTGTACAGTTCCTCATCACAACGAGGAGCGGAGTTCGTGGGGGAACGGCTAGAAACCCACCGCACCGAATCCGACTGTCCTTAATGATGTGCTGCTGCACATCACGAAATCAAGGGAAGGAAGTGTGTACTGTGGCATCAAAAGAACAGAAACAGAACCGTAGCTTCGCCGAGAAACTCTTACGCATCCGTGGGAAGGACTACGAGGAATGGCTCGACGAACAGCACCAACAGGTTATCCAGGACAACCAGGAACTCATTTTAGAGGCGCTCGAGGCGAAGCTCAGCTTCAAGTCGTCGGCGCACCAGGACTAAGGAGGGAACGACATGGGACTTAATGAGACAGGGCTCAGCTTGCTTCAGTTCTTTCAGGGACTCGCCGTCATCGCCGCTGCCATCGCCTTCGCCATCGGGGGCTTCTATTTCATCTTCGGCGGTGATCGTGGTCGCTCGAAGGCCGTCGGTTGGCTCGTCGGGGGCGCCGTCGGCCTGATCATCGTCATGGGTGCGTTCACGCTTGCCGAGATGGTCGACCAGAATATCAAATTCTAATGAACACTTACGTAGCGTTCCAATCGGAAGGCTTTTTTTGTTGCTTGAAACGAGAGGAGGAACGAGATGCTGTTTGTACGATTCACCGACGTGCCTGACACACGGATCCAGAACTATGAACGGCTCACCTTCGCCGAGGCGGTCATCGCGACCCATGAGCTGCACCAGGCGCGTACCGAGGAAGGGACGAACTGTTCCGGTGACTTCCGGCTGTTCGACCAGAAAGATGAACTGCTCTATCGAGGGACGTTCACGTTCGGGACCGGAGGGACCTATCCGAACCTGTATCATCAAGTGAAGGACCGGGTACAACGGATTCGGACGAAGAAAGAGGATAACGCGAAGAAGATGTGGCTCCTCGACGAGATCGAGGCCGAGACACCGGACGACTATAAGCGCCAGTCCGTTAAACCAATCACAACTGTCTCGTCGACCTATCAGTCACGGCTGACCCGCCTGCAACGCCGCCTCATCTACGGGGCGGCCACGGCTGGAATCCTCTTCACATCGTTGTTCACTGCCACCCAATGGTTCATCGATAAAGAGGCGCACGCTGAGCAAGTAACCGGGGGCGAACAGGTGTGGCTAGATGCTTACGACCAGGCGCTCCAAGGTCAGGAATCCTCACTAATCGATTTACTGGAACGAAAAGACCGGTCCGAGGAAGAGGATTCCCTATTGGTCGACCTCTATCTCGCAGAACGAGAAGACCAGAAAGCGCTCGAGCTCACGGATGACCCCATCCTGATCGAAACGAAGTTAGCCGGACTCGATCTATCCGATAAGGAGAGATTGGAACGGCTCCAGGACTTCCAAGCGTCACATCCCACCGATGAGGGCGCGTTCGATATCGCTGTACTGGAACGGGACCATGAGACCGTGGCCAAGGCGGATAACGTGGAGTGGACTGCTCCCCGCGTCTCCGCGAAAGTGATCACCTATCTCTTTCTCGGGGACATCGAATCTGCAAACGAATGGGCGTCCAAGACGAACGACCCTGCCGCACAAGTAAAGATTGATAAATACCAAGATATCACGGCCACTATCAACGGACTGAACGAGAAACTGAAGAAGACCTCTAGCAAGGACACTTCGGCTCGTGAGAAGATTCAAGCCACTATCGCTGCAGAAGAAGTTAACCTAGATACAATTCTTTATTCAGATTAAGGTAGGTGAAATAATTGAGAACTCAGTCTCTGTCACCACGATTCCCGATACGTCTGATCTTCCCCGCCCTGTTCTGCCTAATGGTGCTGCCGGTCGGGATTTTTTATCTGTTGAACGGGGTCTACAACATCATTCGACACATCATGACCCCAATTCTAAAGGAAGGGCTTTTGGCCGGAGCGGCGATTCCGACGCTCTCACCCTCTTTGTTCTTGGAGGTGAGTCTTCCCTCTTCGACTGTCTTGCTCGTACTAATCGCGTTCAGTCTGTTCATCGGTCTTGTCGTGTTCGGCAAGGTATGGCTGAACTTCCGGGATCTGCGGAAGAATCAGAAAGGGAGTGCCCGCTTCACCTCATTCGATGAACTGAAACAACAGTACCGCCGCGTACCGGACCGGAAGAAACGGTATGACGGATCAGGTGGTGTCCCCGTAGGACGGGTCAAAAACGAGCTGTTCATCGATGACTCGCCCGTCAACAACCTGGTCATCGGGACGACCCGGTCCGGGAAGGGCGAGACGTTCGTCTTCTCGACGATTGACCTATACAGCCGGGCGCGTGACCAAGCGAGCCTGATCATCAACGACCCGAAAGGTGAGCTCTTCGCCGCCTCGAAGGAGTCGCTCGAGCAACGCGGTTATCAGGTCGAGGTGTTGAACCTGATGAACCCGCTCCAATCGATGTCATACAATCTGTTGCAGCTGACAATCGACGCATTCCTCGAGGAGAACTACTCGCTCGCCCAACAGTATGCACGCTCGGTCGCCTTCATGTTGTACCATGACCCAAAGGCACGGGACCCGTTCTGGGCCAACTCGTCGATCGACCTGTGCACGGCGCTCATCCTCGGACTCTGTGAGGAGGCGAAGGACACGCCGGAGAAGATCAACATGTACAACGTCGCCCTCATGCTCTCGGATTTGGGCTCAAGGACGGTAGTGACGCGGCAAGGACAGGAAATCTCAGCACTCGACGAGTTCTTTCAACAGTTCCCGGAGAACCATCCGGCCCGGCTCCAATTCGCGACGCTCCACTTCTCCGGTGGGCAGACGCGGGCAAGTATCCTGGCCAATACGAACGCGAAGCTTGGGATCTTCACGTTGAACGGGACCGGGAAACTGACGTCGATGAATTCGCTCGACATGCGACGCATCGGATTCAACCGTTGGATCAGCGGACGGGCCGAGCCACTGACCCGGCTCACGTTCAGATTCCCCGACGGGACGACCCATGCGCTCACGACCGATGACGATGGCAGCTTCATCGTATACCATACGTCGTCACTCCAAATTGGAGACGCCGTTCATATCTCGACCGACTCAAGCACTGCGACAATCCAGCTGGAAGCGCATAACGAGAAGAGCGGTCGCTTCCACTACGCAATCGACGGGACGATACAGATCCGTGAGGTGATGCACCAGATGAGTCCCGTGGCGGTGTTCCTCATCGTCCCGGACTATGACCCGACATTCAACGTCATCGCGTCGCTCTACATCAAGCAGGTATACACGGCGCTCGCTCGAGTCGCCTCGCAGACGAAACAAGGTAAATGCGAGCGTCAGGTCGTCTTCCTTCTCGACGAGTTCGGCAACATGCCGCCGATCGAGGGCATGGCCAACATCATCACGGTCTGTCTCGGTCGGAACATGCGCTTCAACCTCGTCATCCAGGCCTATTCCCAACTCGAGAACCTATACGGGGAGGATTGGAAGACGATCGACGGCAACTGTGGGAACACGCACTATCTGTTGACCGCGGACGAGTCGACCGCCGAACTGATCTCGAAGAAGCTCGGTGAGGCGACCATCGTCACGAAATCCCGGTCCGGGCAGACGTTCTCGCTCAAGAAATCGAAGACGGAGAACGTGGACGGCCGTCGGCTCATGACAGCGACCGAAGTCATGGGATTAAAAGAAGGCGAGATGCTTATCATCCGCGTCATCAAGCGCCAGGACACGAAGAAACGGCGCATCCAGTCGTATCCGATCTTCCTGAGCGGTAGGACGGCGATGAAGTACCGCTACGAATATCTGGCGGACGACTTCGACACGGACCGTTCCCTGCATGACATCGATATCCCCTGCCGTCACGCCGGTCTCGACTTCGAACAGATCCGCGTCCGTTTCGCGAAGAAAGAGGACGAAACGGAAATCAACGCTCCATCGAATCAGGAAGACAAGTCCTTGACGGTATGCGATGTGCTTCAGGACAGCATCCTCCGCTCGATGTTCGAAGGACATGACATCGGTGGGATGCCCCTCCCTGAGTTCGAAACGAACCTGAACTTAGGAGTTTACGACGTCACTGACAGCCAAAAGAGCTTTCTGAGCACGATGATTGCGAAGCGACTCGAGAAACTGAAGCAAGGCACACTGTAGAGAGGGGGACGAACCCATGGCCGAGAGTGCGAGAGAGAAGCGAATCCAGAACGAATTGCGTGTCGTCGCGAGGATCATCGAGACGCAGCGCGTCCGCCTCGAACGGGGCGATGTGCTCAATATCCAGACGACCGATGGCTTTCTGACCGTCTATCAGGACGACACCTCAGACACCCCGAAAACTGTTACACTAATAGATAAGTTCGACTTCCGCGTCAATTTAAAAGTCGCGGATCTATTGAAGGGGAAAATCGTCTGACGGAGGGGTAAACGTTATGAGGAAACTACTTGCGGGTACTTTAGGAATCAGCTTGTTTTTACTTGGAGCTTGCTCAAATTCCAATGAGTCTTTGGTTCAACGTGATATTGAACACGTTGAGAAGGTCATGACAGCCGAAGAGGATGATTATTTGCTGATTGTAAAAGAAGAAGATGGTGAATTCGAAGAGTTCGTCGAATTCGTAAAAGAGGTAGCGAACGAAGAGAGCCAACAAGTCACGCTCTATAATACGTTTCAGCCAGATGGCGAGACACTTGTCGATCGTGGTAACTTTGACTACACTGACGAACTAAAAGGTGCCGTTCTATACTCCATTCAAGATGGAAACGTCACAGATGAAATCAATGTTGGAATGTTGACGGCGGACAATTACGAACAACAGTTAGCGGACTTCTTTACTAGGACTCAGTAGATTGGGGGTCTTTCAATGGCTGATTCCGATTTAATCAACAAATTACAGGAATACGAAGACGTACTCCAAATAAGTAGTATGGTCAATGACGCACTGCGTTCAATGGGATGGATTCTTGTCAGAGGACTATCAGTCTTGATTGACGGCCTTGAATCAATCACGGATCAAATCCTATTAACCAATACATTTTTCAATAATGACCAAGTGGTTGAATTCGTTCTTACGATTCAACCTTTTTTGTATGTTCTTTTAGCAGGAAGCTTCTTGTTCACTGGGTACTTGTTGATTTTCCAAAAGAAATTTGAACGTGAGAGTTTTTTGATCAATCTATTCATCACACTATTGATCTTAGGTTTACTTTCACCAACTATGAGTCGAATTCAGGAATTCTCTGATGAAGCAATCGCAGAAATCGGAACAGATTCGCTCTATGACGGAGAAGCCTCATTATCTGAGAGTATCTTAAAACGGAATGTACATGATTTGATTGAGCACGATTCGAAGAATTTTGATGCTGCTACCGGCGAATCATTAAATGCCATTCCGACTGAGTTAATTGATAATATCCGAATCAATGAGATTTTCGACAAGAACAACTATGACTTATCGGCAACCGGAAACAAATTGGCCGAGTCCTATATTCTATGGAACGGAAAAGAGACAAGTCTCGGTAAACTCGATCAAGGTGGCGTCGAGTGGAACAACCAGTATTACTACCGCTATCAGCCGAATTGGTTGACCATCTTCGTCACGCTCGGGATCATGGGCTTCACGCTGTTCTCGATCGCCTACAAACTGGCGCGCCTGTCGTTCGAGCTCGCCTTCAACTATGTCTTGGCGATCCTCGTCGCACCGGCCGACCTGCACAGTGGTCAAAAGACGAAGAAGGTCATCCAGAGCATTTTGAACACGTTCCTCGTGATCATCCTGATCTTCGTCTCCATCAAGTTGTACACGATTGGGACCGCCTATCTCGCGGAGACGTTGGACGGGTTCGCCTACCTGATCGCCCTCATCGCCTTCTCGGTCGCCTTGATTGATGGACCGAACATGGTCGAGCGGCTGTTTGGGATCGATGCCGGACTCAAACGGGGCTGGGGTGTCGCGCTCGGCGCCTATGCTGCCGGGAAAGGCGTGACCTCGGCCGGTGCCCATGCGGTCTCGAAGGTCGCGCGTGCCACACAAAGCGCACAAAAGATGCCATCGCTTCATGAGGCCGCGACGACCCGGATGGATCCAACCGCCGTGCCCAAGAACGGTTCACCGCTTAGTGTGGCGGCCCAAGCTCCACAGCGGACGGACGCCGATAGACAAACCGATCCAGATGGTGTTGCTCAGACGAATCAAACCGCAAGTCGTACTCAACCTGATCAAGACAAACGGACAAGTCCGCAAGACGTTGCGCAATCAATCAGTGGTCAAGAATCAGAACTTGAAGCGCAAGGCTCTCCACACGTGAACGAAGCGTCGGAGCGTACTTCGTCTCCCGAATCGATTCATGCGACGAACCCTGAATCAAATACAGAAACTAGACCCGACCATCAAACAACATCATCGGAGACATCAAGACCGGAGTCGATTCACGATCATTCAAGTTCTGTTCATTCTCCAATCCCGGATTCGTCGACTCTCGAATCGGTCACCGGGTCCACCGATACTACATCCGGACCAGGCCATCGTCACGATGAATCAGTAGACAGAAATGACGTGACGACACCGACATCTCATGAGGTACCACCTTCAGGCGACTCATCCTCGTCTTCGTCCTCTACGATGGATTCGAATGATGCGTCAACAGAGAAACGCCAAGGCCGCGCCCGACGGACCATCCATCAGGACACCGTGCTCGACGTCGAGACCGAGGTCATCGAACAGGTGCGTGAGAATCAGACGCATCGTCATAGCCAGCACCAGGAAGAGACGCGACGGATCTACCCTACCTCGCCACCGCGTCCTGACAATATTGAGAAGAAGGAGTGATGACCCATGCGTAAATACCGGATCCCGAACGAAGTCACGACCGAACTGAAGATCAATAAGATGCTCTATCTGCATGACTTCCTGTTCCTTGTCGGGCTCATCGTGCTCCGGCTCGTGACGCTCCCGTTCATCCCGTCCGTGCTGCACATCCCGTTCACGGTCTTCCTCGTCGTCTTCGGGCTGTTCATGGTGCTCCGGCCGGCGACTAATCCGCAAAAACGGATGGTCCACGCGCTCTACTACGCGCTCATCAAACGCAAAGACACCTATCTCGCGCTCGATGCGCAGGCGAAAGGACGTGATTGAGATGGCTCTCATTGAAGACACACTAAGGGAACCGAGACGCACAGGCACCTGGCTCGACGAACAGGACGTAGTCGAGAAACGGAAAGTCAAAGACAGGGTCGTCGTCAAATCGACGGTCGCCGAACTGATACCGGTCGTCGACATCACTGGGACCGAGGCGTTCGAGATGCGCGACGGGACCTATCTCGACATGATCCAGCTCACCTCAAAGGACATCTACTCCTTGAATGAGGAGGAAAAAGACCATGACGTGTTCTCGCTCGCCTATCTTCTGCAAGCGTACACGAACCCGCTCAAGGTCGTGCCACTGAACACACCGCTCAGTCTCGAGCGGCAGAAGCTCAGCATCGAACGACAGATTCGACAAAATCAGACTCCGGCCTACCTGCCCTTTTTACTCAAAAAGAAGCAGGAGCTCGAATACCTCGAGGAGCATCGCACCAATCGCGATTATCTCCTCTTTTTTTATGCCGACGACGAGCGGACGCTACGTGAGCGGAAGACGCACCTCTATAAACTGCTTCGCCGCTCGAACCCGATGCGCGAGCTGACGCTCGACCAGAAAATCCATGTGCTCTATCAATTGAACAACCCGAACACGAAACCGCAACTCGACGCCTGAAGAAAGGAGTGACGCGCATGTGGCAGCGCCTACGTGCCAAGTTATCCAAACAACAGGACCCGGAGACCGTCAAGATTGAGAAAGGCTATAACCCTGACGTCATCGCCAAGATTCAGCCACAAGGTGGCATCCGGTTTGAGGCCAACTTCGTCCGGCTCGGTGACGGCTATCTGTCGTGCCTCCATGTCTATAAATATCAGTCGCTTGTCTATGACTACTGGCTCGAACCGATCCTGAACATGCCGGGCGTTTTGACGACGCTCGACATCGGGACGGCCGACAAGCGCGAGATCATCCAGACCATCAACAAGTCGATGGCCGAACAGAACACACGCTTCGAGAACGCGAAGGACAACATCGACCGCATCGACGCCCGGGAGACGTACAAGGAACTGAACGAGCTTTACGAACAAATCACCCAGGGCGAGACGATGAAATATCTGCATCTGCGCCTCTATGTGAAGGCGAAAACGCTCGATGCACTCGAGGTAAAAGTGCAGGAAGTGATGGAGGAACTCGAGGCCCGGAATTTCCGCTCGACAATCTTCCTGAACGAACAGGAGTGGGAATGGCAGAGCCTGTTCACGAGCTATGATCAGCAACAAAAGCTCCCGAACCGGCGCCGTGGGAAAGAGATCCCGTCCCTCTCCATCGCCGGCGGCTATCCGTTCCACTTCACGTCGCTCCAGGACGCGACCGGCACGTATTACGGGACGACCGACACGAACGGTAGCGTCATCTTCGACCTGTTCCATAAGGACAAACAGCGCAAGTTCTATAACGCGCTCATGATCGGCAAGATGGGGTCCGGCAAGTCGACGCTCCTCAAGAAGACCGTGCTCGATCAGGCGATCAAGGGCAATAAGATCCGCATCCTCGACGTCACCGGCGAGTTCTCGGACCTCGTACGCCAGCTCGGCGGGAAAGAAATCGCGCTCGACGGGTCGGCCGGGCTCATCAACCCGCTCCATGTCTATAAGACGGTGACGAATAACGATGGCAGCGCCAACGAGGCGCTCTCGTTCATGCAGCATCTCTCGAAGATGGCCGTGTTCTATCACTACATCAACCCGGCGGCGACGCAGGAAGAGACGAACGAGTTCGAGATCCTGCTCCGGGATTTGTACGTCCGGCACGGGCTCTGGGACGAACAGGGTGAACTGCCGATCACGACGCATCCGGCGAATCGATACCCGACGTTCTCCGATTTCTTACATCTCGTGCGTCGTGAGCTCTACACGGACGACACGCGCACGTCGATCAAGGAAGCAATCAGCCCGAATCGGGTGCGGCGTCTCGAGAACATCGAGCTCGCCGTCACGAACCTCGTCCATAACTACGGCAACATCTTCGACGGCCACTCCTCGATCGACCGGTTCGACGAGGAGCTCATCGTCTCGTTCCCGCTCCGGAACCTGACAAGCCTGCGCGACGAGGTATTCCAAGCGCAGGTGTTCTCTTTGATGAACATGCTGTGGGACGGGATGATTGCCAACGGCTCGAGTCAACTGAAGGCCTATAACCAGGGCGTGCTCCGGACCGAAGAAGCATGCAAGTACCTCATCGTCATCGATGAGGCGCACCACTTGATCAACACGCGCGACATCGCCCAACCGGCCATCCTGTATCTGCAACGTTGCATGCGCGAGGCGCGCAAGTATTTCGGCGGCATCTTTTTCGTGTCGCATCTGATCACCGACTTCGTGCCGGCCGGATCGAAGTCCGAGAACGCGGAGAACGTCAAGTCACTCTTCCAATTGACGCAATACAAGATTATCGGCGAACAGGACGCGGAGAGCATCCCAATCATCCAAACAGTGTTTGATGGCCAACTCTCGAACTCCGAGATGCGGATCATCCCCTCACTTGAGACGGGGCGTGTCGTCCTCAGTATCTCGGGTGTGCAGAACCTCATTTTTGACGTCGATGTCGCGCCCGAAGAGCTCGCCCTGTTCGGTGGAGGTGCCTGATGTGGGCGGCCACGAAACGGACGGCCCGCTTCGCCGTCACAGCCAAATGGCAGCTCGCGACGCTCAAGTGGCGGCTCATCCTGCTCGGCATTGCGACACTCGTGTTGTTCCTGGTCATCCTCGTTGTCGGAATCCTCGACACGCTCACGGGTGTCCAGAATGAACAACCGACCGACGTCACGTTCAATACCGCAGGAGGTCTACAGGTAAGCGACCAGGTGCTCCAATATCGTGGCTTGGTCGAATCGGAACTGACGAAGCACGGACTGACCGAACAGACGAACCTCGTACTCGCGCTCATGATGCAGGAGAGTGGCGGCCGTGGCAGTGACCCGATGCAAGCGAGCGAATCGAAGTGCGGACGAATCGGATGCATCACCTCCCCCGAGGAGAGCATCGTCTACGGCGTCGAACACTTCGCCTCCGTCTTCGAACGGGCGAACCGTGACGTGCAGCTCACGTTACAGAGTTACAACTTCGGCGGCGGGTTTATCGAGTATGTCCAGGAGAACGGCGGACGTTACTCGAAAGAGCTCGCCATTTCGTTTTCGCAGATGATGTATCAGCGTGTGAAACACACCGGTATCTATCGTTGTCATCGCCCGAGCGCGGTCCAGCACGGTGCCTGTTACGGGGACATCGAGTATGTCGACGCGGTGTTGAAATATCTCGCGCCGGTCGCCGTCGCCGACCGGGTCATCACGAAAGAACTGTTGTCGGGGTTACGTTCCCCGCTCGCCATCCCGCTCAACGTGACATCGCGTTTCGGATGGCGCGTCGTCTTCGGACAACGGGACAACCACACCGGGATCGACTTCAGTTGCACCCCGTCCGACACGATCCACGCGGTCAAGAGTGGCACCGTCATCTATAGTGGGGACCGTGGACCGTACGGCAATCTCGTCCAGGTCCGGCACGACAACTACATCACGGCGTACGCGCACCTGAGTCGTCTCGGCGTCCAGACCGGGCAACAGATCAACGCTGGGCAAGCGCTCGGGTACTGCGGCACGACCGGCCGATCGAGCGGGAACCACTTGCATTTCGAAATCAAGACGAGCGAATGGTCCGGACATATCGACCCCGCACCGGTCTTCGGATTTTGAGTCATGGATGTATGGAAAGGAGGAGGAGGAATGAACTTCACCGCACGTCACCTCGCGTATCTGTTCGGGGTACTGCTTCTGATTTCACTCGCGGCGAACGCCTTTTTCTATCAACAAGTGACGGCTGTCACGAGTACTTCAGACCCTAGTGAGACGAAACATGAGAGCGTCACTCCCTCTGAATCGGAAACCTCCGAGGATACGCCGTCAGACACTTCACCAGTCGTCGCTTCGACGGAGATGGAACGAATGGAAGAGCTGGTGACACGCGCGACACGCTTCATCGAGTATGCCTTCACCATCACGAAGGACAGTTACACGACCCAGAAACGACAGGCGAAAGAGGTCATGTCGGAAGATCTCGCGGCCACGTTATTCGCCGCGGACGGGAGTGATGTCGGCACGTTCGAGACGACCGTCCGCGATATCGAGGTGTTCCCTTCTGTCTCCGGAGAAGATTGTCTAGTCCGGTTCGAACAGGACCTGTTGATCACCGAGACGGGTTATGAAGAGACGACGCAAGAGCTGTTGGCCCTGACGTTCGAGTCCATCAACGGGCGTTTAGTTGTCACCGAGATGGAAGACCTGACATCGGAAGGAGGGATCTAGATGCGACGACAAACGCGACGCCGTCTCACCCAGAACGTCTCCCGTTTCTATCTCGGACTCGGGGTATTCTTTGTCATCGGCTTCCTCTTCTTCGGCACCTCGTCGTTTTTCTTTGCTGAAGAGGCACCGGTCAATGAGACGCCGATCAATGAGGTAATCCGGCTCTCGAACGGGGAGACCGTGACGCTCCATGCCTGGAGTTATGACACGGAAAAACGAACGATGCGCGTCCGACTCTCACTCGATGAAACACCAGGTAACACGAACGATCATCTCTTCCGCTATGTCTATAAAGCGCGTCCGGATTCGGAGAAGGAAGTTGATTTGCTTTATGAACGGAACGACCAATACGTTCTCGAATTGAAGGACGTGCCGAACGACTTCGACCAACTCGCCGTCCGGATCTACGGATTGGATAAGTCGCAATCAATCGAGGAACTCACACCCGAGGAACGGGAGAACGGTCTTTTGACGTCCCTCTATGCCGACCATCGGACCATCCAAAAGGCGAGCCACACCTCATCTGACGAGACAACTTTCACGAGACTATTCGTCGAGGACGAGCTCGCGGAGACCGAACGCCAGTTAGAAAAAGCGCAGCAGTCAGTCGAAGCGCAGCGGCAACAGATCACACGGATCGACCGTGACAAAGAGGAGCTCGAAAGCGAACTCCCCTATCTCTCGCTCGACGAACAGGTCGAACAGGAGAACGAGATTTTTGACATCGGCCGGAAGCGTGACGAGCTAACACTTGAACTCGAGAAGCTCGAACAGTCGGTCGTAGCGCTCGAAGAAAAGCACGACAAATTGCGCGTCCGGCTCCGGGAACTGTCGATTTAAGTGGCACATTTCGTGCCAAATCGCTGGTTTCACCGGCACATTTCGTGCCGTTTTCGGACTTTTGGTGATATCACGGAAACCCCAGGCTCTGCCTGGGCTATCACGACAAGTGATAGCAGTTTCCCCTTATGCTCTTTGAACGAACTTTTAGGACCTCGGCAATATACAGCCTCTAGGAAGGTGGTCAGACAGATGGATCTATTACTCCGCGACATCGACCCCGTCATCGTAAAGCAAATCGATGAATGGGCCAAGGAACATAACCACTCACGGCAACAATATTTGAAAGAACTACTCGCCTCCTGGTGCGCGAACGGCATCCAATCGACGCAGGTCGAGCGACTCGAACGACAGCTTGAGGCGAACACGCTCCACCTGAAACGGAGCGCGGACGAGCTCGCCGAGTTGACCCGGTTGTTGAACGAGGTGATGCAGGATGCGTGAGACGCCGGGCGTTGTCATCAAGTCGAAGTTCAAGGTGCCGGGCACGAAAAAGAAGTCACGTCGTTACACGACGTACCTCGACTACATCAATCGACCGGACGCCAAAGACAGCCGCGAACAGTTCGAGACGTACCATGATTACATGGGGGACGAGATGAAATCGAGCGGTCTGTTCACACGCGAGGACGACCTGTTGGATGACGAAAAGCGTCGCGTCGTCCGCGACATCTTCAAGCACGCGCAAGAGAACGGGAGCATCCTCTGGCAGGACGTCATCTCGTTCGACAACACCTGGCTACGTGAGACTGGTGTGCTCCACAATGACCTCGTCGACGAGAAACGATTGATCCAGGCGACACGAAACGCGGTCGATTCGATGCTTCAAAAAGAGAAGATGGTCCATGCCTACTGGACCGGTGCCGTGCATTACAACACCGACAATATCCACGTGCATGTCGCCATCGTCGAGACGAGCCACATGCGTGAGCGTGGCAAACGAAAACCGAAATCGATTGAGCTGATGAAGTCGAAGGTCATCCATTCCCTCGCCGACCGGACGAAAGAACAGGAGAAGCTGAACGCGTTCATAAGAGACGAACTGGTCGCGCATAAACGGAACCGGAAGATTCCAACGCTCCAGAACCGTGTCCTGCATCCCGACCTCGTCCGTCAATTCAAGGACATCTATGAACGCTTGCCGGAAGACAAACGTCAATGGCGCTACAACATGAACGGGATGCAGCCGCTCCGTGAATCACTTGACCGTCTGACCGACCGCTATATCGACATTCACTTCAAATCAGAGTTTCTGGCCTTCAACGAGAAGCTCGAGCAGGAGGTGTCGTTCCATCGTCGCAGCTACGGCGACACGAAGAAAGCCGAGCAGTACCGGACGACGAAGCGACAGGACCTCTACACCCGAATGGGGAATGCCATCCTCTCCGAGATGCGAGAACTGGCGAAAGAGCAACACGTGAATGAGAAGAGTGAACCTATCAAACATCCGGTCCGACGCGCATTCAAACAACAAAAGATATTCAACGAATCACTCTACCGGATCGAGCGGCACATGAACGACGAATTCGAACATTTGAAGAACCAACGTGCTTTCGAACAGCTGGAACGGGACATCGAATATGGAAAGTGAGGGAGGACGATGAAAGAGTTGAGACAAATCCGTCTTCGCTTGAAACCGGAGACAATCGCGTATTTAGAAGAGTTCGCCGACGACAAACGCTTCGGCCATCTCGGCCAGGTCATCGATCATATCGCAGAAGAACATAAACAATTGGCTGACGAGAAGTGGGACATGCAGTTCCTCACCCGCTCGATCAGCACGCAGGTTACATGTCATTTCGAGGAGTTGATGAACGAGCAGGTGTCAACGGAACTCGAGCGGATTCGGCTCGCCGCGAACCGTTCTGACCGTCACGGACAAATCCTGACAGAGCTCCTGCAGGCGCTGATGCAGACCGAGGGAATCGAGGACATTATGACGACGGACCAGTTCAAGCCGACGTTCCTCACGACGGCAGAATGTATCGTCCAGGAACGCATCGAGCATCAAAAACAGAAGAAGGACACACTAACTTTCTAGAGAGGATGAACCTTATGCGACCACTTGACCGTCACTTTACGATGGGACAACTGTTGACGCTTCAATCCGATACCGTCACGGTCCTCATTTATGGGAACCAGTACGACATCCCGGTGTCCGTTTCCGAGCACCAACTTTTAACCGCCATCGCGCGAGACGAGATTGTTTTGCTTCCCGTCAATTTCGAGCGGACACAGCTGTTACTCGACATCCCGGAAACGTCGTCACAACTTGAACGTGAACTGAACGAATTTGCGGATAGTGATGAATCTGTCACCGACTTGTTGAAGGAAGGAGTCTGACACGATGGCCAAGATGAAGACGAACGAAGAACGGAAAGCCGAGCTCGAGGCTTTGACGGAACAGATGGAAAAACAGATCGACAGCTACTTCGAGAGCCCAGAAAAGATTCGAGAACATCTACAGTTCCTCGGTAAGTTCCATCAATACTCGATGCGGAACGCGGTCTTGATCGAGTCCCAATTTCCTGGTGCGGTCGCGGTCGGCTCTTATCCGTTCTGGGAGAAGCAAGGCGCACAGGTGCAAAAAGGCGAACGTGGCATCAAGGTGTTCGTCCCAAGTCCAGTGACGTACGCCCTGCATAAGGACGAATGGGTACCGCTCAGTAAGGCACCGAAGCCGATCAAGGACGGTGTGAAACAAGGACGCATCCCGTCACGCAAGATGATGTACTTCAAGATTGGTCACGTGTTCGAGTACACGCAGACCGATGCGCGTGAAAAAGGAATCGAGGTCTCGGACATCTTCAAACGGTATCACCGGGACGGCGGGCTCGAGAACGAACAAGACATCCGTGACGCCTTGACGACGCTCGCGGATGCCCGGAATGTGACACTATTGGAGGAACCCCTCGACGAGATCGGGACGGCGAAGGGCTGTTACTATCCGGAGCTACATGCAATCGCCTTGAACCCACGAAACACGTCGATCGAGGACATCAGCGTCCTGATCCACGAGCTCGCCCATGCGGAGCTGCACAACCAGGAGCGGAATTTTGAACGAGACCAACCGCTCACGGCACCCGAGAAGGAGTTCCAAGCCGAGATGGTCGCCTATGTCGTCTCGCATCAACTCGGGTTCCCGACGGACGACTTCTCGCTCTCCTATCTGGCCGGTTGGACGAAAGACAAGGAACTTTTAGACAAGGAACAATTGTTGCAGGAAGTCCATCAGACGTCCGCGACCTTTCTTGACCATATCGAGTCACACTTAGAAAAAGTACACACCTTACAACAGGAGAAAGAACAGAGCCCTCTTGATTACCTTGAACAGCTGGAGCGGCGAATGGGATGGAAAGACGCTGACCTCAGTCTTTATGAACGGGTGCATGCCGTACAAAGTGTGTTCCCCGAGGAGGTGGAGCCCTATCTGAACGCAAAAGCGGCCCTCGAGACGAACCTGAAGATGGATCGCGTCGATGAGCCGCTCATGTATATTCATGGTAGGGGTCTCGGGTTTCAGCAGTTCGGCATCGCCAATAATCATGACTTCAGTGAAGATCAGCTTGTGGCTTATACAATCGCATTACCGAATCAACCATTGGTCAGTGGTCACTTCGTCCCGGAAAGTGCCGTACATCCTTTACACCATCTTGAAAAAACCAATCGTTTGGAGAGACCGGTCCTGAAATCGCTTGAAAATCACTGGCATGACGTGTTGTTAGATGAAGAACAAAAGTCCCTTTCAAGAATTTCATTGTTTAACATCGAAAGACTCTGGTGACATTCGTGGGTATGATGATTTAAAAAATCATACCCTTTTCAATTTCAGAGCGCTGCCATTGCTTTTACCTCATACATTTTGTGTAAGCATATGAGCAGCTGTTTCACGCATATCTTGTAGGTCAGATATCTCTGCGAATTCAGCTACAGTTATTGCGCTGGTTGTTAACAACTCAATTATATGCTCATCCATTCTTGGCCATGTTCTTCCGCCTGCATTGTCGTAAGCATCGAGTAACTTTGTCAAACCATCCTTACCAAACAGTAATAGATGTGATAGAAAATCCACAGATGTGTCCGCAATACTAATTTCTGTCCAATCTATCAAACCAGAGACCTCAAAATTCTTATTTATTAATATGTGGCCAGGGTGTAAATCCCCGTGGCTTACACCTACATGCGATGGCCATAGCGAATCATTCGCCAACCATTCTTGCCAACGCTCCCATAGCTCTGAATTCACATGATACTTCTGTCTCACCTTCTCCATCCGTATCTTCATTGAACTGTTTAAATCTCTAGCATATAGAGTTTTGATACCGATTTCTTTGAAGTGTCGATGTGGTAATGTGTGTAGTTCTGCCAACACTTTACCTAATGACTGATAGTAAGATTGTGGTGTATTCTCTTTGTCAAAACTCCAGATGTAATCTTGTTGCTCTACATCAATTGTTGCAACCGGAACACCATCTAATTGCTTATACGCAATTAGTTCATCATCAAAAATTGACCAATTTGGAACTTGAAAACTCACATGTTCTTCCATAATTTCTAGTGCCCCCTTTTCTTTCAAGGCGCTCCTCATCGAATCTAATCTTCGAGGAATTCTTAGTATCCACTTGCTACCAAGCGTATCTTTTGCATAAGCAACTTGAAAATCAACACCCGATTCATTTACCACAATGCTATTCTCTAACACATCTAATCCTTTATTTTTTGCAAGCCGTTTAAATTCGTTCATGATTTGTTCCTCCAATTTTTATGTTGTGCGATAAGCAAGTGAAATGTATGCATTTTTAATACTTTTTCATTTCAATCTTTTCTAATTAGACTTAACTAAATGAAGTCATAAAAAAATCACAGACAAAATGGTGTCTGTGATCAAGAGTAAATGAGCTACAACCAAGAAGCGTCCATTATCAAAAATAAAAGGACACGACAAAAAGAGTTGTAAATCTGCTATGTTTGTAAGTGTGTGGTTTCTTCGTCAAAGATTGATAAAAATGTGCAGACTACTCCCATTTACTCTGTTTTATGAAAACAGAGCCTTTGAACATATTCAATTAGCCATTGTTCAAAGTGTGGTGGCGTAATCTCCCGGCGTGCATCATTCTTAACAATCCTCCTAGTGAATATTATGCTGTTGACTTTATATCAGTTTTTATTCAATGTCAATCGAGCTTTATATTTAGATAAAAATTATTTGCCGATTTGTCTTTATTAAAAAATACTGATTTGTAAGTTTTAAAAATACAATCATGAATAATTGATACTCGTTTTTAATCTTCCCAAAGCTCATCCATCAACTCATCGATATCACTCGATAATCGTTTGCGTTCCTTGGCGTCCACTTCAACTTTCCCATCTTCATAAAACCAAAGCACGTCACCAGGTTGAACCGTGTCTGGAAGTCGTGACTTTGGAATATCCTCCATCACTTCTCCGAATTCGACGACAGCCAAGTCCCCTTCAAATCGATCGATGATACCTCTCCGTCGCTTCATCTTGATTTCTTTACGGCATAACTTGAACCGTTCCCTGTAATGATGATCGTGCCATTCTTATCTGTGCGAAGCGTGTTCGTTTTTTGACGCTTCAAGTTCGTCACCACTTCGGAAGTCGGATGGCCGTAGCTGTTCTTCCCGACACTGATGATAGCATGCTTCGGTTTGACCGTGTTCAGGAACGTACTGCTTGTCGACGTCTTGGCACCGTGATGTCCCACCTTTAAGACATCTGCACGGAGCGTCTGCTTCTTCGCCATCATGTCCTTCTCAGAAACGTGTTCCGCGTCTCCCGTGAACAAGAACGTGTTCTTCTTGTACGTTACATGAAGGACTGCACTCCAGTTGTTCAAGTCACTGTTCGAGTAGGATTTGACCGGACCCACAAACTTCGCACTGACGCCTTTGATCGGTAGCTTCACGCCGGCCTGTGCCGTTTTGATGGTCTTCCCTTCCCGTTTGACGGCTTGCAGAAAATCTTTGTAAGCCTGGGTCGTGTGCTTCACTTTCGGCGCGTAGACGTTCTCGACACGATAGGCATCTAGGATTTCGTCTAATCCACCAATATGATCCGCATCCGGATGCGTCGAGATCAATACCTCGATATCGTCAACTTTTTGCTTTTTGAGGTAGGCGACGATGGCATCGCCCTTTCCTTTGTTACCCCCGTCGATGATGACGTCCTCACCGCTCGGCATCTTGATGTAGATGGCGTCTCCCTGTCCGACATCGATGTAATGGACTTTAATGCTCGTAGCGGCTGATGCTTCCCCGTATGGTGACACCAATAGCGCTCCACTAAATAGAACGGCACTCCCAATCTTGATCAATTTATTCATCTTCTATCACTCCACTTTAAAATTATTGTAAAATTATCCAACACACCTTTATTATAATCCGCTATTTGTTAAATAGCTTCTAATTCCTGCGGTTGACCACATACATAAATAGGTAAGGTGTGATGATAGGAGGAGTGAGAGAAATGGATTTACGAAAACCAATCGCAATAAACAAGACGTATAAACCGGTCCTGATTTTTAAAGACGGGGTAGAAGTAAAGGAGTGTGTCTCCATTCAGGAAGCTGCACACTATCTGAAGGGATACACGTTATGTACCGCCATGCCGTATCGCCACATTATGAATGGCATTATCCTTGATGAGACCTGGATCCATGAGGGAAGCAGCTATCGGTTCACCACTGATCCTGATGTGAAAAAGGCAAAGCTGGCAGAGATGGAGGCTCAGAACAAAGTCCGTTTTTAAGGAAGGACAGAATTACGAAATCGAACAAGTCTCATGTGCGGCACCTTACATACGCTGTACACGACTTCGTCACTGTTTGTTAAAACCCTACGAGGTACACTTGAACTAAAAAGGGGTTCTCCTCATGCGACTTCAAGAATGGATCCAGCAATATCACGGTACAGAGTTACTGCGCTTTGATCACCTCTGCGAGTACTTAGATGCGACACCGTTTGAAATCAAACACCACCTTGATGGAATCAGTCCTGAGATAACCGGCGTACTGAAGTCAGAAGAGGGTATTGGTGACGACGCGTTCATCACGAAGCTGGAACATCATTTGCTGAATCGATTCAACAAACGAAGAAAAAAAGTGAAAGTCACGATTGAGGTCGAACTGCCATTACCGGAAGAAGCCTACAACTTTTGTCAGCGCGAACGATTTAGAATGATCGAACGCGTCACTCAACATATGGACGAACAAAACGTGAAGGATTGGCGCATCGTAAACATGCGGAGGATATAATTGAACATAGATCGTATTGACTCATCTACATATATACATGCTATAAGGAGAACAAAATGAAATTTACCTACTTAGCCTTGCCTTTGGCCATCCTGCTGATGGCCGGTTGTACCAGTGAAAACACCCCTTCTACAAATGAGAAAGCAGAGGAGCCTGCTACTCAAACAGAAGAAGTCGTCGAGACGACCGAAACGAGCACAGACGACGCAAATACGGAGACGACCGCAGAAGAACCTGCAACAGCCGAAGAAACGGTCACAAATTCGGATAACAATCAATTCTCCGGCTATAAACTGATCAATGTTGATGGTGGGGACTTGTCCGGGTACCGTGAGGCGAACGTCGTCGTCGATATCGGATATGGAGATCGCGAGTATTGGGCGTTCACGAACGAACATGGTCAATTGATTCGTGTCATCGCCGATCAGATCATCTTGCAGGATGATGATTCGGAGGATGTGACCTCGGATGGCCGTTACTATCATGACGAGGCGAAGGTCTCAGGCGTCGAAAACAGTGATCTCGATGAAGGCCACGTCATCGCTGACTCGCTCGGGGGCGTCTCGAACGCCTACAACATCACACCACAAGATAGCACGCTCAACCGCTACGGGGACCAGGCCTATATGGAGGACGTCATCCGTATGGCCGGCGGCGCGACCGACTTCGAGGCGATCATTACCTATCCGGATACGAAAACTTATATTCCGTCACACTACCAATACACCTATACGGTCAAAGGAAATGTCGTCACCGATTCCTTCGACAACGTTAACCCGGATGAAGTGAATGCAGCACTCGGCCTAACAGAAGGTGAACCGGAACCCGCAGCTGCACCTGAGGCCACAGGCGATGTCTCGAGCGTAGATACGAATGGCAACGGTCAGGTGACGATCCAGGAAGCGAAAGACGCCGGTTTCACGATGCCGATCATGAGCGACCATTGGCTCTACCCCTATATGCGTGATAACGATAATGACGGAATGGTAGGGGAATAAAAATAGAATCATTTTAATACAAGGAAAATTGCAAATAGGAAGGCAGCATTTTTTTCAAGTGCTGCCTTCCTATTTTTTCAGCTATTTTGTTGAATCAGACGATGACTAAGGACTGTTTCGACAAGTACCACCGTCTCAAATGTTGCACAATAGTCAACTTCCTCGAAGTCTGTATGCTCGTCACGGTAACCGATGGATAGATTCACAGACGGAATACCGAATTCCGCAAATACTTTTGCATCACTTGATCCCCCGTTGCGCGTCGCCTTCCAGTCGTTCATTCCGACCAATCGCCCCGCTCTTTCGAACAGTTCTCCATAAGACGCTTCACAAAAATCGAACATGCCTCGACATCCGGTGACAATGTCGCGTGTGCCCCGACGGTCCAACACGATGGTTGCATCCACGTCATGGATAAATTCTTGATCGATGCCACGCGCACCACATAACCCTGTCTCTTTATAATGGACCCAAGATTTCAGACACGAAAAAGGAGATGTTAAGGTAGGTATATGAAACGAAAAAGATATACACCCGAATTCAAAACTCAAGTTGTGTTGGAAATCTTGAAGGAAGAAAAAACAATGAGCCAGATTGCTTCCGAACATGGCATCCATGTGAACCAGCTGCATAAGTGGAAAACACATTTCCTGTCAGAGATGCCACAAGTGTTCAAGAAACAGAACAAGGACCAAGAGAAGATGAGAGCCGACTATGAAGAGAAACTGGAAAATCTCTATGCAGAAGTCGGAAAGTTAACCACGCAGCTGTCGTGGATCAAAAAAAAATCTGGCATCTACCACGATTAGACAGGAACGGGTAGAGATGATGGAATGGGGAAACAGTAAACTTCCTGTTTCCCAACAGGCCGATCTGCTTGGGCTCAATCGTTCCAGCCTTTATTACAGGCCGGTTGCCCCTTCGCCTGAAGAGGTTGCCATCAAGCATAGGATTGATGAGATCTACACCAAATATCCGTTCTAAGGGTCACGCAGGATTGCCGAAGTATTGAAAAATGAAGAGGTGAATATCAACCGCAAGAGAGTCCAGCGTCACATGCGCGAGATGGGCATACAGGCTCTCTATCCAGGCCCCAATCTGAGTAAACGCAACCTGCAGCATCGCATTTATCCATACCTACTGAAAGGGGTGAACATTACCCGTCCCAACCAGGCTTGGGGCATTGATATCACGTATATCCGCCTGCAGGATAGCTGGATGTATTTGGCAGCCATCATCGATTGGCACTCCCGGTATATCATCAGCTGGGAACTGGACCAGACACTGGAAATAGGTTTTGTCCTGGATGCCGTCCGGCGGGCTTTCACGATCGGGCAGCCGGACATCTTCAACAGTGACCAGGGTAGCCACTTCACCAGTTCCAAATATATCCACCTCCTGAAGGAACAGCCTGCCGTCCAAATCAGCATGGACAGCAAGGGTCGGGCACTGGATAACATCATGATCGAACGTTTCTGGCGGAGCCTCAAGTACGAAGAGGTCTATCTGAAGGACTACGGGACACCAAGAGAAGCGAGACAGAACATCCGTGACTACATGGAATTCTATAACTGGGAACGTCCCCACCAGTCATTGGGTTATAGGACACCGGCATCCATCTATTTTCAGTAGGTTACTGTCCTTGCCATCTCGGAGCAATTATCTTTCCCATCCCAGGACCTGTCAAGGGAAAATACGCCCTTGACAGAACCTGGCATAGGAAAGGCTGGGTCTGCAAGATGGGACAAGGACAAGAAGAATGACTGTTTTCACCTTATTATTATAAAATTAGTGTTTTGACAATGGGATCCACTTTAGAACGCTTTATCAAAGTCAGGAAATTCAACTGTTCTTTCTGAAATGTGACGTTTGAAAGTCTGACGACCTCTTTTCTCATGATGACTGTTAGGTTTTCTTTTCCCTTTCATCGGAAGTGAGTGAACAGGAAGAATATCTTCTCTGAACATTCTGTACAGAATTTTAACAGAACAGCTGATAGATTCTTCATTTCTGCCTATGATGGTGTCAGGTGTCCAGCCGTCGGCTATCCTTTTTTGAATATAACTGATCTGATGCTTAGGAAGGACGATTCTACGTCTTCTGCAAAGAGATTTTCTTTTCTTATCGTTCTGATAGAATTCCAGTACAGATATACCTGCTTTGAGTGCATTAATTACATTATAGACGATCTCTCTTTAACGCTTAATTCTCCGGCAGATCTCACTGACCGAAATTTTCTGGTGGTAATATAATTCTATGGACGCAAGTTCATCCGTGGTAAGGTGTGTATAGGCCATTTGTGCTAACTCCTTAATGTTTTCTTTGGTCGGAAATACATATTAAGTTTAGCACAGAAGGCTTTTTTAGTTGTCTAGCTTAATTTTACAATCTGCGTACATTTAAATTTTTTAAAGCACACCGTAGGTGGCTAACTTGATTATAGAATTTCCCTAAATTTTTTAATAGAATATAATCGGAAATTCAGCTAAAAATTTGGAACTTTAAAATTGATACTTATAAACTTATTTCTCGTTAAAAAGGTAAAAAATATAAATATATTTAATTATGGAGAGGAAGTTTGGGATGAAAAATATCATCATCAAAGGTGCACGACAAAATAATTTAAAAAATGTTTCGTTAAGTCTTCCAAAGCATCAATTGACCGTTTTTACAGGAAAATCAGGATCTGGAAAATCTTCATTAGTATTTAGTACGATTGCAGCTGAATCTGAGCGTCTACTCAATGAAACTTATTCTACATATATACAGAATCAATTAACTCATTATGAGAAACCTGATGTAGATTCCATTCAAAATCTTCCTGTTTCAATGGTCATTGGTCAGAAAAGACTTGGTGGTAACTCGCGCTCTACAGTAGGTACAATTTCCGACATTTATTCTGCTGTTCGTCTACTATGGTCTCGTATTGGTCAACCATTTGTCGGATATTCAAATGAATTTTCATTCAATAATTCGGCAGGAATGTGTGAGAGATGCCAAGGCTTAGGATATGTCGAGGAAATTGATATCGATGAATTGCTGGATTATGACAAATCTTTAAACGAACATGGAATTAATTTTCCTACATTCGGACCAGATCACTGGCGTGGTAAAAGCTATACGCATTCGGGTCTATTTGATAATGATAAGAAGCTGAAAGAGTATTCGAAGGAAGAGATGCATCAATTACTTTATTTAGAGCCGACCAAACTGACCAATCCTCCTGAAGAATGGCCCCGTACTGCAAAATATGAAGGGGTCGTCTATCGATTCAGGCGACTGTTTATTATTAATGATGGCTATGAAAAAAGCAGGTGGCCGGATGAATATGAGCGTGTTGTAACGACAATGGTTTGTCCTAACTGTCACGGAAAACGTTTAAATCAACGTATTTTAAGCTGCAAAATTAACGGTGCAGATATTGCTGATTTTACAAATCAAAGTATCGTAGAAAATATCCTGTTTTTAGACTATCTTACTGATAAAACAGCTGCATATATTGTAAAGCCGCTTAAACAGCAACTTCAATCTCTAGTTGATATTGGACTTGGTTATTTGACACTTGGTCGAGAAACACCTACATTATCAGGTGGTGAATCTCAGCGTATTAAGCTTATTCGTCATTTAAGTAGCCCACTGACCGATCTCGTATACATTATCGATGAACCGAGTGTTGGACTGCATCCTGAAGATATTGAAAATATCAATCGCATAATTATGTCTATTCGGGATAAAGGAAATACAGTTATTGTGGTTGAACACGATCCTGATATTATTAAGATTGCAGATCACATTGTTGACGTAGGACCAGGTGCCGGTAAAAATGGGGGTAGAATTACATTTGAAGGAACATACGATCAACTTCTCGACTCCCACACTGCGACTGGACAAGAACTCAAAGAAAAACATCAACTAAAAGTTCCAAGGTCATCTCAAGAAATGATTCATATCGGTCCAGTTACAAAAAATAACGTCAAAAATGTTGAAGTGTATCTCCCTAAAAATGCTATTTCTGTTATTACAGGGGTTGCTGGTTCTGGTAAGAGTACGCTCATAAAAACTGGGTTTAAACAGATTAAAAATGTTATATTCATCGATCAAAAAGCTATTAATGTTTCAAATCGTTCAAATATATTAACTTATACCAATACATTTGATGAATTACGAGCATTTTTCAGTAAGGAGACAGGGCTAAAGAAAAGTATGTTCAGCTATAATTCTGAAGGTGCTTGTCCAAACTGTAAAGGAAAAGGAATTCTTAAAACAGAACTTGCGTTTATGCCTGATTTTTCACAAGTTTGTGAAGTATGTCATGGAACACGTTATAGACAGGAAGTTCTAGATGCTAAAGTAGATGGTTACTCTATTGCAGATGTCTTACAATTAACGGTGGAAGAAGGAATAAATTACTTCAATACACATCATAAAATTCTGGAGATATTAAAATCCCTCGCTGCCACTGGTCTAGGCTATATGACACTTGGACAATCATTGGACACACTTTCAGGTGGAGAAATTCAACGTGTAAAGCTCAGTGAGTATTTAATCAATCAAGTGACTGACCACATCTTTATTTTTGATGAACCAACAACAGGGTTACATGAAAGGGATATCCATGTGCTGATCGAATTATTTAATCAATTAGTGGATGAAGGTAATACCGTCGTTCTAATCGAGCATAACTTGTCAATGATGACAGAATCAGACTGGTTAATTGATATGGGACCAGCTGCTGGTCAACAAGGAGGAAGATTATTATACAGTGGTTACCCAGAAGGTGTCCTTAGCATACAAGATAGCGTAACTGGGAAACATTTATCTAATTACATTCAAAAATAAGAGGAGTGTATTTAGTGGTGAAAAAAGTAAGATATTTTTAGTGATGGTAAAGTAAAAGCAAGTATATGTAATAAGAAGATATACTAAGCTGATACTTCATTTGGGCAATATGAGCCCCTATCCTTAATAAAGATAGTGAATTAATAGGTATTCACATAGCTGATAAATCTTTCGATAATTAAGAAGTAAAATTAAATAAATAGTTTGTTGAATATTTAATCTTGTGTAAAGGTAATAATATATGTATAAAGGTTTTATCATTTAAAATTAGGGGTATTAATAATGTGTTATACAGATATTATATAATAAAGGAGTAATGTGTATGAAGGCTGTAACATTTCAAGGTAAAAAGAAAATGAAAGTAAAAAAAGTTGCAGATCCAAAGATTATTGAACCAACTGACGCAATTATTAAGATTACTGCTTCAGGTATTTGTGGATCAGATTTACATTTATATCATCAAGGCGATATGTTTATGGATAAAGATTTTGTTATCGGACATGAACCAATGGGGATTGTTGAAGAAGTTGGTAAAGAAGTTAAGAATCTAAAAAAAGGTGATCGTGTCGTTATTCCTTTTAATATTGGTTGTGGCGATTGTTTTTACTGTAATAACCAAATGGAATCACAATGTGATCAATCTAATGAAGAACCTGCAAACTGGAAGATGGATAACGGTGCGTTATTTGGATTTGGAAAAATGCATGGGAATTTTTGGGGTGGTCAAGCTGAATATTTAAGAGTTCCATATGCTGATTTTTCTTCTTTTGTTGTGCCAGATAGTGATTTAAAAGATGAACAAGTATTATTTTTATCTGATGTAGTACCTACAGCTTATTGGAGTGTCGAACATGCAGGTGTGAAGGCTGGGGATACTGTTATTGTATTAGGATGTGGTCCTATAGGTTTAATGGCACAAAAATTTGCGAAACTAAAAGGTGCCGAACGTGTTATAGCAATAGATAATGTCGAACATAGACTAGAGCATGCTAAAAAATACAATGGTGTTGAAGTTTATAATTTCGATAAAGAAAAAGAAATTGGTAAGTTATTGAAAGAAAAAACTAGTGGTGGTGCTGATGTAGTTATTGACTGTGTTGGTTTTGATGGCGCACAATCAAGTCCAGAACCAAAACTTTCAAAAACATCTCAACAAAGAGGAACAATTAGTCCGATTATTACAGCCGCTGAATCAGTCCGTAAATTTGGTACAATTCAACTGACTGGAATTTATGGTACACCAGCTGATAACTTTCCACTTGATTTAATATTTAATAGAAATGTTCGTTTAACAACTGGTCAGGCACCAGTTATTCATTTAATGCCTAAATTATATGAAATGATTAAAGATGAAGTATTTGATCCTACTGAAATTATCACACATACTTTTCCTTTAGAAAAAGCCGATGAGGCTTATAAAGTATTTGATGAAAAACGAGATAATAATATTAAAGTCGTATTTAAACCGGAGTAATTATTCATAAAATTAAACGTTTAAGTAGTTTGATATAACTGAACAATATATTTTTAATGTGTATATATTAAAGGTAAAATAGAATTATAGTTCTCACATATGGATGAAATTTCTAATTTGAGGAGGAGATAGAAAAATGGTTAATGTAGCGCTATTGGTTCGACTTGAAGCAAAACCTGGAAAAGAAGCGGAAGTTGAAAGCTTCCTACGTGGGGCCCTACCTGTGGTTCAGGAGGAGTCAGAAACGATTGCATGGTTTGCAATCCGACTTGGACCTACGACATTCGGAATCTTTGACGCATTCCCGGACGACACAGGTCGTCAAGCACACCTTTCTGGTCAAGTGGCTGCGGCATTGATGGAGAAAGCTCCTGAACTTTTCGTAGAGCCACCAGTGATTGAAAATATTGATGTCCTTGCTTCCAAGCTTCCTAAATAAAGTCATATTATCGTTGCCATCTCGGAGCAATTATCTTTCCCATCCCAGGCCCTGTCAAGGGAAAATACGCCCTTGACAGAACCTGGCATAGGAAAGGCTGGGTCTGCAAGATGGGACAAGGACAAGAAGAATGACTGTTTTCACCTTATTATTATAAAATTAGTGTCTTGACAATGGGGTCCACTTTAGTCACCACTCTGTGTCGTGCTGACGATTTTCTTAAGAGTGAAGTCTAATCTTTAGAAATATAGGTGCAATCTTTCATTTAATACAACAACAATTGCAAAAGGTGTATTCTCAATGTTAAAGAGAGTACACCTTTTCATTAGAAGCGTCTAAATCTTGAATTTATTTACACTAGATTCATTTGTATATTTTCCGGACTTTGCATTCATACGAACGTGTTCAATCAATGCCTGCATGATTTGATCTTCTTTGATATCAAAACCCTTGTGAAATGGCACCCGCTCTTCTTCAAATAAGAACGCATCAACCAAATAAAGGACACGTGGTTTTTTTCGTGGGGCACTGTTCTTAAGACACCTTTCCCAAACCAGCTGTTCAAATTCTTTTGAATAACGTCTATGCGCGACCGCGTTCCGCACCATCCTACGACTGATCTCAAAATCGCCTTCCCACAGCCAGCGGCCGGCCACTTGATGCCACATTTCAATCCGCCCCTGCTCTTTGATTGCTTCCACGTCGATTTCGACGTGATATGGGGCCACGTCCTCACTCTTGACGACCTCCCGAGCATCTCCTGTCACCGACTTTGGATACATCTCCCATCCTTCAGGCATCCGTTTTTTGATGAACTGCTCGAGAGCCTCCTCGCTGATTCGATAGCCTTTTTTACGGGACTCGAGCGGTTCCGCCTGTATCACGCCTTTTCGTACCCAGTTCCGGACGGTTTCCTTGTGGGTCGTGAGCTTGGTCTTCGATAGAATCTCAAATGCTTCATCAATTGTATACATGACGGACCTCCTTTTAACACAATGATGTTCTCATTAAATAATACCATGTTCATTGTATTAAAAGCGAGAGAAATCCTTCATAAAACGAATACACTCGATTCATAGGTAGATGATCACTCCATAACCCTATGTTATCTATCTATCGATGTAGTCGATTGAAGATTTGGCCATCCTAATTTAAATACCACTTCCAGCGAACCCAAACAATGTTAGATTCCTCTACACTCAAGAATTTTGAAAACTCTTCTTTGACCATAAACAAAAAATTACAATCATTTTCAAGGTTCCCTATGATACAGCCTGCTACAAATTGATGACAGTTATCATCAAGAAGATTGTATTTTCTTCTTTCTGACAGATTTTTAAACGCTTCTTTTGCTATGTTTTCATCTCCTAATGGCCACATTGCATGCTTCATTACTGGAATAAAAATGTCTTTATCTGTACTAAGGATGTTACCAGTGAATTCTTTCAGACTAACTTTTTTAATTTCTCCTTTTCGATTTAAGTCGATAACATTTTTATTTCCTATGTATACACCCGAATGTTCTGCTGTACCTAATTGGCAATAAATCAATGCACCAATAGCAGGCTCTTGCATAAAATTGTATGATTTATTCAAAAGTGAGGAATGCCTATGAATTGAAGTTTTTTCTCGTGCCCATAACATGGGAGTAACGATATTTTTTAGTACTTTTTTGTTAGATGGCGTGACTTTAATTTTGTCTAAAAATCTATTTTTCAACTGTATATCTCCAATCTTTTTTTCTTTGTATCAAATATCATTCAAAAATTAAGATGTCGAATTCTTTACAAAATAAAAGTATAAAGATAAAAAACTAAGATTAATTAACAGGAAAAATTATACTATATTTTTATCGTATTACCTATGAATAAAATTGTAAGGGGATTATTATCATTTGTTAATTTGGTAGATGAATGACTTTATTCTCCGATACTGGTATAGCCAACAGATGATTCGCCACCATTTCACGTTTTGTGAAGTTGTTCGTAATAGATATTCGTTTTGCCTCTTTCATGTCGAGAGACAGGAGTGTCCTGCTTAAACACTTTTGGAATAGTGGGTAAAACGAGTATGTATACGTTTCGACATCGAAATATATACATGCTCGTTTAAGATGGTCTGATTCATTCTTTCATGGCCTGTTCGATTAAAAAGATTGATATCTTTCACGTTTAAAAATCTAGACATCTTGACCATTGATCAAGAGGTGTCAGGACATCAGTTGTTTCATGACCATGCTTATGATGGAACCAAACCGATCTCGGTCAACAACCGGAAGCCTAGGATACGAGCAGACAGATAAGCGATCAGTGCGTCCTCCGCACTGAATAGACGGTCTCTCGATTCGTCTTGGTTCACCTCATGTTTCGACATGTTGTACAAACGTACGAATACAAGTAGGCTCTGAATCGTCTTTTCATCTATCGTTCGTAGCTTGGCGATTTGATGGACCGCTTTTCCTAAGGTGGACTGGGAGTGTCGAAGCGACCCGAGCTTTTGCGATCGCATCAAATATTGACGTGTCACGGCCTCCAGGTGCATGCCTGCATATTGAACGATGTATCGCGCCCCATGCGCTACGTCCCGCTCTAGTTCGCTCGCCGCATACTGCAACGGCCTATATAAAGTTCGTTCCATTCCGCCGGGAAACGGATTTTGTATCGGGTTTTTAGGAAGCTGGTATCCGCCGATCCCTCCGATTTCCGCGTCCGTCTCCCATAACTGTGCTACGAATTCCGCTTGCCCGTGCATAGGGCATTTAGCCGCAAAGTCATCGACAGCGGTCTGTTGCCCATGGTTCAAAAGTTGTTCATATAGCCAACGTGTGTCCGGTAAGGCATGTTTCATCTGGCCTCTCCGCCTTCTCTGATTTGATGGTCTTTCGCTTACTCATGTACGCGGATCGTATCAATAGTCCAATGAAAAATGTACCGGTTCGTCCACTGACACTATTGACGGATTGACGTTCGAGTAGACGCGGGGCCGCCTACCTTCGATGGTAATCCTCGTGATGGCACCGCGTTCGACAAATAAATGCAATGAGCTCACTTCAGACACAATTGATTTGAATACAAGGACCGCTATGAGGTGTAGTCTGATACATTCCAGGGTGACATGCTGATCAAGCAAATCCGGGATTAACCGATTGGACACCTCATAGTCGGATGGATTCCCGTAAATGAGTGTTTCCGAATGATCCATTCTGACATGTCTTGGAACTTCTTTGTTGAATAGATAGTGATCGATTCTCAGCTTAGCGATTTCATCGGGTTTAATACCATTGACTGTCATTTCACTAAACATATGACTGCCATGTCTGTCTTCACTCGAGACCAGCTTGAGGTTGATTGTTTTTTCACCCCCGACCACTTCCACATTCACCTCGGCCACGCGGACATATTCAGCCGTATCTTCAATCGCGAAAGGTTGCTCAGTTTTCCACATCTGCTTGAGCACCTCCTCGACCCCTCTCGAGTTGTCTTCGGCCTTCAAGATCAAGCTGTATGCCTTGTCAGAACTGTTGTAGCGATAGGAGAAGTAACGTGCGCTCGAACTTCCCAATAGAAACCAGTCTCCAGAATTGTCGATCACCCGTTGTCCACCGTCAAAGAGTGGTGACAAATTCGACTCGGCCTGTCTCGTCTTTACATTCTTGATGATGACAGGTGGACCGGAGAGCGTGCTGTTTAAGACAGGATGTTGATTCTCGAATTCTTTCGAGAGAGCCCGGCTGACGTAAGCATAGAGCGTGTAGATATCAATCTCCCCGCTCAGGTTCGTCGCCCCACCTTCTAGGCCACGGATCAAATGATCTGTGAAGGCTCCATGCCCGTTTCGATCCCAAGCCAACTGATTTTCCGTGCACGCTGCGATGACGAACTTACCGGACCCTTTAATTTCAAGCCCTCTCTCCATCAGATTGTCGATTGATCGCATGAGCGCACCGCTATGACACGTATCAAAAAAGCTCAAGACTGTGCGGGCCTTTGTTTGATCGATATGGTCTCTGACATCGGACATGTTGATGCTGGTGTCACCTATAGCATGAATACCTGCATCATATGGAATGAAATACGCATTGGTTTGACTGAACCCCCCGTGGCCTGCCCAGTAGAGAAATAAGACATCATTTGGAGACGCATCTCCAAAAAAACTATGTAATGCATGGTCTAACATTGACTTGGTGGTCAAATTCCCATATAAAATCTGGACGTCAGATTTACCGAATACGGCGGGCTCTTCTGTCAATAATCGATTGATTTCTCTTACGTCGTTTAACGTATTCGGAAGAGCAGATATCTCATGGTCACGTTGCTCATTGACTGCAATTAATAGAGCTTTGTACAATGTAAATCCCTACCTTCTCATCATTTACATATATTGTATTATACAATGTACACATGCTCCAAACTTGAATAGAAAATCAATCACTCGATTCAGAAGACATGTCGACGCAGACTCTTTCATTCTCAATCCTTATTCTAAGAGCCATTGATAAACAGCTGATTTGAAAAGTAAAGTGCCTCTAGGTAAAAACAAAAAACCATTCGACTGAATGGTTTCCCTCGCTTGTCGATAGACAAGCCCACGTTCTTGCTTTTAGTGTTGTTCTTACGCTCCGTGCCTCCCGTCAGAAAGGGCCAGGAACATAGAGATGCGGCGGTGAACCAGCAGCTCTTGTTATCGGGCCGTCAGGGAGGCAGCGGTGCGATGAGCGACTTCGCCACAAGGCGTTAGACGCTCACGCATGAGCCCGGATCACCATTCCTTCTCCCATGCCCCGTCTTCAGACACGCCCCAATCCTCGAAGCGATACTTGATGAGCCAATGGACATGCATGAGTTCATACTCGAATATACCCTTGGATAGCTCTGAGACGACGAAGCGGACGTCCCCATCCGCCACCACCCATGTCCCATATAGATACACGATCTTGATCGGACGTTCTTCTACATCCAGATAGATCACCATGCGGAAGTAAGGCGAGTTCCGTCCTTCATCGAACCGGACGACCTTCTCGACGCCATGTTGCCTGTCGACGACACGCATCCACTCGGGATGTTCCATCAGTTCCGAGAACACGGTCCGGACGAACGGATCCAATCCTTCGAACGCATAGTCATCAAGCAGCCCCTCGTCCGTCACGCCTCCCCCTTCCGGTTCTCTCTAAAACGATTCCCCGTAAAAAGACAGTTCAGTCCTCATCCATACACTAGTAGAAACGATTCCCATTCAAAAATGTATACGCGTATACATGTATACACGTATACAAATCTACATGTATACATCTAGAAAATTCTTACGGTCGACCATATGTTCGAAGCGTATTGGTGGTGAAAAAAACTGTGCTTCTTGTCAATAACTCCCCTTCTTTCACATCACATAGGATATCCATACTCACAAGTTTAAATTCCCCGTTCTTAACGTTTAACCGATCCGGGAGGCGGCGTAGCAATACCTCCGTCATTTCGTCCATCGTCTGTTGGTCTAGTTGGAATTTATCCATCTGAATCGTCCTCTCCATTTGATAGCCTCATGATATCTCGCATTTACGCAAGCAACATCTCACCTAGTTTCACATAAGCCCTGGTGTTGTTTCAAACAAGCCCTAGGGCTTGTTTAGAAAACATAATCATTTTCAATAAACAAACCGTGTTTTCACTTCTACCATTTCATCAAACAATCTTCTTATGAGACAGACCAAAACAACGTCCAATTTTCACACACGAACCATCTCGTTTTCGTTATACGAAAACGGACCTTTTCCCGGATCCCGCCCCACGGATCCAGGCGAGAGCAACGCGAGTCGCCCATCCCGTCAAAGAAAAACGTACGTTTTTCGTCCGTGCCCTTACCGGACGGACCGGGACCGGTCCCCCGGCCCCACTCCATTCCGTTCAACCCATGTAACCTCGCTGTTTCATGCTGACGTACGACTCGTCCGACCCGAGGATGAGATGGTCGAGCACCGGGATGCCGATGAGGTCCCCCGCTTCATGTAACCGTTCGGAGACGAGGATGTCCTCCCGGCTCGGGGTCGGGTCCCCGCTCGGATGCTGATGACAGACGATGAGGCACGAGGCGTTGTTCAAGATGGCGCATTTGAAGACCTCTCTTGGGTGGACGATGCTCGAGTTGACGCTCCCGACGTGCGCCCGGTGGACACCGATGACCCGGTTCTTCGTGTTGAGCATAATGACAAGGAAAACTTCACGGTCGTCGTCCCCGATGAATGATGACCCGATTTGTCGGGCGCTGTCCGGCGAATGGATGATGGCGTGCTCGAGGGCGACCATTTCCTCGCGAACCTCTTGTTTGATACGGATGACCTCGATGATGGCGGATAGTTCCATGATGGTTTGTCCCCTTTCGGATAAGCTGTCCTCAGAACGAACACCGTTGTGCGTCCTGTTGACGGAAACGCAGCGAGCGTCGGGAGACGGTGCAAGGGCGACCGCAGGGAGAGCCTCAAAAAAATGCGTAGAGCGCACATAGGTCCAGGCTTCCGTAGCCAACGAGCGAAAAGCCTCGCTTTGAGCCTAAAGCGAAGGAAGACGGGCCGGAGGGCGCGTCATTTTTTTGACGTCCCTTGCACCGACGACCAGCGAGCTAGAGTACGGAAACAGGACGAACGGATTACCAATCACGAAAAAGGCTGTTCAAGCGAGGTAAATCGGGTATAAAATAAGAACAAACGTTCGTTTTATGGAGAGGGGTAATTATTATGACGATGTATCGCGATCGGGGCGAATTGAAATGGATCCCATTCCTCATGCCCGAGCACAAGGCGCTACTGACGAAATACTATAAAGAGATTCAAAAAATTGAGATGCCAGATATCGATGAACAGGTCCTATCGGTCTATGAGAATGTGCTGAACGACGCGATCTTCAGCGGAGATTTGGTAGAGGTAAAATATGTGGAGAAGCGGGAGATGAAACGATTCAAGGGTTTTGTGCACCGGACGAACTATATGGAGCGGACCGTCGAGCTGGCCAATCAGCGGGACGGGATCATCCATGTGCCGTTCGAGGCAATCATTCACGTGGAACAATCAATGGACTAACGCCCTAGCGGTTGTTCGAAGTCTGCGTCACGAAACGAAGTTTCGCTCCTCGACTTTTCAAAAAAGGAAGAGTAATTATACTCTTCCCAGACTGTAGACAAAACATTGTCTGCAGTCTTTTTTATTTGCCCGACCGGGCACAGCTCGCTTTTCTGGGGGCAAGCAGGGAGCCGCATCGCGACTTTGTCGCTGCTGGGTCTCCCTTTGCTTGCTAATCCCCTGGAAGTCTCGCCGTGCCCGCAGTCGGCCCACGCATCAATCCCTCTTTTCGTACCGTCGTCGCTTTTTTATAATGAGAGATATAGAAACAATTATGGAGGCGAATCGGATGATCAGGAAATCAACAGAATCGGAAACCAATCGGACACAACTGGAGATGGTCACGCTCGACGAGCTTGTGCCAGCAGACCATCTGGTCCGAAAAATCGAGGCGGTGATCGACTTTGAGTTCATCTATCCGCTCGTGGAGAACTTATATTCTGAGGACCGTGGCCGGCCAAGCGTCGACCCTGTCGTTCTGATCAAGATGGCCTTCCTTCAGTACCTGTTCGGTATCCGATCCATGCGACAGACAATTCGTGAGATCGAGACGAACGTCGCATACCGTTGGTTTCTCGGGTTCGGATTCACGGACAAGGTGCCACATTTCTCGACGTTCGGGAAGAACTATGTGCGTCGGTTCCAGTACACGAGCTTATTCGATGACATCTTCTATCATATCCTTGAACAGGCTGCGGACGCAGGGTTCATCGATCGCGCCGTCCTATTCGTAGACTCGACACACGTCAAAGCGAACGCAAACAAGCGGAAGCTCGTCAAGAAGACCGTCCGGCAAGAGGTGAAACACTATCAGGAACAACTCGATGCCGAGGTCGAGCGAGACCGCGAAGAAAGTGGAAAGAAGCCCTTAGGGCCAAAAAAGAATCAGGCGGAGGAGACGAAGGAAATCAAGGTCAGCACGACAGACCCTGAGAGTGGATATTACGTAAAAGGTGAGCGTGAGAAGCAGTTCGCTTACTCTGTCCATGCGGCGAGCGACGCCCATGGGTTCGTGCTCGGTGCTATCGTCACACCGGGTAACGTGCACGATAGTGTAGCGTTCCCCGATCTGCTCGACAAGGTCTCCGACCGCCTGATTCAACCGTTCGCCGCCGACTCCGCCTATAAAAATCCGGCCATTGCCAAGCTGCTGATTGACCGTGGGATCCTGCCGGTCTTCCCATACACTCGCCCGAAGGGTAAGAAGGGCGCCTTCAAGACCAAGGATTTCATCTACGACGAGCACCGTGACGTCTACATCTGCCCAAACAACGAGTTATTAACGTACAGTACGACGATGCGCGAGGGGAAACGCAAGTACGTCTCGAATCCCGCGGTTTGTGTGAACTGCCCGCTGCTCGAGCAGTGCACGAAGAGCCAGAAGCACCAGCGGATAATCGAGCGACACCTCTGGCAACCCTATATGGACGAGGTCGAAGACCTCCGCCACACGGAATTGAACCGCAACATCTATGACCGTCGTAAACAGACGGTCGAGCGCGTGTTCGCGGACGCAAAAGAGAAGCATGGCATGCGTTGGACCCGTTATCGGGGACTTGAAAAAGTTTCAATGCAGGCGATGCTTACTTTTGCTGCCCTCAATCTCAAGAAGATGGCGGGCTGGGCATGGAAGAACGCCCAGCCCGCCTGAAAAGGGGCGCGGGCAGAGCGCCTAAAGGCCCGAAAACGACAAAGTCACGTTTCAGTTCGCCTGAAACGTGACTTTGTCTACAATCTGAGCGGATTTCATTTTACTGAAATCCGCTTTATTTTATTCAGCTATTTTTAAATACCTACTAACTTAGTTGTTTTCTATTTGCTGATCCAAGTTTTGCTCGATGTATTCTTTGCCCCATTCGTACATGGAATCAAGAATTGGAATAAGGCTTCTTCCTTGTTCGGTAAGTGAGTACTCCACTTTCGGCGGAACCACAGGGTATACTTCCCGGTGGACAATCAAATGATCTTCAAGTTCACGCAATTGATTCACGAGCATCCGTTGCGTGATGCCTGGCATAAGACTTTTTAATTCCCCAAAACGTTTAGTTCCTTCTTTTCCTAAATGCCATAGCACTAGCATTTTCCACTTTCCTCCGATGATGGAAAGTGTCAGCTCTTTTTCACAATTAAAAACTTTCTCTCCTAAATTAGGCATCTATTTTCTTTCCTTCCTTGTTATATTTCTATCGTATACTTTTCGATACTATGTGATAAAAAAGTCAGTACTATAATTAATGTAACTTACTAATTGTACTAGATATAGAATGGTTAGTAAATTTTTTTAGCATTGGAATAATGTCTTTGCAATTGTGGGCGATAATGCAATAAAAACAGAAAAGAGGATAAAAAATGATACGAATCGGCATAGTGGGTACTAATTGGATTACAGAAAGATTGCTTGAAGCGGCAAAAGAGATTGAGAATTTTAAATTAGCAGCCGTTTATTCCCGAACGTTGGAAAGAGCAGAGGAATTTGCCAGTCAATAAGGAATAACTAAAATTTTTACTGACTTGGAAGAAATGGCAGTCAGCGATGAAATCGATGCGGTTTATATTGCCACACCCAACTCATTCCATGCTGACCAAGTCGTCTTGTTTTTAAAAAACTCCAAACATGTATTATGTGAAAAACCGATGGCTGCCAATGCAGCAGAAGCAGCGAAAATGATTCAAGAAGCGAAAGATCATAATGTGCTGCTTATGGAAGCGATGAAATCTACGTTACTTCCAAACTTTAAGGCCATTCAAAATAATCTGCACAAAATCGGCCCTATCCGCAGATACTTTGCTAGCTATTGCCAGTACTCATCGCGTTATGATGCATACAAAAAAGGAACAGTATTAAATGTATTTAATCCAAATTTTGCGAACGGTTCATTGATGGATCTGGGCACCTACTGTTTATACCCGCTCATTTTACTGTTCGGCGAGCCAAAAGAAATAAAGGCCACAGGTCTTATCCTGGATTGCGGTATAGATGGCGAAGGAAGTGTCCTATTGAAATATGATGACAAAGATGCGGTTATCATTTATTCAAAAATCACAAATTCCACTTTACCAAGCGAAATCCAAGGGGAAAAAGGAATTATGGTGATTGATAAAATACATTCAGCCGAAAAAGTGGACATTCATTACAACGATGGCACTGTTGAATCAGTGACAGTAGGACAACCTCAGCCCGCTATGTATTATGAAGTGAAAGAGTTTATCGATTTAATCAGCCAAAAGAAAACGGAGTCACTTGTTAATTCGTTTGAAAACTCCTATACCACCATGTGCGTAATGGATAAAGTCCGCCAAGAAATCGGCCTGTCCTATCCAAGTGATTCCAAGTAAACGGTCTTCAATTGATCAGGCCGTCGGAAGCGAATCAGAATTTTTTTCTTCTATATAATTGGAAGTATTCACTGGCTCTAAAATAAACTTTTCTAATACGTGAAGCACCCCTTCTTCATTGTTCGTAAAGGTCGTATAATCAGCCATAGCTTTCACTTCCTTTACGGCATTTCCCATTGCTATACCGAGACCGGCTGTCTCAATAAGTTCGATGTCATTATAGTTGTCACCAATACCGATTATTTCTGAACGGTCTATACCAAGTTTTTTCGCTAAGCATAATAGGGCACTACCTTTGTTTGCCTCGGGATGGGTGATTTCAAGGTAGTGTTTTTTTGATTTTGCGATGTGAGCATACTTGCCGAATAAGGTTTGCAATTCATTTTGTAAGTAATCGAGGACGATTGGTTCTTCGATAAAAAGTAGTTTTGTTACGCCTTTTTGGGCAAGCTTGATGAGATTGGGCTCTATCCGATAGGGCACTTTAACTGCTTCAGAATAAGCAATCAGCTTGTCATTTTCTACGGCACTGTAGAGAATATCATCTTGGTATATTTGTAGATGTAATTTTTTCTCACGAGAAATTTCGATTAACTTTTGTGCAATATCGGGAGGAACAGTGCGCTCATATATTACTTCTTTTTCATTAACATCCTTGATCAATGCACCTTGATAAGTGATGAGCGGTACATTTATACCCAACTGCAGGGCAATGAGTTTCGCAGAGGAAAACATGCGGCCCGTAGCAATCGTAACAATTGTCCCCGCTTCCACCGCTTTTTTAATAGCGGTTACTGTATTTGGTGAAATCATTAAATCGTCTGTGAGCAATGTCCCATCGAGATCGATCGCGACCAATTTATACATAGGCCCTCTCCTTACAATTACGTTTTATCTTTCATGGAAAAATGATTGAAACAGAAAAATTCAACTTAATCCTTCAAACAACAATACTCGCGCAGGTGAAGCCTCCGTACCTACTAATTTCAAAGGCGCGGCAACCATAAAGTATTGTCCTTGCTCCACTTCCTTCAATCTCAGGCCCTCTATGATGATGATGTCATTTGCAAATAAGGTTTTATGCGTCGGATGCCCTTCTTGGCTTCTTTCAATTCCAAGCGCATCTATTCCAACCCCGCGAATCCCTAACTCAGCAAGATAGCTTGCTCCATCTTTTGCCAGATAGACAAAATCAAAATTAAACTTTTCCTCAAACGAGTTTTTCGTTTTTAATAAAATAAAATCTCCTTTTTGAAGCTTGAATCCTTCTAAGTCCGTTTTTGAAATTCCGTTCTTTACTGCCGTCAAATCGAGAACTTGACAAGGCCCTACAAGACTGTCCAGCGAAAGCGATTCGAATGTCTCTCCATCCACATTCATATGAAGCGGCGCATCGATATGCGTTCCGGTGTGCACATCCAGATCCAGCCGCGTTTCCGTAACATAGCCGTTTGTCTGCTGATTGATTTTCGGCTGTTTTTCCGGTTTGTCCTTGTAAACGGTCATGCCTTCATAGATCGCCCCTGTTACATCATACATTTTCATGTAATCCAACCCTCCATTAGTAATATTGTCTTCAATGATACCTTCACCTTCGCATGCCATTTATACAGTTGTCCAATGAAAATACTTTGGTGCAAAAAAGTTCAAGCTTGATAAACAATTAGAAATAAGCTTGAGCTTAAAAAATCTTAAACTCAAGCTTATTCGTTGTTCTATTCTAAATTCGCATGTCTGCCATACATGACATCGGATTTGAGTCCCTTTTTATCCATGAATCTCAAAATCACCGCGTCATAAAACACAAGAAGCGACTGTTCAAACAATGATCCCATCGGTTGAATCGATTTGCCACTAGTGCCCTCCCCTTTTGCTTGTGCCGGTATTTCAATTCGAATATCCGCCAGTTTGCCTATTGTAGACTCAGGGTTTGTAGTAACAGCCACTATGGTTGCACCGATGCTTTTGGCTTTCTTCGTCATGGCTGCGAGGCTTTGGGTCTCCCCGGAACCAGAACCGACAATGAAAATATCATCGACTTCCAGGTTCGGTGTCACCGTTTCTCCAACCACATACGCATCCAGGCCTACGTGCATCATACGCATCACAAATGCCTTAGCCATAAAGCCGGATCGGCCCCCGCCTGCCACAAATATTTTCTTTGCACGCAGGATGCCGTCCACTGCCTTTTCGGCTTCCTCATCATCAATGAGAGCAGTGGTCCGCTTCAATTCAGCCAGTATTTCGTCTGTATAGCCCGCCGTGTTCATATTACGCCGTGACACTTTCTTTCATCATCTTTTGAATTTTTTCCGCTTCCGCGCCCTTGTTCTCTTTGCTTGTAATTCCACCGCCGACAATGATTAAATCCGGTTGTGCTTTAATGACTTCCGGCAATGTCTCCAGTTTGATGCCGCCTGCAATAGCAGTTTTGGCATTTTTTACGACGCTTTTGATTGTACGAAGATCTTCGAACGAATCTTTCCCTTCCGCTTGCAGATCGTAGCCTGTGTGGACACAGATATAATCCGCGCCAAGTTCATCAAGCTCTGCGGCCCGTGTTTTGATATCTTTTACGGCGATCATATCCACCAGGATTTTCTTACCTTGTTTTTTCGCTTCTTCAACTGCGCCCTTGATGGATGAGTCTTCTGCCTGAGCAAGAATCGTAACAATATCTGCTCCTGCAGCAGCAGCATTTGATACTTCATAAGCTGCAGCGTCCATAATTTTCACATCTGCAAGAACTTCCAGGTTAGGGAAAGCTGCTTTTATTTCTGCGACAGCTTTAAGACCTTCTTTATTGATGACTGGCGTTCCGATTTCAACGATGTCGATAAACGCCTCTACTTCTTTAACCACTTCGATTGCTTGTGGAATGTTTACTAAGTCTAAAGCTAATTGTAATTTCATGTGTCATTCTCCTTGTTGTCGTATTTTTGATTCTGACTTAGTGTAAAACCTACAAGCATTGTTGTGAAGTACGCACTTTAATTTCACATACTGACAAAAAGTATACTGTCGGCGGCTATCACAATGGTAATCTGTTTAATTTCATATATATGCATTTATTTCTTAATGTATCTGATTAACTTTATGTTTTATTAAGACCGCTTTAAGATAATCCAATTACTTTTTCCTTTTCACTAAACACTCAACACGACTTATCCAGTTTGAAAATCAATTACTTGTTTCTTATCCGAATGAGCTATTGTAACTTTTTTGCAATAGATTACTTTCGATAATGGGATTTAACCTTTGTTATTTCTCCCTCAAAAAATCCTAAATTCCTTAACTTCTAAAAAATATTTCATGATAGAGATATTTTGTATATCAGATAAGTTTTTAAGAACCGGATCCCTGGTGAATTTCCTCCTCTTTCCCTTGCTACAGTATACTTTTTGTAAGTATATGTTTATAAAGTGCGTACTTACATAAAAAACTTTGAGTCATTATACTAAAACCTGTTGCGATTATCAGTCATGCCAGAGACACATGATTTTAAGAGTAGGAGGTTTTAACATATGCACACCGAGAATCTGCTTGAAGAATTTAATTTTCAAAATGATTTATTTGAATTTAAACAAGAACGGCCCCTGCAAAACATGACATTTGTCTTGTTCGGAGCAACAGGAGATTTAGCACAACGCAAGTTATTTCCTGCTCTGTACAATCTATACCTGGACGGGAAGTTACCCGAAACCATCTCGATCGTTGGTTTGGGGAGAAACTATTGTTCAGATGAAATATTTCAGTCTAAAGTGGAAAAAGCACTTTACGCATATTCCAGAAGGTCCATTCACGCTTCATCTTTGCCAGCTTTTTTAGAGAAATTTCGGTATTGCAGCTTTGATGCGACAGAAAAAGAGTCTTACTACAAACTGCGCGAACTTATTGAAAACAGGGAAAACGAGTTGGGTATTCCTCAAAATCGGCTGTTTTACTTGTCTGTGGCCCCCAGCTTAATTGATATTATCACGTCCCACCTTAGTAAAAGCGGAATCAGTCAAAACAACGGGTGGAAACGCCTCATTGTTGAAAAACCGTTTGGAAACAGCCTAAAAACAGCCAGAAAATTAAATGAGAATTTGAGCAACGTGTTCCGTGAAGAGGAGATCTACCGAATTGATCACTACCTAGGGAAACCTATGGTACAAAAACTAAGAACCTTGATCTTGGCGAATCCGATCTTGGAATCTTTGTTGAATCATAAACAAATTTCAAATGTCCAAATTACAGCAAGTGAGACTGTAGGTGTAGAAAACCGGGCTGATTATTATGATAAGGCAGGAGCCATCCGGGATATGGTTCAAAACCACCTTCTTCAGTTGGTCACAATGACAGCTGTCTATCTTTCGGATAACTTCATGAAAAATAAGGGCCGGGTGAAAAAGACAGACATTATTGCCTCTCTCCAACCCATCCGGAAAGAAAAAGCATACCAAAGCGTTGTCCGCGGCCAGTATGGTCCGGGAGAGGTTCAGGGCAACCCCGTCATTGGCTACAAAGAGGAGCCGGGGGTTAATGATTCCTCAACGAATGATACTTTTTTTGCAGCTCGCCTTTCTATCGAACACCCCTCATGGAATGGAATCCCCTTTTATATACGAACAGGGAAACGGATGAATCAGAAGTCGACACAAATTGTCATTGAATTCGAGAACAAGGTGATGGATTTAAATACACAGTTAGGAAGCTCTCCAAATTTAATGATTCTTGAAATTAGTCCAAATGAAAGCATTTCGTTGCGCGTAAATTTAAAAGATCCATCCAGCACTGGATACAAACCTGTTTGGATTGATTTCTCAACCAGCTCAGAAAATCAGCCGGAAGCATATGAACTTCTGCTCTATGATGCACTGCGCGGCGATTCAACGTTCTTTGCCGATTGGAGAGAAGTGGAACTATCATGGAAGTGGATTCAACCACTATTAGAAGCTTACCAAGAGGAGTTATTGCCTTTATATTCTTATCCAGCCGGTTCAACAGGTCCAGAAATGGCAAATGAGTTATTGCTGACGGATCAATCGAAGTGGTGGTAAAAAATAGTTCATTCAAAAGGAGAGAGATTGCATGCCCGTTTCGTTTGATTTCACCAATGTATTATCGTTTATAACGAATAGCGAGTTTGAAAATATTAGCGAATTTGTCAAACAAGCGCATAACCAACTTCACCAGCAGACAGGACCGGGTTCTGACTACTTGGGGTGGATCGACTGGCCGATTAACTATGATAAAGAAGAGTTTCTCCAGGTGAAACTGGCTGCCGAAAGAATTCAGCAACAGTCAGATGCGCTGATTGTGATTGGCATCGGCGGCTCTTATCTAGGCTCCAAGGCAGCAATAGAAGCCTTATCACATACATTCCATAACCAAGTTAAAGGGAATACGGAAGTTTATTTTGCTGGACATAACATTAGCCCAACTTATATCACACATTTGCTTCAGCTACTGGAAGGGAAAGACATTTCCATCAATGTGATCTCCAAGTCCGGCACAACCACTGAACCCGCTTTAGCCTTCCGGATCTTCCGTACCCTTTTGGAAAAAAAGTATGGAAAAGAAGAAGCTAGAAATCGAATTTATGTCACAACCGACCGGAGCAAAGGTGCGCTTCGGAATCTTGCAGTTGAAGAAGGATACGAAACATTTGTCATTCCTGATAATATCGGAGGACGATACTCCGTTTTGACTCCAGTCGGTTTACTTCCGATGGCTGTAGCCGGGCTTAATATCGACCAAGTGATGCAGGGGGCAAAAGCTGCTTACCACAAATACAACAATCCCGTACTCGCTACAAACGAAAGCTACCAATATGCTGCAGTAAGGAATATTTTTTATAATAAAGGAAAATCGATTGAACTGTTTGTAAGCTACGAGCCTGGCCTGCTTTCTACAGCAGAATGGTGGAAACAACTTTTCGGGGAAAGTGAAGGGAAAGATGAAAAAGGACTCTTCCCCGCTTCTGTCAATTTCTCCACTGATTTACATTCAATGGGGCAGTATGTGCAGGAAGGGCACCGTCTATTCTTTGAAACAGTTTTGCAAGTGAAGAAACCTTCCCTCGATCTTGTCATACAAGAAGATCCAGCCAATATAGATGGGTTGAACTTCTTAGCAGGAAAAACAATGGATGAAGTGAACAAAAAAGCGGCACTTGGAACTTCCCTTGCTCATGTCGATGGAGGTGTGCCGAATCTGGTCATTGAGCTAGACGAACTCAATGAATTCACCTTTGGCGAAATGATTTATTTCTTCGAAAAAGCCTGCGCGATCAGCGGCACTTTACTCGGTGTCAATCCATTTGACCAACCAGGAGTAGAGGCATATAAAACCAATATGTTTGCATTGCTTGGCAAAGAAGGATTTGAAAAAGAAAGAGAAAAGCTGGAAAATCGGCTGTTGCCGTCTGGCAACTCACAAAACGATGAGGTGAAAATACAATGAAGCAGCAAATTGGAGTCATCGGTTTAGGGGTAATGGGAAAAAACTTAGCCCTGAACATGGAGAGTAAAGGTTATTCTGTATCTGTCTATGATTATTGGACAGACCGAATCGACGAATTAGCTGAAAAAGAAGCACAAGGAAAAAAGATTTTGGGAGCATACAGTGTTGAAGAGTTTGTCCTTTCATTGGAAACCCCCCGCAAAATCTTGTTGATGGTGAAATCTGGAGACACGACGGATTCGGTCATTGAATCCCTCCTTCCCCACCTTCAATCAGGGGACATTCTATTAGACGGAGGAAATTCGTTTTTTGAAGACACGAATAGGCGAACAGCAAAATTACAAGAAGCAGGCTTGCACTTTCTAGGCGCCGGAATTTCCGGCGGAGAAGAAGGTGCCCGCAACGGTCCTTCCATCATGCCCGGTGGACCGAAAGAAGCATATGAACAAGTCAAACCTATTCTGGAAGCAATTTCGGCAAAAGTAGATGACACTCCTTGCAGTGCCTATATGGGTCCTGATGGAGCTGGCCATTATGTAAAAATGGTTCATAATGGCATTGAATACGGCGATATGCAATTGATATCCGAAGCCTATTTCATCATGAAACACGCGCTTGGCCTTTCTGTCCTAGAAATGTCCACTATATTCTCGGATTGGAACAAAGGGGAGCTTGACAGTTACCTTGTCGAAATTACCGCCGATATTTTGAACAAGCGGGATGAAGATACCGGGAAGCCGCTTGTTGATCAGATTTTGGATGTGGCCGGACAGAAAGGGACTGGGAAATGGACAAGCCAAAACGCGTTGGATTTAGGTGTTTCCCTTCCAATCGTCACAGAGTCCGTTTTCGCAAGGTTTATTTCCTCGGTCAAGGAAGAACGGGTCGCGGCAAGCAAAATTCTGCAAGGCCCTGAACCGAAAAAACAGGCAGGCGACTCCCAAGAAATGATTGAAGCCATCCGCAAAGCCTTATACATGAGTAAGATTTGCTCGTATGCCCAAGGTTTTGCCCAAATGCGTGCGGCATCTGAAGAGTATGGCTGGAATATTCCTTACGGGGACGTTGCCATGATCTTCCGTGGAGGATGCATCATCCGGGCGCAATTCCTGCAAAAGATCAAAGAAGCATTTGACGGCAATCCCGAACTGCCTAACTTATTAATTGATCCATATTTCCAGGAGATTATAGGGGAGTATCAGCATTCTCTACGAAAAGTGCTGACGCTGGCCATTCAGCAAGGAATTCCGGCGCCCGCTTTTTCAAGCGCATTGGCTTACTATGACAGCTATCGCTCTGAGACATTGCCAGCCAATTTAATCCAGGCACAGCGGGATTACTTTGGTGCCCATACGTACCAGCGTGTAGACAAAGAAGGTTTCTTCCACACCGAGTGGCAAGTAAAATAACCAGAAACAATAAGTATGTAGAAGCTTGTTAGAACATCACATAATCAGACTGAAAGGCCTGTTGGAAAAAGAAAGTTTTCCAGCGGGCTTTTTTGAATACATTGCAGCCTCCATGCTCATTGACGCCTTCTTCAATAGATTTTAATTGTCGATAAACAATTATCTGGAATCTGGATCCTTCAGGAAAATCATCTTTTTATGTTTGAAACTTTAACTCTATGAAAAAATTCTACCGTTAAAAGGGGCGGAATCCCTAAAAGAACCAATCTGCTAAAGGGTATGCTATTTTGACTATTTTTAAGTTGATAAACTACCGCAGATCTAAAATGATAGCACTCGCTCGATGCATTCTTACAAGAGCAAGCGAACCGGTAAATTCGGATCGAGTAGGAGGGAGCGATTAACTCCCGACCTCTCACACCACCGTACGTACCGTTCGGTCTACGGCGGTTCAATTAAGATATATGACGCAAAGTTTCATAACGTGCTATCAAACTTTTGAGCCCTTGGGAACTCCAGTAGGAGTTTCCGAGGGCTCTATGCAATACCGGACTATTTGAAATTCGCCTGGCTCATGGGAGAGTTCAAGACACGCGATGATGTCGTCAAACTGTTCATCGCCCGTGCCAAAGAGATTTCGGAGACCAATCACTCTTATCAGGCGACCACTCTATTGGCCATCTACTCTGCGAAAGTGTTCGCCCGGCCAGAACTCGCCGCAAGTAGTGAGTCCGCTTTCTTCTTGCATCTTCTGTCACAAGTGAATGACAACGACCTTCGCCATTTTGAACTCATCTATGACCACGCGGCTGCTCTCGAGCATAAATTTACTCCACTTTACGCTTGTGACGCCTATTATCAATCAATCGGTAATCCAGTCTTTCAACAACTTCCCCCTCAAGAACGGGAGGCTGCTCTCCTGGCGAGGCTAAGCGACGACCCGGAATTCGTATTGTTTTACACGAGTACACATTCCTGGGTGTGTTGATGCAATGTTCGTTCAGTTTTGGAGGTATCGGACATACTCAAATCTCATTGAACCCATATAGCAATACGTTAAAAGAACTGTTAGAAGAGTCCCGGTTGTTGGAAGAATCTTTGAGGCGTTCATCGAGCCCTTCTTAACCTTACGCTCGTACCGCCTAATCTCGATAATTACCTCTCCTGATCAATCTAGATTTTTGTATACAAAAAATGATATATGGTCATATATAATCAAAAGCGACGACAATACTTTGAGATGTGTATATTTCTAAAGGGACAGAGTGCTTTCCAGACAATCGATTCGACTCCACTTTGACGGATATATAAAAGAGTGTATACATTTCGACGTCGAAACGTGTACACTCTCTTTTGTTGTCGAGTCATGGCATGTCGTGACTCAATCATGTATATTTTTGTATGTACATCGCATCATCTGCGACCAAAATCAGTGTCTCTAGTGAGTCCCCGTCTGTCGGATAAGCAGCTTCTCCAATTGAAGCATCGAGCGTCACCGGCACATCTCCGATTGAGAGCTCGTATTTAAATGTCGCTTTCTTGAAGTCCAAAGGATAAGGCGAAAGGATCACGAACTCATCTCCGCCGATGCGACCGAGTACTCTTTCGCATACAACTGCTTAATTTCCCACTCTAACGCACAACGGAAGTTCATCCCTTTTCGCGCACGTTCGACCGCAAAATTAATGTGATCACCTAGTCCAAGGAGAGCCATGTTGTTGACCGTATTCCCTACTTCAGTTTCATAAAGTTGGAGAATATCGCCGGCCAATTCGATGTCCTTCACATCGATTCGTTGTAGAAGTGCTTCCAGCTCATGCACAGATGCCTGTTGTTCTAGTACAAACTTTTGTGTGATTTTGACATCTCTCAAGGTGTCTCCCTCTCGAATACCGAGCCAATGCCACTTCCAGTCACTATTTCTTCAACATTATTATCATTTTCAATCAAAACGACATTATTGTTAAAAACTTTCACAACTTTCATATTAGGTCCCTCTCTTTTAGGTGCTTGTCCACACAAAAAGGCATAACCTAAAAAAAGCGGTACACTCAGAAAAACGTGTGCAAGCTCTTAGGTTATGCCTGAATAAACAGTTACGTCCCATCGACTACAAGATAGCATGTGACCGAAAGCGCTATCAACGACTTTTTTCATAGTTCGACGTTTTGATCAATTTATCTGAATTGAGCCCTGTTTTATGCACAGTTTAAGCATGCATGTTAAGCACTCGTTTGAATGTGGCTACCTAATGAAACTTCTGCTTTCCATGTCCATCTTTCAGGATACAATGCGATTTTCAGCAGCGACAGATACCGCTAGCTCTTGATTCTTGATAAACTTAATGAGAAATGAGATGACTTATAATGATTAAAATAATTGACAATCAGAAACTCGAATTACAATACAAAAAGGGATTTGGAGCATGGACATATCACATTAGACTTCCTGGAACAGCCGGTATTAAAGGGAAATGGGGATACCTAAAAGTATCTGGGACCATTGATGATTTTGAAATAAAAAACATTAATTTAGCTCCAAGAAAAAATGAAGACAAGATTATCTCCATCAATCATGAAATCAGAGATGCGATTGGTAAAAGCGGTGGGGATATGGTGATGGTCACTTTATATCTGCATGATTAGCTGACTAAACAGATAAGTAGATTGAATTCCTAGGTTAGACAAAAAATCCGAAAATCTCTCCTCTGACGGTTAATCTTATGTTTTTATCCTATTTATAGGGTTTACTGAACCGATATAATCTTTCGTGACATCATTTATTTAGGGGAAAGAACCTGGAGGACGCTTATTTCTCCAGCACCTCGTTAAAGATTTTCATTGAACATCTGCAGCTGGTTGTGCTTTTTGTTTATAACACTGCCGTTAAAACCCTTAACTGCTCTTCACTAGCTTCATAAAAGCCGTTCGTAAAAGTACGCTTTTACGAACCAAAGGGAGAGAAGAGCTGTTTTTTCAGCATCTTCTCTCCCTCTTTTATTCAATTACCTTCTGATAAATTATCATATGTTAACTATAAAAATATATTTAATTATCCAAAGTCTTCAAACCTCCGTTTGACTTTAACCTAATACAAAACTGTGCCCCCAAGGTTAAAGAAAATTCAACTTTTGGGAGGCAGCACTTTTC
>NZ_JACSLT010000011.1:0-117517 GCF_018618275.1 Exiguobacterium sp. s194 | reverse complement strand
GGCGATAGCGAAGCGGCCACACCCGTTCCCATGCCGAACACGGAAGTTAAGCGCTTCAGCGCCGAAAGTAGTTGGGGGTCTCCCCCTGTGAGGATAGGACGTTGCCAGGCCAACGCGAAAGACGATCGAGCATCCGCTCGGTCGTCTTTCTTTATGTGATTATTTTAAACAAAATTACCTAATAGTATTGCTATATCCTAATCTGTATGCTAATATAATAATTGTCTAGTGGCGATAGCGAAGTGGTCACACCCGTTCCCATGCCGAACACGGAAGTTAAGTACTTCAGCGCCGAAAGTAGTTGGGGGTCTCCCCCTGTGAGGATAGGACGTTGCTAGGCCAACGCAAAGGACGATTGAGCAAATGCTCGATCGTCCTTTTTTGTCGTTCTCGAAACCTTTAATTCTTTCTTTGCGTATAAACACGTGAAGAGGGGGAATCATCATGCACATTCGTGAAGCTACAACCTCGGACCAGACGATATTCACTGAGGTTTCACGGGCAAGTTTTAAACAAGAGGCAGACCGTCTCCGACTACCATATCGAGACTTAAATATTGAACCACCCGGTTATGATGACGAGGCGATGAGCCTGTACTTGATTGAACAATTGACATGCTACGTCATCGAGCTTGAAGGACAAGTCGTCGGGGGAGCCGTCGTGACGTTGACAGGGCAAGATTATGGCCGGATAGACCGCATCTTTATCCATCCATATAGACAAGGTAAAGGGATTGGGAAACGGGCACTACAATCAATCGAGGAGCTTCATCCGACTGTTCGAATTTGGGAGTTGGAGACATCCACAGCCCAACCTAACAACGTGGCATTTTATCGAGCAGCTGGTTACCAATCCGTCTTCGAATCAGATCAGGAAGTTTGTTTCACCAAACGAGTGAAGCAGCGGACAGATCACATGATATTGCGCTATGAAGAGCGTTCCATTACAGGTGCTCAAGCGTATGGGATGGATGCGAGTCGTGTCTCCATCCCGAATAGTAACGTCTCAGAGCTTCAGGCGCATAACTGTAATTTCACGAAGAGCCAATTTCGGAATATCAACTTCAGGGAGACGGAGTTTGATGATTTGAATCTATCCGGTTCTCAGTATCGTTTCGTCACCATGTACGAATCAGGGAGGCCGACGACGTTCTTCCATACAAACCTGACGAACACATTTTTTGAAAACTGTCGGCTCGATGGTGTCCAAATCAAGGACTCATCGATTGACGGCTTAACGATTGACGGGGTACACGTCAAAGACCTGTTAGAACATTATCGAAAAGAAACTGGAGGAATAAAACGTTATGAGTGATCTCTACCAAACCCAACACGACTTACAACAACAGATGGCAGAACGGGACCGACTCGCCCGTAAATTAAAAACACTCGACAAGCAAATTGCCGAACATGAAGCTGTGCGAAAGCAACTTCTCAATTCGTTTACGAAGGAACAGCGCGATGTCTATGACTTAGATTCATTCTCGCTCGTCAACGCATGGCGTAAGCTAAGGGGAACATTCAACGAACAAAAAACGATTGAATTAGAAGAGGCGGCCCGGGCCGAATTGAAGTTACGGGAACATGAGGCGATGGTGGATGAGTTAGCGCTTGAGCGTCGTGACTTGTATGAAACATTTGAGACGTATCGTGGAATCGACGCGAAATGGGAGACCTTCCTAAAAGAGAAGGAAACTCATTTGAAGCAAGATTTTACTGTTAGGGAAGAATTATATCGACTCACGGATCAACAGGTGAAAATGAATGAGGTGCTTGTTGAATATAAAGAAGCCATCGTCGCTGGAAATTCAGCACGGACGGCCATCTCGAGAACACTTAAACATCTCGACAGTGCGAAAGGTTGGTCGACGTATGATACGTTCTTTGGAGGCGGCTTGATTGCGACAGCGATGAAACATGATGCCATCGATGCTTCGGAACGGAAGATGCATGAACTTCAAGCTGCGCTCGAGCGCTTCTCGCGGGAGTTGGCTGACGTGAAAGGAGTCGTCAGTGGCTTACAAATCGAGCGCGGTTCGCTCATTCAATTCGCTGACTACTTCCTCGATGACATCTTTTCCGAGTGGACGATGCATGGACGAATCAATGATTCGCTAGACAAGGTAAAAGGACTCGATCGTGAAATCGCTCAACTGATTGAGAAAATGACGAGAGAAGTAGAACGTCTAGAACAACAACTTGAAGAAATAGAAACGAAACGAAAACAGCTCATCCTCACACGATGAGCTGTTTGGTTATTCTGGTCGTTTCAACCAATGGCGTAAACCTTTACCCGCGTGCGGTCCGTCGGCGTATCGAGGGATAACGTGCAGGTGGGCGTGTGGGACGGTCTGGTTTGAAGCCGTTCCGACGTTCCAGCCAAGGGTATACCCATCAGGACTATACATTCTTCTCGAGGAAGGACTTTGCTTCGTGGAGTAACTCGTATGTATCGCGCCATTCCGAAGGCGTGAGATCGAACGTCGTCGCTCGATGTCGTTTTGGGACGATGACGCCAGAGCCGACGAGCACGTCCTGCTCACGGTCGTGCATCAAGAAGTAGCATGTCTCATTCTCGGCGACGATCGTCTGAGACGGGTCAAGTTGAGGATGACAAAATGGACAAGTTGACATCGGATTGGTACACTTCCTTTCTATATGAAGTGTACCAAAAGGGGGAGCATTATGAATGAATTGATTGATATGATGGTTGCCCAGGCCGAACGCGAGCAGCGCACGATTATCGCCATCTCGGGACACGGGGGTGCCGGGAAGACGATATTTGCAGATGCCCTACGCGAGCGCCTCGGAGACGTAAACTACATCAATACCGATCCATATATCACGGACTCGTTGTTACGGAAGAGCGCTATGCTCGATTACACGGTCGACGGGCAGAAGCATCATTATAAGATGACGGCTTGTCATCCGTCCGCGCACCATCTACTTTCACTAGAGCGTGACGTTCGTATGGTGCGTGAAGGGATCGGTTTTTTCACGATTGACGTCCCATACCTTGAACGAACGTGGATTGACCCGACAAAACGGATCACCATCATCGAAGGCATGAGCGTCGCGTTCCTCGCCGCTGATTCGTGGGATGTTTCGGCTTATCTATATACCGACAGTGATACTGAGTTTGCGCGACGTTCCGTTCGAGATATCCAGCAACGGGGAATGGATCTCGCATATTTACAGGCTTCTCACGAAGAGCGTCGACTCCAATACGAGCTGTTCATGCATCCGCAGCGCGAAAAGTTCCAAACGATCGTCTCGACGAGTAACGATGTTTGGACAATTGAAAACCACCGCTCATGAAGAACGGTGGCTACGTAACGTTTCTTGGATACCGAGTCCAAGTCGATCCTGTTCTCGTTCGAGTTGGTCCCACGTGAGCGAGCGATGGCGCATCGTGACGTCATTGGCGATTGACTCGAGTGTACGTTGCTTCTCGATATTGTCGAGCCAGTAATAGACGTCGACCCCGTCCTCGTCGACCCGCCAGAACGATTTGACGACTTCGAACTCGTCGGCCCAGTCACCGACCGGTTTGAATCCATACTTCTCGACGAACGGATACGGTCGTTCTTCTCCAATCGGGTCGATGACGTTACGGACGAACATGAGCTCGAGCCCGGCATGTTCGGTCGCCTGTAACAAGCGTTTCAAGGCAGGGAGCGGTTCGACTTCGACTTTTTCGATGACATCGAACCAGACCCGTTTGCCGTCGGTGTCCCAGACGGTCGCTTCGACGCTGTATGGTGCTCCGGCTGTTGATGGGGCATACATCGTCAAATCGAACGTGAACGGGATGTGTTCTTCAGCACCTGGTTCGAGCACAGCCGATAGGGCGATTGGGACTTCTTGCAAGTCGGCCTCCCGATTAAACTCATTGCCTTCGAGTGTGATATCTTTGAACGTCGTCAAAAAATTAAGCGTCAACTCTTGCAGCCGCACGACATGCGAAGTGGTGTTCAACACCCGCAGTGTTCCATGAACGGTCTCGTTCGGAATGAACGGGACGGTGTGAAAATAGACGGATGCGTCCAGTTCGGAAAAGAACCATTTTTTAAAGCGATTACCCCATTTCGACATGACGGTCGCGCTCCTTTTCTCTTATAAATTGTACTCTCTAAAATGTTCCCGATTCCAATTCTGAAAAAACATGAAGAAAAAGGTTGCATTATATAACTACTTCACTTATTATAGAGGATGTCGAAACAATTCAAACCATCGCGGGGTGGAGCAGTCTGGTAGCTCGTCGGGCTCATAACCCGAAGGTCGTCGGTTCAAATCCGGCCCCCGCAACCAATTTTTATTTAATTTCATATGTCGTCGCGGGGTGGAGCAGTCTGGTAGCTCGTCGGGCTCATAACCCGAAGGTCGTTGGTTCAAATCCAGCCCCCGCAACCAATTTTTTAAATGAGATAGCGAAACGATGACGTTTCGTGTTTTTTTTTGCGTAAAATTGAGTGTACAATGAGTACGTATCGCTAGAACCGACTAAAGGAGAAACATCATGTATACATTGATTACCCATTCTGCGGCCGAGACGCAGGCAGTGGCAGAGAAGTTGGCCACACTCGTCAAAGCCGGGACAGTCATAACGTTGAACGGAGACCTCGGTGCCGGTAAGACGACGTTCACCCAGGGCTTTGGTAAAGGCCTCGGTGTTACGCGCAACGTCAACAGCCCGACGTTTACGATCATGAAGCAATATCAAGGGCGCTTGCCGCTCTACCATATGGACGTCTATCGTCTCGAAGATACGGGGGACGATATCGGCCTCGAAGAATACATCAACGGCGATGGTGTCGCCATCGTCGAATGGTCGAACTTGATCGAGTCATCACTTCCGACGGAACGGCTCGCCATCACAATCGAGCGAATCGGGGACGAGGAACGTCAACTGACGTTCGCGCCCGTCGGCGACGTCTATGATGCGCTGGTGAAGGAGGTGCTCGCATGAAGCAACTGATGATTGATACGGCGACGACACGTCTATCTGTCGCCCTCAGTGAACACGGACAGATTCAAGCCGAGGCGACGGTCATGGTCTCGAAAAACCATGCCGTCACGCTCATGCCGATGATTGAACAACTGATGAATGCGGTCAAATGGACATCGACCGAGCTCGAACGTATCGTCGTGACGACAGGTCCGGGATCTTATACGGGTATCCGCATCGGTGTCACGACCGCGAAGACGCTCGCCTACACGCTTCAAATCCCGCTCGTCGGGGTCTCGGCGCTCCATCTCATGGCGGCGGCCCCGAATACGGAGCTCCCGGTCGTCGCGCTCATCGATGCTCGTCGTGGCAATGCGTATATCGGTCACTATCAACAGAACGAGGCCGTGACACCCGACCGTCACGCCTCGGTCGCAGCTTGGCTTGAAGCCACCATCACAGGACCATTCGTCGTCGTCGGTGATGTCGAGCCGTTCCGTGACGTACTCGCGTCTTACGACTATACCGAAGCACCGGCCGCGCATAGCTATGGCCGGGCGAGCGATCTCGTCGCGTTAGGTGACGTCACGGACGATGTCCATGCGTTTGAGCCCGAATATCTCCGTCTTGCTGAAGCGGAAGCGAAATGGCTCGAGGGACAAAACAATGGCTGATATTAAAATCCGGCGCATGAACTGGCTCGATGTCGAGGAAGTCACCAAAGTCGAAGAAGCGTCGTTCGCCATCCCATGGACGAAAGAAGCGTTCATGAACGAGATGCTCAAGAATGAGCAGGCCGTCTATTTTGTCGCCGTCCATGAACGTCGCGTCGTCGGGTTCGTCGGCGTCTGGCAAATCGTGGACGAAGGGCATATCACGAACATCGCCGTCTTACCGGAATATCGCGGGCAAGGCATCGGCAATCTGCTGTTGACGCAACTCGTTGAATTCGCTCGCTCGAAGTCATTGGCGGCGCTCACGCTCGAAGTGCGCGTCTCGAATATCGGCGCCCAAAAGCTGTATGAACAGTTCGGTTTCGAAAATGCCGGACGTCGGAAACGCTACTATCAAGACAATAATGAAGACGCCTATATTTACTGGGCGAAGTTAGGAAGTGAATCAGAATGAACACATCGCTCATTCTCGCGATTGAGTCGAGCTGTGATGAGACATCGGTCGCACTCGTGCGTGACGGCAAGACGCTCTTATCAAACGTCGTCTCGTCGCAGATTGAAAGCCATAAACGGTTCGGTGGGGTCGTACCCGAGGTCGCCTCGCGCCACCACGTCGAACGAATCACGTACGTCATCGATGACGCCCTCAGTGAATCCGGCGTGACGATGCAAGACGTCGACGCCGTCGCGGTCACGCAAGGACCAGGTCTCGTCGGGGCGCTGCTCGTCGGCATCAGTGCGGCTAAGGCACTCGCGTTCGCCCATAGTAAACCGCTCATCGGCGTCCACCATATCGCCGGACATATTTACGCGAACGAACTCGTTGAAGAGATGGAGTTCCCACTCGTCTGTCTCGTCGTTTCAGGAGGACATACGGAGCTCGTCTATATGCCCGAGCACGGTGTGTTTGAAGTCATCGGTGAGACGCGTGACGATGCGGCTGGAGAAGCGTACGACAAAGTCGCACGGACGCTCAGCCTGCCTTACCCGGGTGGCCCGGCCATCGACCGTCTCGCGGCTAACGGGGAAGACACGTATAAGTTCCCACGGGTCCGGCTCGAAGCAGGAAGTTTTGACTTCAGTTTCAGCGGGCTCAAGTCGTCAGTCATCAATGCCGTCCATAACGCCGAACAGCGTGGGGAGACGGTCATCCCTGAAAACTTGGCGGCCAGTTTCCAAGCGAGCGTCGTCGAAGTGCTCGTCGAGAAAGCGATTCGTGCGGTGAAAGAAAAAGGCGCGAAACAACTGCTCGTCGCAGGTGGCGTTGCGGCCAACCGTGGACTCCGTGCTGCGCTTCAAGAAGCGACGGACCGCGAAGGCATCCGCCTCGTTATCCCACCACTTGATCTATGCGGAGACAACGCCGGTATGATTGGGGTGGCGGCACATCACGCGTATGTGCGAGGAAAGCGCGATACACTGGCGATGAATGCGGTTCCTGGGTTATCCTTAGAAGAGAGCATGACAGTCTAGGGGGAAATAGAGACATGACGAAACGCATCATCATTGGAGGTCTGGTCGTACTGCTCGTCGTCGCGACGTTTTTGCAAGTACGGGAGATTATCCGCGCCTATAATATCGCCTATCAAGAAGAAATCGTGCCGGAAGCGACACGCGTCCGTTCACTCACAGGAGCGGAATCGCTCGAAGGCATCGGCCGGGTCACGGGTGAGAACACGCTCGTCGAGACGTTGTACGGCTATAAGAGCCTAGACGACCAAAATATCGAGAGCGTCATCGTCGTCGACCGCAACCTCGGCGTTCAGCCGAAAGCGAGCGACGCATATTACGAGATTGCGCCGGGACGAGAAGCGACCGAAGAAGAAGCGGTGAAGTTCGAGGATATCGTCAACGAGTTTGACGAAGAGCAATTGTTCGCGCAAGTGATCTCGACGCATGAGGCGAAGTATGTGACGAACCGTGAGGAGACACTCACGTTCTATAAAGTGTTCGTCCGTGATGTCGATACGAACGAGTACGTGTTCTTTATCACGGAAGACGGCCTCAAGCTCGACTTCCATACACGCGGATTCCAGCCGCTACGTTATTTCTAACTGTTAAAAGGGAAGCCGGTCTCCACGTTGGAGACGGCTTCCCTTTTTTATACGTCCGGATGATGTTTGTTCTGTTTGTACCACATGTTCACCCGGCTCACGACGTAGACAATCAGTGCGAGCACCCACATGAGGAGCGTCGACTGATAGAAGTGTCCCCACACCGAGCCCGGGGCGTAAAAACTGTGCACGGTCACATCGACTGGCCAGACGACGAGGCGGATAAACAGGCTGCTCATAAGCAGGCCGCTCAACAAACTGATCACAATCCCGCTCCATGTCTGGATGATGAAGCCGATGACGACCGGCAAGAAATAAAACAGGAACGACGGAACGACCGTCGGTTCCCCACGAATCAGTTCGGATACGAATTCCGTCCCCGTCGGCACGATGTAGGCGAGACCGGTCAGGAAGGCGTGCATCCATTCGATTCGCATCGCACGGAATCGCATCATGAATGGAGCTCCTCCCATTCTGCATACAGTGCCGTGATCGATTCTTTCGTCGCGTCGGACTCGGTCGACAGTTCCTGTGCCCGAGCGAAGTCGTTGAAGACGTCCGGTTCACACAAGAGCTGCTCGATTTCCTCGAGACGGGCCTCGTGTTGTTCGATGGTGAGCTCGATTTCCTCGATCCGTTGTTTCATCCGGCGTTCCTCACGTTGCTGTTCCTTGTCGGCACGCTGTTTCTTGACGATGACTTGTTTCGTCTCTTCGCGGGCGAGTCGGGCCAGTTCTTCAAGTTCTTCTTTCTTCTCGACATAATATGAGTAATCGCCGAGGTATTCGTCGATGCCGTTCGGCGTGATCTCTAAGACGCGCGTCGCGAGCCGGTCGATGAAGTAGCGGTCGTGCGAGACGAATAGGATTGTGCCCGGATAGTCGACGAGGGCGTTCTCGAGAATCATCTTCGAGTCGAGGTCCAAGTGGTTCGTCGGCTCATCCAAGATGAGCAAGTTTGGTTGCTCGAGCTTCAGTTTCGCGAGCGTCAAGCGGGCCCGCTCTCCACCCGACAATTCATGGACGCGTTTCATGACGTCGTCACCGCTGAATAGGAACTGTCCAAGCAGGCTCCGCACTTCTTGTTCGCGCATGAGCGGCCAATCGTTCCAAATCTCGTCGATGACGCGGTTGGCATCCGACAAATTCTGTTGCTCCTGGTCGTAGTAGCCGATTTCGACGCCGGTACCGTAGCGGATGTCACCGGTAAGGGCCGGCTGTTGTTTCGTCAACACTTTCAAGAGCGTCGATTTGCCGACTCCGTTCGGGCCGACGAGGGCGACCGATTCGCCGCGCTGCAGTTGAAAGCGGAGCTGCTGGGCGATCGGTTCCTCATAGCCGATGGCGAGGTCGCTGCCGCTCAACACGTCGTTCCCACTTTGGCGTTTAATCGAGAACGAGAGGACGGCACTACGCTCATCACCGTCCGGCGCTTCCATCCGGTCGACTTTCTCGAGACGCTTGCGGACACTCTGGGCCCGCTTCGTCGTCGTCGCCCGGGCGATGTTGCGCTGGATGAAGTCCTGCATTTTGGCGATCTCTTCTTGTTGCGACTCGAACTGCTTCTTCTCTTGCTCGTAAATGGCAGCCTTCTGTTCAAGGTACTTCGTGTAGTTGCCGACGAAGCGACGGCTGCGGTGGCGGGACAGCTCATAGACGACCGATACGACGCGGTCGAGGAAGTAGCGGTCGTGGGAGACGATGAGGACGGCGCCTTTATAGCCGCTCAAATACTTCTCGAGCCAGCCGAGTGTCTCGATGTCCAAGTGGTTCGTCGGCTCATCCAAGATGAGCAGGTCCGGACTTTGGAGCAGCATCTTCGCGAGAGCGAGACGTGTCCGCTGTCCGCCGGAGAGCGTATCGATGCGGCGTTCGAAGTCGTCCGGATAGAACCGCATCCCGTGAAGGACAGAGCGGATCGTCGCCTCATATTGATAGCCGCCACGGTCTTTGAACGTATGCTGTTCTTCATCGTAAGACGACAAGAGGCGCTCATAGGCGGCCGGGTCGTTCAAGATGCGCTCAGAACCCATGTCTTGCTCCATGCGGCGCAGCGTCTTTTCTTGTTCAATTAAATCGGTGAAGACAGTCAACATTTCGTTCCACATCGTCTCGTTCGACTCTAACCCTGAGTCTTGGGCGAGATAGCCGATGGTGACATCTTTAGGCTTCATGATGTCGCCCGAGTCATAGTTGTATTCCCCGGCGATGACTTTAAGCAATGTCGACTTGCCGGCACCGTTACGGCCGACAAGGGCGACACGTTCGCCTTCTTGAATTTCTAGTTTGACGTTCTCTAAAATCGGCTCGACGCCGAATGATTTCGATAAGTTATTGACTTGCAGTAGGATCAAGTGAAAAAACCCCTTTCTCTCTATTTAGTATACTTTATTTCTTCCCCATTTCAGGTATATTCATTGAGTGGTCATGTGAATTCGTTTACAATCAAGGTGTATGAAATTAGATTCGTTTGAAACGCGTCGTAAAAAGGAGGCTCTTTCCGTTGAGTCAAAACGAACCAAAGATTCCGCAAGCGACAGCCAAACGGTTGCCACTATACTATCGGTTTATCCAAAGCCTACATTCATCAGGAAAACAGCGTGTCTCTTCTGCTGAACTGAGCGAGGCGGTCAAGGTCGATTCGGCCACGATCCGTCGCGATTTTTCGTACTTCGGTGCGCTCGGGAAAAAGGGATATGGCTATAACGTACAGTATCTGTTAGACTTTTTCCGTAAGACACTGAATCAGGACGAGATTACGAACGTCGCCTTAGTCGGGGTTGGTCATCTTGGGACAGCTTTCGTCAACTATAACTTCCTTAAAAACAATAACACACATATCGTCGTCGGGTTCGACGCAGACGAGACAAAAGTCGGCACGACGATGTCCGGTGTCCCGATTCATCACGTCGATGAGATGGAACAGATCATGAAACAAAACAAGATTGACGTCGCCATTCTCACGGTGCCGTCTGCCTATGCGCAACCGGTCGCGGACGACTTGGTCCGCTTCGGCATCAAAGGTATCTTGAACTTCACACCGGCCAGACTTACTGTGCCGGACACGGTCCGCGTCCATCACATCGACTTGTCGATCGAACTCCAGTCGCTCATTTACTTTATGCAACACTATCCATCTGCTGAGGGGGTCCATCAATAATGGAATTACTATCATCGTTGCTCGTCGTCGGTATTCCTGGGGGAGCAAGTATCTTCATTATCGCCATCGTCGCGCTCATCATCTTCGGGCCGAAGAAATTGCCTGAATTCGGACGCGCCGCCGGTCAAACGCTCCGAGAGTTCAAAAATGCCACGAACGGCATGATGAACGAACATGACGAGAAAGATAAGAAAGAACTTGAGAAGAAAGAGCAGTAATCATGAATCATCAACCTGATCAAGAACGGGCACTGTCCGATCACTTGACAGAGCTGCGGAGACGACTGATGCTGTCGGCATTTGTCGTCTTTGCCTTCTTTCTAATCGCTTTGCCGAGTGTCAAATATGTGCTCGCCTATCTGCAGGCGGACCTCGTCGAACGAGGGCTCGAGCTGAACGCCTTTGGGGTCGCGGACCCGCTCATGATTTACTTGAACTTGGCGCTCGTCATCGGGCTCGTCGCGTCCGGTCCGTTTCTACTGTATCAACTGTGGGCGTTCGTCGCACCTGGTCTGCACCCGAACGAGCGGAAAGCGACGCTCGCGTATATCCCGATCATCTTCATCTTGTTCCTGATCGGTCTCGCATTCGCCTACTATTGGTTGTTCCCGCTCGTCCTCGATATCTCGACGGACCTCGGGCAAGACCTCGGTCTGACGCAAATCATCGGGGCGTCGAACTACTTCACGTTCTTGCTGCAACTGACCATTCCATTCGGACTGTTATTCCAGTTGCCGGTCGTGACGATGTTCTTGACGCGCATCGGTGTCGTGACACCGTACTTCCTGTCATCGATTCGGAAATATGCGTACTTCGCCTTGTTCGTCATCGCGGCCTTCATCACGCCGCCGGATTTGACGTCGCACCTCATGGTGTCGCTGCCGCTCTTCTTCTTGTATGAAATCAGCTTGTCGATTTCACGCATCACGTACCGGGGCGTGCTCCGTCGTGAGAAAGAGGCGATGGTGAAAGAGCAAGTCGATTTGATGAAACAAATGAATGAGAAGTAAGCATCGTTCTTTAACGGGACGATGCTTTTTTTGTGATTGGGAATAAATGTTTTTAACAACAAGATAAACACTGGACCCACGTGATACGATGAAACTACTTAAACATCAGTCAGGGGGAGAAGCGATGGCTTGGGAGTACTACGGGGATGAACTCATCATCATCGGCGTGTTGACGACAATTTTGTTGATTGCCGTGCTGAACTTTCTGAAGTCGCGATTCAAGCGGAGACTCGCCTTCTCGTTGACATTGCTCGTCGTGGGGTACGTATCGTGTATCATCGGACTCGTCTTCGTCCGTGGTTGGGACGCGCTGGGCTGGATTTTGATTGGCTTCAGTCTGTATGTAATCGGCCTCCTCACCTATATCGGCGTCGTCACTTACCACTGGTTTAAAGCAAGACGCACGACCCATTCATGAATGAACCGTTCCGGTTGCGGAGCGTTTTTTTGTTGTCACACCAGCCGTTCAAACTTTAGACATAATTACGTGAAAAAGTGAGCAAAGGGATTGTCAAACCTTCTTGTGAAATAGTACACTAAGTTCAGAAAGTAAATGTGATATTTATCACAAACACTAACTTGCCTAACACTCAAAGGAGAGACAACCATATGAAAATCGCAGTCATCGGATGTACACACGCAGGAACAGCAGCCGTCAAAGGATTACTCGCCAAGCACGACAATCTCGACATCACGGTGTATGAGCGGAACGACAACGTCAGCTTCCTCTCGTGTGGGATTGCCCTCCACGTCGGCGGTGTCGTCAAACGTGCGGAAGAGCTCTTCTACGCGTCACCGACCGAGCTCGAAGAACTCGGCGCGACGATGCGCATGAAGCACGACGTGTTGAACATCGATACGGAAGCGAAGACGGTCCATGCGAAAAACCTCGACACGGGAGAAGACGTCTATGACACGTTCGACCGTTTGATCGTCACGACTGGTTCATGGCCGATCGTCCCGACACTTCCTGGCATCGAGATGACTGGGATTGAGCTCTGCAAAAACTATGGTCACGCCCAACGCATCATCGAGCGGGCAAAAGACGCGACGAACATCGCCGTCATCGGTGCCGGCTATATCGGTGTCGAGCTCGTCGAGGCGTTCGAAGTGTACGGCAAACACGTCACGTTCATCGATAGTGCCGACCGCATCTTGAACAAGTATCTCGACAAGTCGTTCACAGACCAACTCGAGGCAGACATGACGTCACGCGGCATCGACCTCGAACTCGGCCAAACGGTCGAAGCGTTCCGTGGGACAGATGGAAACGTCACGCACGTCGTGACCGATAAAGGTGAGTTCGAGGCCGACCTCGTCATCCTCTGTGTCGGCTTCCGCCCAAACACGGGACTCCTTCAAGGCCAAGTCGACATGCTCGGCAACGGCGCCATTATCGTCGACGAATATATGCGCACGAGCAACCCGGACGTCTTCGCGGCTGGTGACAGCTGTGCTGTCTATTACAACCCGGCGCGCACACATGCCTACATCCCGCTCGCGACGAACGCCGTCCGCATGGGAACGCTCGTCGCTGAGAACTTGATCGCACCGCGTGTCCGTTATCAAGGGACGCAAGGAACGTCAGGTCTTCGCCTGTATGATTGGAACATCGCCTCATCAGGTCTCACGGAAGAAGCAGCTGGACTGTTCGGCCTCGACGTTGAGAGTGTTGTGATTGAAGACGCGTACCGTCCGGAGTTCATGCCGACGGCTGAACCGGTTCAGTTCAAACTCGTCTATGAAGTCGGCACGCATCGCGTCGTCGGTGGACAAGTCCTCTCAAAAGCGGACATGACGCAAGCGGTCAACACGTTGTCGCTCGCGATCCAAAACGAGATGACGGTCGAAGAGCTCGCCTATGTCGACTTCTTCTTCCAACCGCACTACAACAAGCCATGGCACTTCATCAACAGTGGGGCGCTCGCGGCGATGAAAGATAAAGTCAACGCATAAAAAAACTCGGGAGCCGCGGCTTCCGAGTTTTTTATAGATAGCGTGGGGCGTCCTTCATCGAGTTGGCGAGAATCATATAGATGAGGACGTTCCCCGGCACAATCAAGAAGAGCAGACGTACACCGAGGGGCGACAAGTCGAAGTATTCAGCGATGCCGCCGCAGACACCAAAGAGAGAGCGGTTCGTGGCGGATTTACGAAGCGGACGTTTCATAAGCGTGGCTCCTATCTCAACTATGATATGAAAATTTTACCATATAAATTGGTGGCAAGCGTACAATGCACACAGGTTTTTCTTCGTCTGAAGCCGGGGAAGGGGTAAGAGAAAGGCTACGGCACGCAGACGAAGAACTGTGAAGGGGAGTCGGACTATATGAAGATTGGTATTTTAGGAGCAGGGAAAGTCGGACGGACGCTCGGGCGCAAGTTCGAGGACGTCGGCTATGAAGTGTTGTATGGGACACGTTCAGAACGGGAAGGGACGATGTCGCTCCAAGAAGTGGCGTCGAACGCACAGATTTTGTTATTGACGACGCCGTTCGCGGCGGCCGTCGATTTGATTCAATCGCTCCGGGACTTGGACGACAAGATTGTCATCGATGTGACGAATCCGATCGCCAAAGAGTTTGACGCCATCGAGCGGCCGGAAGGGAAGTCGGGGGCCGAGCATCTGCAAGAACTTGCGCCACACGTCCGCATCGTCAAGGCGTTCAATCAGACCGGCGTCGAGAACTTGGAAAATCCGAACATGTCGATGATGTTCATCGCCGGAGACGAGCAAGAGTCGGTCCGAGCCGTTCAAGACCTTGCCTCGAAGATTGGTTTCGACGCCCATACGCTGCGTCACTTGAAACTGGCGCGAGAACTCGAGTCGCTCGCGTGGTTATGGATTCATTACGCGACGAAAGAACGGAAGCACCGGAACTTTGCGTTCTACTTGAAAGAGAATAGTTTTTAATAGAAAAGACGGTCACGCGTTGGCGTGACCGTCTTGGTCGTTAAAAGGCAGCTTGACGCTCAGAGCGAGTCTTCAACGATTCAATCGTCTCGCGCTCGATCGCTTCGACTTCGCGTTGTTGCCAGCCTGGCATGAGGAACGCGTCGACGAGCGCCCAAATGCCTGTGATGATAGCACCGAAACCAATCGTCAAAACGACCATCAAGAGCATGGCGATGCCCGTCCCTGTTTTCTTGAAATAGAAGCGGTGTGCGCCTAACGCGCCGAGGAAGAACCAAAGCAAGTACGCGACGACGAGACTGCGTTTCTTTTTCTCGACTTCGCTGTTGACGAGGAGCATTTCCTCTGTCGATAAATCGGTACGTGAATAATTCATGATGTGATGTGCCTTCTTTCCAAAAATTGATATAATGAATGCAGTCTTTATTGTACCGGGAAACGGATGAATTCCCATGATTTTCTATTATTTATTTTTGGAAGCGAGGAACAACCGAATGGGTTTTGCGATTGTGACGTTCATCGTCGCGTTTATTCACGTGATCGCCGGAGCGGTCGTCTTACATAAGTATCCGCAATATAAATCGATCGCCATCAGTGTGATCGTGCTCGGTTTCGTATATGGTCTATTGACGGTGGGGTTCATCGTCCTATGAACAAGTTCTTGAAACCTCGAGTGAGCTATACAAATGAAGATGCATTGAAACTCGGGATGTTCATTATGCTCGGGCTCACCATCATGGATGTCTTAGGTGGTAACGTGCCAGATATGACTTTGGCGCTGGCTGCGACTCTGTTTTATGCGTGGCGCCGTGACATCGCGGCGACACTTGGTGAGGAAGCATCTCGTGCTATCGGACGTGAATCAAGTGAACTGACATTACGAGGTGTCGTCGTCGCCTTGATGATTGGACTCTTCGTCTCGTTCTTCATGGATACGTTGACCTACTCGCTTGAAGCCCTCATGTATTACGGATTGGCGTTTGTGTTCGGATTAAAAGGGATGGGACTCTGGTTCTTTATGCCGGAAACAACGGTCGAGACCGAACTGAATTAATATGAAGAACGATGTGGCACACGCCTCATCGTTTTTTCTTATGGTTGATGTCAGACGAAAACGTGAATAGGACAAAGAGTGCTGTTATTGTCTGCATTGGATCGGAAGGAGTTTTGTTATGTGTACAGCAATCACGTACGCTCCGCACGCCCACTACTTCGGCAGAAACTTAGACCTGAATGGGTCCTATCACGAGCAAGTGACGATCACGCCCCGACACTATCCGTTCAACTTCAGACGAATGGGCGAGAATGCGAACCATTACGCGATGATCGGGATGGCGACCGTCGTGGAAGACTATCCGCTCTATTACGAGGCGACGAATGAGAAGGGACTGAGCATGGCAGGGCTGAACTTCCCGGGGAATGCCGTGTTCAAGCCGGAAGTCGACGGACGAGACAACGTCTCCCCGTTCGAGTTCATCCCGTGGATCCTCGGCCAGTGCGCGACAATCGAAGAAGTGAAAGAGCGACTGGCGACGATTCATCTGATCAATCTCAATTTCAGCGACGCGCTCCCGCTTCACCCGCTACACTGGATGATCGCCGACAAGGATACTTCGATTGTTGTCGAGCCGATGACGGACGGGTTGCGCGTGTACGACAATCCAGTCGGGGTCTTGACGAATAATCCGTCGTTCGAGTATCAGCTGTTCAATCTGAACGATTATCGCCACGTCTCGACGAAACTGCCGGCTAATACGTTCGCGCCGACATTGAACCTCGATGCCTATTGTCTCGGATTAGGCGGGCAAGGCTTGCCGGGTGATTTATCGTCGACATCACGATTCGTCCGGGCAACGTTCGCTACATTTAACTCGGTCTGCGAACCGACCGAGGCGTCCGCGGTCGGTCAATTTTTCAAACTGTTGGATACGGTAATGCAAACGCGGGGCTTGAACGAGGCCGAGGATGGGACGTATGAGTACACGATCTATTCCTCATGTTGTAACGTCGACGACGGCATCTATTATTATCGGACGTATGGCAATAATCAAATCACGGCTGTGTCGCTGTTCCATGAACCGTTAGACAGCGAGCAATTGATCACGTATCGCCTACAACACCAACAACAAATTCATTATGAGAATTGAGAACAGCCCTCTTCGCGCGAAGGGGGCTGTGTTTTACAGTGTGTCGTTATAGAGCGGGGCCTCATCGTCCGTGCTGATGACTTTCAGGTGACGCTCGTCTTTTACATAGACGCTCTTATAGGCGACACGTTCACCTTCATAGAATAAGATGACGCGGTTGCCGTCGTTGTCCGTCTCGACTTTCGGTTCATACTGCGCAATTTCAATCGTCTCTTCGAGCACGCCATACTCTTCGTATGTAGACAAGTCGTCTTCGTTTGAGCAGGCGACGAGAAACAGGGAGGCGAACATTGCGAGAAGTGCTTTCTTCATCGTATCTCTCCTTATTTGATAGTTGACCTATCAAATATAACGAAGATTAATATCTTTTTCAAAAGAGAGCCAGGATGAGTCAGAGCGGATGGTCATGCGCCGATGACTAAAACGACACGTCCTTCTTCTAACGCAAGTGACTTGATGTTGCCGACTTTCACTTTTTGGAGCGGGCCGATCGCACTCAAGTCGAGCGTCAGTGTTCGAGCATCGTAAGTGATATAAGGCGAGTGGTTTAAAAACTTGTCGTTGAAGATTTCTTTATCCGTAGGCTCGACCTTTACGACAGTGAACACAATTTTCCGCCCGTGGATCTCTTTTGGCACCAACGTCAGTTTCATCCGAACATCTTTCGAGAAGAAAGCGACCCCGACTTTCTTTGACCCTGCTAAAAGCAATTGTCCGTTTGTGATCTCGACGGTCACATCCGACAGCTCGGGGATTTTTGGACTTATGAACGATTGAAGTTTGGACGCCTCGAGTGGGACTGTGACCGCTACGTTATTCATCAACTTCTTAAACATACAACCAGCTCCCTTTACCATTTTTATACTATCCTAAATATTTAATACCTTTATTTTACAATCTTGAACCCTTTGTTTTAGAGAAAGTGATCCATAAGAAAAGACCAAGCTGCGCGCTTGGTCTTTTCTTTATGCCGATTTATCGGTCTTTTCTTTTTTCGCTTTTCGAGCGAGCGTCAAAATCTGATATACCTTGAAGAAGTCATACGCGGCTACAGCGATGATGAAGTACGTCCAGAAGCTGAAGCCGTACTCTTGCACCGAGTAGTAGGCGAGGACGGTGAACAGAATCCCGAATGAGAGACTGAACAAAAACATAACTTTTAAGTGTCGCGGCATCAATGCCACCTCATTTCTACATTAAGAATAATACGACCATGACGAGCGCGTTGTTAAACGCGTGAATCGCGATTGGCACGATCAAGCGACGCGTCTTGGCATAAGCGACCGTGAAGGCGAAGCTCATCGCCACGTAAACGAGAATCTTGTTGTCCCCGTGGATGAGCGCAAACAAGAGCGAGCTGACCGCAAACGCAATCCAGAACCCGAAGCGGGCGCTCAAGTTGCCGAACAAGATATGACGGAACAGAATCTCTTCCATGATCGGTCCGAGCAAGACGACCGAGAGCGTCATGACTGGGACGAGACGGACGATATCCGCGATTTGCTCGGTGTTCTGTGACCCCATGACGTCACCTGAGATCGCTGTCTCAATCAAGTTGGCGACGATGACGAGCCCGTATTGCATGAGAATCCCGAGCCCGATCCATTTGACCGTGTCGTTCAAATTTGATTGGATGCCTTGCTGCTTATATAGCTTCAAGTCGGGCCAGAGCAAGAAGACGGAGATGATGATCGTCAAGCTGAACCCGATGGCGAACCAAAGCCCGGTTGCGGTCGGTGTGATCCATTCTGGACGCACTCCGCTAATCAATACTGGAAAGAATTGAACAAACGCATACAGCAGAATCGGGATGATATGCCGAATCCGAATGTTAGGCGCCATCGAAAAACGGGTATTTATCGATTGGTTTGAGTTTAGTGTAGCCAATTGAACACGTCCTTATTCCTAAGAGTCAACGTTCCTTTTGACCATTGTATCAAATAAGGTCTCTTGACCGCGAGTGGGAGCATTTTTTCGATGTTCCCGCTTGCATTTTCAGGCGTCTCATACTACACTAATCAATGTTAGCACTCCTTTTTGATGAGTGCTAAAACTTACGATTCAACGATACATCATTCATATTCGGAGGAGGTTTTTTCTATGTTAAAACCACTAGGCGATCGCGTCATCATCGAAGTCGTGGAGAAAGAAGAAAAGACAATCGGAGGCATCGTGCTTCCTGACACTGCGAAAGAAAAGCCGCAACAAGGACGCGTCCTCGCAGTCGGTACAGGCCGCGTCACGGACCAAGGTGAGCGGATCGCGCTCGACGTCAAAGAAAATGATTTGGTCATCTACTCGAAATACGCGGGTACCGAAGTGAAGCATGAAGGCAAAGAATACTTAATCGTTCGAGAGAGCGATATTCTCGCAATCGTAGGCTAAGACTCACCATTCTTCAAAAACTTTTCTAGGGGGAAATGAACAATGGCAAAAGAAATCAAATTCTCAGAAGACGCACGTCACGCGATGCTTCGCGGTGTCGACGCACTCGCTGACGCGGTAAAAGTCACAATCGGACCGAAAGGACGCAACGTCGTCCTTGAGAAGAAATTCGGCTCACCGCTCATCACGAATGACGGCGTGACCATCGCGAAAGAAATCGAACTCGAAGACCACTTCGAAAACATGGGCGCGAAGCTCGTTGCTGAAGTCGCCTCGAAGACGAACGAAGTCGCAGGGGACGGTACGACAACGGCGACAGTCCTCGCTCAAGCGATGATTCGTGAAGGTCTCAAAAACGTGACAGCGGGCGCGAACCCGATGATTCTCCGTAAAGGAATCGACAAAGCGGTTCGTCGTTCACTTGAAGAGCTCAAGCTCATCTCGAAACCGATCGAGTCGAAAGAAGCGATCGCCCAAGTTGCGGCCATCTCGGCAGCGGACGAAGAAGTCGGCGAGTTGATCGCGGAAGCGATGGAACGCGTCGGTAACGACGGCGTTATCACGATCGAAGAATCACGCGGCTTCACGACGGAACTTGACGTCGTCGAAGGCATGCAGTTCGACCGTGGTTACTTGTCACCATACATGATCTCAGACTCAGACAAGATGGAAGCGGTGCTCGACAACCCGTTCATCTTGATCACCGATAAGAAGATCTCGAACATCCAAGAGATCATCCCAGTGCTCGAGCAAGTCGTGCAACAAGGGAAACCAATCTTGATTGTCGCTGAAGACATCGAAGGCGATGCACTCGCGACACTCGTCTTGAACAAGCTCCGTGGTACGTTCAACGCGGTCGCGGTCAAGGCACCAGGATTCGGCGATCGTCGTAAAGCGATGCTCGAAGACCTCGCGACGCTCACAGGCGGCCAAGTCATCACAGAAGACCTCGGCCTCGAGCTCAAATCGGCAACGCTTCAACAGCTCGGACGCGCATCGAAAGTCGTCGTCACGAAAGACACAACAACGATCGTCGAAGGTGCTGGAGACGAAGCGACGATCAAAGCACGCGTTCAAACGATTCGCAACCAAATCGAAGAGACATCATCTGACTTCGATCGTGAGAAACTCCAAGAGCGTCTTGCGAAACTCGCTGGCGGCGTAGCCGTCGTCAAAGTCGGTGCGGCGACAGAGACAGAGCTTAAAGAACGTAAGCTCCGCATCGAAGACGCGCTCAACGCGACACGCGCGGCGGTCGAAGAAGGCATCGTCGCAGGTGGTGGTACGGCGTTCATCAATGTCATCCCAGCCGTTCGTGCGTTGCTTGCAGAAGTGACAGCGGATGAAGCGACAGGTGTCAAACTTGTCCTTCGTGCTCTCGAAGCACCGGTCCGTCAAATCGCGGAAAATGCAGGTGAAGAAGGTTCGGTCATCGTCGAGAAGCTCAAAAACGAGTCGGTCGGTATCGGCTACAACGCCGCAACTGGCGAGTACGTCGACATGATCGCACACGGTATCGTCGATCCGGCGAAAGTGACGCGCTCAGCACTTCAAAACGCAGCATCCGTCTCAGCCATGTTCCTCACGACAGAAGCGGTCATCGCAGACAAGCCAGAACCAGCAGGCGCTGGCGGCGGCATGCCTGACATGGGCGGCATGGGTGGAATGGGCGGAATGATGTAAGTCATACGCTTTAACGAAAACCATTCATCAGCGAAAGCTGGTGGGTGGTTTTTTCGTCTTTAACATTAATTTTTTAAACCTTAACATAAATTATGTTATAATTAAAAAAAACATGTTAAGGAGGATTCCCTGATGAAATCTTATGTCGAAGAAACGATGCATGTCGACGTAAAAGAAACAGAGAAGCAGTTGCAATTACCTCTTTCAATAAACAATGCGTATAAGTTTCGTCAATGGATCATTCAGGGTCAATCTATTCTGTTTGCACTTCCTCAAACAAATGTGAGTGTCATAACACTTGAAAAACATTTTAAAAAATTGAGCAAAATGACGAATACACCAGTTGTTTTTGGTTTTAACACGTTGTCTACGTATAAAATGAACAAGATGACAGCGAAAGGAATTCCTTTTATTCTGAACGAGGAACAGATTTATATGCCGTTTATGGGAATCCTACTGCACAAGTCTCATCTCCGTGAATTATCGGAAGTGACGAAGGTTTCACTTCAAACTCAACGTTTTATCTTGCTCAGCATTTATAAGAATTGGACAAGATTATCTCTAGCTGAAGTGGCCATTCAGATAGGTGTCTCTAAGATGACGGTTTCACGTATATTTGATGAGTTAGAGGGAATTGATTCATCACTTGTATATCGAGATGGTAAAGAACGATTTTTTTCTAGAAAAGAAGACACACACACGTTTTGGGACACCTTTTATCCGTATTTATTTAACCCGGTGGTCCGTGACTATCGATTAGAGAAAAAGATTCAACCCAATACACTCATGACAAGTGGTCTATCCGCATTCAGTGAGTATACGATGTTAAACGGACCTGACTATCCAATTTATGCGATCACACGTGAAGAAGAAAAAGCACTTCGGGTGAAGGAAATGAAGACGGTCCGGTCCGATGAAGATCCTGCGTGTGTAGTGCAAGTTGTGAAATATCGCTTAGAGTTAAATGAAGGGCGACACATGGATCCTTTATCTATCATTTTATCGTTGTCTGATTATGAGAAAGAAGATCCTCGGATTGGAATTGAAATCGAGCGATTAATGGAAAGGGTGTTTCAGGGATGGAAGGATTAGAAACGTTCAAACAATATTTCAAGGAGTATGAAGACCACTACGTTCTAATTGGTGGTGCTGCCTGTGATGTTATTTTCTCGGAAGAAGACGGATCCTCGTTCCGAGCGACAAAAGATTTGGACATGGTGTTAATTGTTGAAGCATTGACGCCAGAGTTTGGAGAGCAGTTTTGGTCATTTATCCATGATGGAAAGTATGAACATACTGCAAAAAGCACAGGCACGCCGCAATTCTATCGTTTTGACAAGCCACAAACTAATCATTTTCCTCATATGATTGAGTTGTTCAGTCGAGCTCCATTTGAATTAAAGACCCCGACTCACCTAACACCACTGCCGATAGACGATACGGTCTCAAGCTTATCTGCGATTTTACTCGACGAAGACTATTATCAGATGCTTGTGGAGGGACGAAAAACGATTGACAGCGTCGTCGTATTATCTGAACGTTATTTGATTCCGTTCAAGGCGAAAGCTTGGCTCGATTTGATGGAACGAAAAAAACACAATCCATCTTTGTCTTCGCGGGATATTAAGAAACATAAAAATGATGTGACGCGATTGGCATCCCTACTCATCAGCAATGAAGTGTGCGAGTTGCCTCCTCGTGTCCAAGAAGATATGAATCAGTTCATGGAATTGTATCGCAAAGACCCGACCGACCCGAAGTCGTTGAAACTGCCAATTACATCAGCTGAAATTATTGAAGTGTTAGACCAAGTCTATCGAACGAAATAACAGGGACGCCGTAAATCCATACGGTATCCCTGTTATTTTAGTGTTTACTATGCGCCTGTAGAGATGAAGTACGCGGTTAATATAGCTGAGCAAGTGTTACGCTTAATTTGACAAACCGTCCAGTCAAAAAAACTTAGTTAGGATAGCCTGAAAATTCAGTTCAATACTGGATTTTTAGGTTTTTTATTTGTCATTCATATACCTATCATAAAATTGTTCATCCCTTCCAAAAACAGGAATGTTTTATTCCCGCTCTCTATGATCTGTATTATGCTTAGTGTTAGATATTATTCGAGAGGAGACACCTCATGCAACGAGACTTGCAGAAAAAAATCAAAGAAGCGACATATCTGACGGCGGATAAGGCATGGAGCTATCGTCCGATTTTACGATATTTCTACATACAGCATGAACGGATGCGCGAGTTTTTGTATCCAGAAGAGATTTATGAATACCTGCAGCAATTCGTAGAATTTCAGGAATATACAATGGATATGCTTCACCAAGACTTAGATTCGCTCACTAAATGGGGCAACGTCATTGCAACGCAAGAACATAGAAAAGCTCGAACGATTGAAGAATATAAGAAAAAGAATTTCCGTTATCAATGTACCCCATACACGGTCGAGTTCGAGCGAATGATGATTCAACTGGAGCAACTTGGGGACAGTTTCGGCGGTTCGCTTGAGAAGACACAGTTTGAACGTCTTTATCAAGTACTTGAAAAGATTGGACGAGCGAACGGACAATCGGATGAAGAATGCGCACAACTTTGGGATGACGTCATGGAGTACTTTCGAAAAATCACACAGAACACTTCGGATTATATGGCCTATATCCATAGCGAAAAAGTGATTGAAAAGATGAAAACAGAGGCGTTTCTTGTTTATAAAGACCGTTTCACGACTTATTTACGTGACTTCATCATTGCCCTACAGCGAACGGCGATGCAAATTCAAGACGTGCTAACTGAATTGACTACGAAACGGATTGCGCCATTTCTTCAACAGGTGATGAACCACCAACATCAAACATTCCGTTTTGAAGAGGATCAGAAAGATGTAAATACGGACTTGATTGAGAAGTGGCAAAACTTAAGAGGATGGTTCCTCGGCACGATTCATGGTGAAAGCGAGTTTGAGCGTCTGCAGGAACGAACGAATGAGGCCATCCGTCGTATCACACGAATGGTGCAACGAATGAGCGAACGGCATCAACAGTTCCGAAGTCGACGTCGTGATTATGAACATTTGGCAAAGTGGTTCGACGGCATCGACACGATTGAGGAAGCCCATCAGCTGTCATCGGTCATATTCGGTGTCTTTCATACACGTCATCTTTACGGAGAGCAGGCCCCGACTGATGACATGTATGTAGATATATGGGATGAGGCACCAATGCAACATGTGACACAGCCTCGAACGAAACAATATAAAGAGTCAACCAAAGCGGGGGCCATCATCGATCGGTCTGATCAAATTGCAGAGATGCGACAACTCCATCTAAAGCAACTCGAAAAAGAAAGAGAATCTATCGAACGCTACATCAAGGAAGGTGTCATTTCAATCAAAACCCTTCCAGTCATTGAGCCGCATGTACGAAAGCTATTGTTGTCTTGGCTCGGTAAAGCGATGGTGCGGGAAGACCGGATTGTCAAAACAGAGTACGGTAGACGCGTGCGGGTAATGGTTGAAGAAGAACGTGTCGTCTTGCGAGCGACAGATGGTTCACTTGAGATGCCGAACGTAGAGTATCAGTTTATTGATGAAGAGGTGACGTCATGAGCGAGGAAGGAAAAGTAGATGAACGGATGCAGGATGCACTCGGAATTCTATTCGAACAATTTTGGGTGTTACGAACCGAGCAACCTGTTGTTTATCAAAAGATTCGTGAACGTGAACATCAGCTGAAGCGATACGTGACAGAAAAATTCGGTTTTGACATGATTGTACATCAACACTTCATCAAACTCGAGAAACTACCGGTCGATCCGAAGCCGTGGATGGGCATTCAGGCGTTCACTGAACCGATGGACTACGCCATTTTTTGCTGTGCGCTCGCATTTACCGAAAGTAAATCAGTTGATGAACAGTTTTTATTGTCACATATCACAGAAGATATTCAGGAGATGTATCCAGGTGACCTACCACTCGATTGGACGAACTATCGACACCGAAGATCACTCGTACGTGCTTTAAAACAATTGAATGAATTGAAATTGATTCGAGCGGTCGACGGGGATGTCGATTTGTTTGCGACGAACGAGACGGAAGAAGTGTTATACGAAGTGAGCGTTCACGCACGCTATTTCATGCGTTCCTATCCAGAAGACTTGTTTAACTACGAGACGATGGAAGACATCTTAACGAGTGAATGGAGTCGTCAAAAAGAAGATGAACGCCGAAAACGTGTATATCGTAAACTCATGTTCTCGCCTATCGTGTATCGAGAGTCAAACGATGATCCGGATTTTGCCTATATCCGAAACTTACGAAACCGATTGGCAGATGAATTTGAAAAATATACACCCTTCAGATTAGAAGTGTTCAAAAATGCAGCGATGCTGGTCTTGCCTGAACAAAAACAGCGGTATACGTTATTCCCGAATCAAAAAGGAGTGACAAGTGTCGCTTTGCATGTAGCGGATCATATTCGGAAACTTAATCTGTCCGTTAACGAGATGGGGGAGATTCGAATCACGATGCTCGAATTCGAACGGATTGTCGAGGCGGTTCAGCTTGAGTGGGGATCGGGTTGGGCGAAACAGTATCGGGAAGACTCGCCCAAAAAAATTGCGAACGAACTTGTCTCTTTCTTGCTGGAGTGGGAGTTCGGATATGTAGAGACGCATTCAGGTATCCTCGTCATTCAATCAGGATTCGGTCGCGCGACAGGTTATTATCCAGAAAAATTCGTAAAGGAGATCATGAATCAATGAGAGCAGAAAATCGTTGGCAAATGAACCGAGCGGGCTTGCTCAATTTTTGGTATTACACAGAAGAAACGTTCGATTTCTCGGATGGGAAGCTGTTGCTTCGAGGTAGTAATGGGTCAGGGAAATCGGTGACGATGCAAAGTCTTCTGACGGTATTACTCGACGGGAAGAAGTCACCAGACCGACTCGACCCATTCGGTTCAAAGGCTCGTAGAATGGAGGACTACTTACTCGGTGAGAAGGAAGTCGTTGACCGCGAAGAACGAACAGGTTATCTATTTATCGAATACAAGAAGGCCGAGACGAACCAATATGTGACGACTGGAATCGGACTTCAAGCAAAACGTGGGAAGCCGCTTAATTTCTGGGGATTCGTGATCACGGACAATCGCCGAATCAATATCGATATGGAGCTGTATAAACGAGACCGTCAAGGGGAACAAAGTAATAGAATTCCTTATTCGCGGGTCGAACTCGAGCGAGTCATTGGAGACGGCGGAAAGGTTGTGACGACACAGGGTGACTATATGCAACTTGTCAACAAGTATGTGTTCGGATTCGAATCAATCGATGCATATGAAGAGTTGATTAAGTTGCTCATTCAATTGCGTAGTCCAAAGCTGTCCAAAGATTTCCGGCCGACCGTCATTTACGAGATTCTCGAAGCGGCGCTTCCACCGTTATCTGATGACGACTTACGCCACCTATCCGATACGATCGAACAAATGGATCATACGAAACAGCAACTCGAACAGCTCGAGCGTGAGCTGAAGGCGTTACAAAAGTTGAGCCATACATACGACATCTACAACGAGCGTCACATGGCGGACATTGCTGCTGAGTACCGAATGGCGACCGAACGAGAGACGATAGAGGCACAAGAACTTGAGGATTTGCGTGAACTTCAAGCTTCAAGAACGCATGAGATTGAGACGTTGAAGCGGTTTATTCAAGAGCTAGAACAAGACAAAGCGACGGCTGAACGTCAACGCCAACGCTTGGCATCACATAAAGTCTGGAATTTAGAAGACGAGTTGAAGGATGAAAAGGAAGCGTTACAGCGGATCGAGGGCAATCATCAGCGTCAAGAAGAACGTCGGTCGAAGACGGTTAACAGAATCTTTGATGCGAAACAGCAACAAGATCAGGAACAGTTAAATTACCGTACGACGCTTCAAACGATTGATGACTTCATTGAAGATATGGCATATGATGCGGAACAGGCGGCGTTTGACCGCCATGAATTGAACGTCTCCGACTATCATCGTCTCAATCAAGATTTTGATTTTGCCATGTGGAAACAGGAAGTAAACGAACATACGGAACAGCTTGATAAAATAATAGAACAGATGCGAGCATTTGAAGAAACAAAACAAAGACTTCAATTGGAAAACAAGCAACTCGCTGACGAACAGCAAGCGCGTGATCAGAAAAAACACGAGCTAAATGATTGGAAACGGACATTCGAGCAAGACCTCGACCGCCATCTTGCAAATGTTTATCAATGGATTGATGCGCATCCAGAGTTTGATGTCGAGGGTGAGTCAGTCGGACAAATCGAGCGCACCCTGCGAAATGATTATGATCCTTCAACGTATGAGGAGGTATCGCGACTCGTTCAACCGTCCGTGGTCCATTATCAAAACCGGTTGCGTGAAAAAGCCGCAGCAAAGAAATCGGCTGAAGAGGAGATTCGGAAGGATATTCAAACCGTTGACACGATGTTAGCTGAATGGAAAGAGAAAGCGGAACCTGAACCAGATCTTCATCCGATGACAAAAGAATCTCGTGAACGAATGCGAGTTAAAGGGGTTGTCTTCGCACCTCTCTATGCGCTCGTTGAATTTAAAGACGTAGTGGAGGAAGACGTTCAAAAACGGATTGAGGCAGCATTGATTGACAGTGGGATGTTGGACGCCCTCATTACCGAGGTAGACGTCACACATGACCGAGTCTTATTGCCGGCACCACAAATGATGGTGCATACGTTAGCGGATTATTTGAAGCCGAGTCCTGGAGAAACAGGCATCACTTCAGACCGGATTGAGGACGTGCTTCGAAGCATCCTCATGGATGATGGGGAGACATCAATTGGAGAGGACGGGACGTATCGGCTCGGACAACTGAAAGGGCATGCGGTGCCCGTCGAACGTGTGCGCTTTCTCGGGCAAGATGCTCGACAACGATATCGCGAAGAAAAAATCGAACAATTGCAGTCTGAAATCGAACAACTTCAGATTGAACGCATGACATTGCGTGGAGAACAAGCAGAGCTGCGCCAACACATTGAATTAGCGGATACCGCATGGACTATGTTTCCGTCAGACCGCGATTTGCGGACGGGATATCAACAAATTCAGAATGTCGCTTTCGAGATTAAGAGTAAGGAGGATCGATGCCGCCAAATTGAAGAACTGTTAAAGCAGACGAGTGAACGTTTCGGCGTGTTGAAACGTGAAGTGTATACGTTGGCCGAACCGTTCAATTTGGAAAAAAACAAAGTAGCGTTCGAACATGCGAAGCGGTCGATGATGCATTATAAAGATGTATTGCGTGATGTGGAATTTCAACATGGAAAAGCGATGGTATCGCACAAACAACTCGCTATGATGGAGAAGAATATTAAAGAATTAGAAGAAGACCTTGTCGAATTGATGGGTGAGCTGAATGAACTCGAGGACAGGATAGAACGGGTTCAGAAGAACATTGCGACAATTGAGGAACAATTGGCGAGAGAGGGTGCTGACGATATCCGTCGCCAGATCCAATCCGTCCAAGCAGATTTGGTGCGAATCGAACAAGCATCGAAAGAATCGTTACAACTGGTCTCGATTCGACACGAACAATTCAAAGCGGGTACAGCTAAGTTAGATGATAAGCAACACCACCATATCTTGTCAGTACAGATGAGAAAAGCTTGGGAAACAGCACTAAAAGCAGAATGGAGACGAGGGATCGTTTCTTTAGAAGCAGAAGGAGACGACCCGATCACATTGTCTCGGAAGATTGAAGTAGCGTACGGAACGCGACTCACGAACAGTGCATCGAAGGCGGACGAACATTTATCGAAAGCGTTCATCGAGCAACAGAACGACCTGATGGAATATCGGATGCGGCACACCACTGAAGAACTAGCGCTTGAAGCGTGGATGTATGATGTCGACGACCGATTCAAACGGGAAATCGAAACGTGGCAACAAAAAACGGCCCGACGGATCATCTCGCTCGACTTACGGGGACAGCAGGCGAGCCCTCAGGCAGTCAAGCGAACGGTCGAAGAAGAGTTCGCGCGCCAAGAGAGTATTTTGAATGAGAGCGATCAGCAATTGTACGAAGAAATTCTTTTCAAGTCGGTCGGGACAAAACTCCGTTCTCGCATTCGTCGCGCTGAAGAATGGACTAGCGAAATGAACAAGTTGATGGAGAGTCGCAATACATCGTCTGGCTTGACGTTTTCGATCAAATGGAAACCGCGCACGGCAGGTAGTGAAGAAGAACTCGATACGAAAGACTTGGTCTATATTTTGAAACAAGATGCCAAGCTGTTGAAAGACGAAGACTTTGAGCGAATCACGCGTCACTTCCGTTCAAAATTAAATAAAGCGAAGCAGATGATCAAAGAGAATGGAGATGGACAAACGCTTTTGCAAGTGCTCCGTGAAGTGCTCGATTATCGAAAATGGTTCTCGTTCATCCTATACTTTGAACGAACAAATGAACCGAAGCGGGACTTATCGAACAATCACTTCTTTAAATTTAGCGGTGGAGAAAAAGCGATGGCGATGTACATCCCGCTCTTTGCAGCCTGCTATTCACGTTATAAAGAAGCAGCGGATACGGCACCGTATATCATCTCGCTCGATGAGGCGTTTGCGGGGGTCGATGAGAACAATATCCGTGAGATGTTCGAAATTGTCGAACAACTAGGTTTCGACTACATCATGAACTCGCAAATTCTGTGGGGGGATTACGATACAATCTCATCTCTCTCCGTTTGTGAGTTGTTGCGACCGAAGAATGCGGACTTTGTCACGGTCTTGCACTATGTTTGGGATGGGGAAAAACGGTATGCGAAAGAAGAGGCGATTCAATGAGGCGCCCCGTCGATGAAGCCGTACAGTATTTTAAAGAATCGGCGGAATTCTCACGTCTGTTTACGCAGTTTCGGAAGAAATACGCCTCGCTCGGAAAAGTAGGTGGTTCGGTTTCGATTCAATCGTTTAAACAAGTAGAGCTCGAGGCAATCGCTCGCTTTTTTGGAGAAGACATTTCCGCAATCCGCTCAAAAAAGACAGTGACGCTCCGAGCATTTGAGAAGAAACTGCAGACGACCAAGTTTGAAGGGGTAACGTTGTTCGACTTGCTCGAGGCGTATTTTAAAGAAGCGCTTGTGACGAAACAAGAAGCCCTCGCTCAGTTGGAAGGACAGAGAGCGGAACGTTTTCGTGAGCTCACATTGACGTACCCGAGTCTCGGATTTTGGTTCATCTACATCGAACAAAAGTCATCTGATACGCATTGGATCAATCGGATGCTTGGAACGGATCGGTTTGATCGGTATTGTAGACAGTTGACGCAAGCACTAGACGGGTTGCCGCTCGATTATGAGCGGCTACCAGTGTTTGGGCAACGAATCCTTGGCAATCCACATGTGTTCGATCGGACGACAGATCTCGGGAAGCTCCTCATCCATGCGCTGCATATTAAGCGCGGACAGGTCGGGGCACCACCGAGCGACACGGAGCGGGTGAACGAACTATTGTTGGAATTTAAGTTGTTACGGGATGACATTACCAATTTTGTGACGTGTGCGAATGTGACGGCGGAACGCGAAGGAACGGAGCATCCGATGTGGCATGGAGCGGCAGCAATGCATAGCGTCTTGAACGTGCCGATGCGTGAGCTGTTGAACGTAGACCGGGTGAGACCAAGCCGAGGACATACCGTGTGGATCGTCGAGAACTCCGGTGTGTTCTCAAGCTTACTCGATGACGTGCCAGATGCACCGCTCGTCTGTACACACGGGCAGTTCAAACTCGCGGCGTATCGGTTACTCGACATGCTCGTCGCATCAGGTTGTCAGTTGAAATATGCTGGAGACTTTGACCCGGAAGGATTGCAGATGGCATCAAGATTGAAACAACGCTACGGGGATAGGCTGGATTACTGGTGTATGGGCTTGGAGAGTTATGTGGCGTCTGAGCCGAGTGTTGAGTTGGATGAGGAACGATTGGTGAAGCTAGGACGGATTACGGATATTGAGTTGCAACACGTGGTGGAAGAGATGAAACGGGTAAAAAAAGCAGGATATCAGGAGGCATTGCTGGAGACAATGACAAAAGATATGACTTAAAAAATTTGAAGATATATTTCTAAAAGAGAGATGGAACCGACTCACGTCGGAACGATTTTCTCTTTTCTTTTTGCTTGAAAGAACTATTCGATAGTGTCCAAGCGGGCACTGCCCTTTGTTTACCTTCTTAGATGTGCACATAAGATAATAAAGAAAAGATTTGGAAAGGAGAAAGAGCATGGAAATCGATCAAGTCCTACGCTTTAAGCACCGAGACGAGTTTCGGAAATGGCTAGAGGGGAATTCAGATGAACAGTCGTTTTGTTGGGTGATTCTGAGTCGGAAAAATAGAGAGGACGGATTACTCTACTTAGATGCCGTCGAAGAAGCGTTATGCTTTGGATGGATTGATGGGATTGCGAAAAAGACGGCTGACGGAGAATTGGCACAGCGCTTCTCACCGAGACGAAAACGGAGCAACTGGACCGAACTGAACAAAGAACGCGTTCGTCGATTACAGCGACTTGGTTTGATGGATGACCGTGGATTACGTGTTCTGCCCGACATGAGCAGTGAGTCGTTTGTGATTGATCAAGAAGTCATGATGCGCCTGCAGGAAGACGCGCAAGTATTCAAACAGTTCATGGACTTTCCTGAATTATATCGTCGCATTCGGATTGATACGATTCAAAGTGTCCGCGAAGACCGAGAGACGTATTTGAGACGACTCGATAAACTGATTGAGAAAACGAAAGCCAATGAGATGTACGGGCAATGGAATGATGATGGACGCTTGATCGAGTAATGGAAAAAAAGGGTGCCGCCTTTAAAATCAAAGCGACACCCGGTTTCAATCAATCCGTTTGTTTTCGGTTATACATCACAATACTTCCGACGAACACGACGAGCGCCCAGGCGGACAGAATCAAAAGTTCCACCCATGTAGAGCCGAGTCCAGCACCGGCCTCGATTTGATGCGCGAGGTCGATCAAGACGATGTTCGGCAAATACTCGAGTAAACCGATGATAGAGAAACGGTCCTCGTATACCAACAACATCGGTGAGAACGAGAAGAAGAAAAACGCCGGCATGACGATGAGCGAAGCTTCCATGACCGTCTTCGTCATCAATCCGAGAATCGTCCCAATCCCGATATAAAAGAACGTCGAGACGATCAATGCGAGTGAGATGACGAGTAGGTTCGCAGGACTGTATCCCATGATAAAGGCACACGCCGCGATAAGGATGAGCGTGGTCACGAACGTGAGCGCACTCTTCCCGAGCAAGATGTCGAGCGTGCTCGCCGGCGATAACATCAGCCCACGGAGTGTGTTCTTCTCTTTCTCTTCGGCGATTAAGGCACACTGGACGAACGTCGCAACCAGGCTGAACGTGATATTGATGACAAAGTAAGTCACGTCGATGCCTCCTCCGCCGAGCTGTGAATAGAAGACGGCGAAGAACAGCGGCATGATTAGCGTCGAGGAGACGAATAAGTTCCGCGACAAGTCTTTATAGTCTTTCTGGAAAATGGCGAGTGCCCGTTTCATTGAAAATGTCATGATAATTTCCTCCCCGTTACTTCGATAAAGATATCCTCGAGCGTCGGCTCGTTCGAATGGATGGCCGCGATGTTTTGATTGCGCATCTGTTCATGAAGCCAGTCGGCCCCATCATTTCCTTGTTTCAATTCAACCGTTTCCCCGTCATGCAGTTCGACGCGCATCGAGCCGTTCGCATATTTCCGGCGCAATCGTTTCGGGGCGTCGAGCAATTGAATCTGCCCTTGATGTAAGAAGGCGACGCGGTCGCACAGTTCCTCGGCCTCATTCATGTCGTGCGTCGTCAAGAAGATGGTCGTCCCTTTTGCCTTCAGCCGTTCGATCCCTTTATAAATGTGGCGCGAGTTGACCGGGTCGAGCGCCGACGTCGGCTCATCTAAAAACAACAGTTCCGGTTCATGTAACAACGCCCGGGCCAGTGTCACCCGTTGCAGCATCCCGCGTGATAAGGCAGAGATGCGTTTTTTACGTTCCCCGGTCAAGTTCACCGTTTGGAGCACATCATCGATGCGTGTGCGTGGTTCGTCGTATAGGTCGCAATAGAGTTGCAAGTTCTCTTCGATGGAGAGGCGCGTGTATAGGCCGCTGTTGTCGGTCAACACGCCGATCCGCTTCCGGTACTGTTCTTGTTTCAACTCCGAGACCGGGACGCCGAATACGGTTGCGTCACCTGATGTCTGCGCGAGTTGGGACGTTAAGATTTTGATGGTCGTCGTCTTCCCAGACCCACTCGGTCCAAGGAAGCCGAACACTTCTCCCTTGCCGACAGAAAACGTCACGTCGCGTAACGCCTCTTCATTGCCGAATAGCTTTTTTAATCCGTTCACTTGAATGATTGAGTCCATTCTCGTTCCTCCTCATCGATGTCGTCTTGCTTGCTTACATCATATCGAGGAGGAGAGGCGGGTGCATTAGAATGGCGGTAACTGGCGCTTTTCGGGGAGTGAGTGGAGCAAATGTAACGGTGAATGGAGCCTATTTCAGCCCGATCATCGTCTTCAATTCGGCCATTTTCGTCTTCGAGAGCGGGATGGTCGTTTTCGCTGAATCATCGAGTACGAGGCTGAAACTGTTCTTCGTATAGGTGATGACTTCCCTCACTCGTTGAAGGTTGACGATATACGACCGATGGCAGCGGAAGAAGCCGTATGGGGTCAGACGCGTCTCGAGCTCGTTCATCGTGAAGACGCTCGGGAACTGCTCGGACTGACTGTGCAATACGGATTGTCCGTCCTGACTTTCGATGTAGTCGATTTCCGGCGGATCGAGCAAGACGATTTTCTCGTTCACTTTCGTCGGAATCTTCTCGAAGCGGACGTGCATGACCTCTGGCGTGACGTCTTCATTCGTATCCGGTTCATCTGGTTCCACATCAAGTAAGCGCAAGTGTCGATGGTCGATGCGATAGACAGTCGACGTGACGAAGAGGGCGCTCTCCATGTTGCTCGTCAGGAGCAGGATGGCTTTTTGTTGCTGCTTCAGTTGCATCAAAACAGCCGCGAACAAGTGCCGTGTTTCTTGGTCGACGTTTTGATCCGGTTCTTCAAGCACATAGATGTCCCGATTATGTAAGAGCAGCGCCGCATATTGGACGCGCCGGACGAGAGACAAGCTGAGCCGGTTCAATCGTTTGTTCCGATATGGGGTGAGTTGAACGGTTTGCAGGACGATATCCAGCGATTCCGTCGATTCGTAAAGCGTGTGCGTAAATCGCAAGTACTCCTCGACCGTCAGCCGTTCATACAATCCGTCACGGATGGAGAAGACAGAGAGCGTACGATTCGCTGTATCGATGTTTCCGGAGTAGTTTGCGTGCGAGTCCGTCAATAGCGCGAACAATATTTCCCGGGAAGTGATGCCGCAGTGGATGGCTGCGATTTCACCCGGATTGATGGTGAACGAGATATTTTCAAGGATGAGCGTGTCTTGTTGGCGAACAGAGACGTTGTCGAAAGTAAGCACCGAATCCCTCCCTTTTTAGTGGGATTATATCATTTGGATACGCTGTTACTACGAACTCTTCGATTAAATTTGAAGAATATTTATAAACAATATCCTTTGTGCGTAATTAGGACATGATTATAAAAATTCTATCTTCAATTTCGTGAAAAGAGTAATTTACAGGGAATATAAGAAACAAATGATATGAAAGGAGCTTGCTTATGTATGAGCGAGAAATCCGTCACGACGGCTTACGTAAATTTCGAATAATCAGAGGGAAGTCTATGTATGAAATTGATCAGAAAGCGGAAATGCAGTTAAAGATTTGGGAAGATCAGTGGAATAAAGTGATAAAAAAAGAAGAGGAATTGAAACAAAAAACCAACAGAAGAGCGATTGCACAGTTAATGTCCAAAAAGTTGAAGGATGAACGAACAGTTGCAGAAGATTATCTTCAACGTGTAATCAAACGAGCACGCAATGAAAATTTAAAAGATAATCTCACTCTAAAAACTTTTACTGTGAAAGAGCCTTCTTCTCCAACTCTCGAGGAAATTCGGAACGCACCTGATCCCTCAGCTCAAGTTTATCAACCTATGTATAACTTTATCGAGGAATTACTTCCGTTTTTAGCACCAGGGAAAAAACAAGAAGCTCAGCTTAGATACAATAAAGAAAAAAATATTTGGTTAGCTGAAAAAGATCAAATCGATGCAAGAAACGAGGAAACTCTAAGCGAATATCGAGAGAAGTTTCAAAAATGGAGTCGGGAAAAAGAAGCTTTTGAAAAAGCAGAACAAAAGAGATTCAATCATGTACACAAGGTTTTTGAAGACTATAAATTTTATAGAGATGAGAGTATAGAGTCTTACTTTGACTTTATATTAAATCATTTTATTTTACTGGATTATATCCCAATCCAACGTACAACCAAGTATTTGAAGGAGACAAAAACTCTTTATATTGAGCAGTATTTACCGACAGTTAAAGACATGACGAATGTTAAAGAGGTTAAGTATGTGGTTGAAGGAGATGATTTTTTAGAGGTTCGGGTATCTGAAAAATACCTAAATGAACTCTATGACCGGCTACTGTATTCATATTTGCTTAGCATGATTCATTTGATTTTTAAATATGATGAGAGACATGATATTGAATCTGTAGCTATTAATGGTTATGTGGATTCTATTAATACAGGAACTGGAAAGACAGAGACGTTATGCATATCTTCTTTGTTTGTGTCTCGAGAAGAATTTTTAGATATTAATTTAGAGATGGTCAATCCTAAAGTATGTTTTAAACAGTTGAAAGGAATCGGTAGTAGTAAACTTTATTCTCTCACCGCAGTCGCACCGGTCATTAAAATGGACTGGAATGATAATAGGATTGTGGAAGGTAAGGATACAATTCACGAATTAGAAGAAACAACAAATTTAGCTTCTATGGATTGGCAGGATTTCGAACATCTGATTCGTGAAATATTTGAAAAAGAGTTTAGTAAAAATGGTGGAGAAGTAAGAATCACACAAGCAAGTCGAGATGGTGGAGTTGATGCGATAGCCTTTGACCCGGATCCTTTACGAGGAGGTAAGATAGTTATTCAAGCAAAAAGGTATACAAATACTGTAGGAGTGTCTGCTGTTCGTGACTTATACGGGACAGTGATGAATGAAGGTGCTATTAAAGGGATTTTAGTATCTACTGCAGACTATGGTCCGGATGCCTATAATTTTGTTAAAGATAAGCCATTAACATTGTTAAATGGAAGTAACTTATTATATTTGTTAGAAAATCATGGGCATAAAGCGATTATTGATTTGCAGGCAGCAAAGAACGAAAAAAACAGAATGTAGTACAGCGATACTGACAGGTAATCACGGATATCGAAGTTAAGCAAGATATTCTCCCTTAGCTATGATCAGTTAACTTTCTACTGGTGTCGAATTGTTATTCGATGCCAGTTTTTTTAGTTATTATGTACAGCAATTTGTAATTAGAAAATAGGATGATTGATATTCATAAATTAAGAAATTTGAACTACTATTTTTCATCTCATTTTAAAGAATTCACCTAATTTATAAATATTGAAAAATCGATAAGATGCATTATTTGGTAAAATGAGGATATCAAATGACGTAGGGGTGCAAGGCATGAAGGCAGTTTTAGAAAGTGAACAGCAACGACTTGATACCTTTTGTATGGTAATCGAGTCTCATCTAAATGGGAAGACAGCAGGAGACAAACCGGGTCTTGAGTCAAGCGACTATGAAATGATTGACATGCGGAGGCATTCACGTCAATCAGAAAGTGCACAGGAACGACAACGATACAAAGACGCGCTGAAAGAGTTATATTCGTTTACATTCGTCATTGAGGACGAAGGCGAAGAAGAGGTTTATCCAGTCGGAAAATTCGGAGTAGCACATCCTCGTTCACCTGAGATTCCGCTCGTTCTAGACTGGCGGAGTGAGGTGGCGATGCGTGCGTCCATGTTTAATGGAGAGACGATTGAGACGCCTGGTGGTGATATCGTTGGAATGACACAGCTCGAGCTTGATCGAAGACAACGACGTGTCATTCAGGCAAATCATCGTCGTGCTCCAAAACGGCAATCGAGCTCACTGACAAAACGATTTACCGAACAAATCAAATCGACATTCAAAAAGCCGGAGACGGTGCCTGAAGTCCCAGAAGAGAGTTTTATGGAGCAAGAGTTGACGAAGAAACAAAAAGATCGCTCTATCGATGGATTCATCGCAACGCGGCAAGCCGAACAGAACCACATTATCCAGGCACCAGTGAATACATATATGATTGTCCAAGGGGCGGCCGGGACCGGAAAGTCGTTGACGGCGCTACATCGTATGTCTTATTTGCAGTATCAAGACGAGCGTCGGAAGATGCTTTATTTGGCTCCGAATGAGGCGACGATTCATCAACTGTTGAAGGACGCGGAGCATTTACAAATTCAATCGGTGTCGACAATGACGTTTGATGATTTTGCGGTTCAATTGAACAAAAAGTTTTTAAATCAGAACGGTCATTTGGAATTGCTTCCGCTATATGAATCAAGCCATTTAATCAAGTGGGTGGATGAGGCGTTGGCAGAATGGAACGAAGACATCTGTGAAACGCTTTTTAGTTATGAACCAATTCATGAGTTAGTCAACTTACATGAGAGAGCAATTGATATCTGGATGTCAGGAAAAGGAACGTTTCACGAAAAGAGATTGCGGATTCTCCAAACGATTCGAAGTGAACTTGAAAAAATTCATATTTTAAATAAACAAGATTACGAACAAGAATATATTGAAACAGCTTCGACGTGGACAAAATATTTGTATGATGAAAAGCGTCAAAAATTAAGTGAGTTGATGAAGGAGAGTTTTGAAAATCGATTACTATCCGAAAAGAAAAAACGAGAAGCTTTTTTAAACTTTTGGAGTGATATTTTAAGAATTGATGCCGAAACGGTTTGGAAAATGCTAAAAAATCCATTGATGCTTGACCATATGAAAGTAGACGTTGATGAGACTCTATTGAAGGCATGGCACAAATATAAATCTCCGACAAGGCTAGATCTCTTCCTTTGGATGTATCTTCATTATGAAACGAACGGATATCCTGAAAAATGGAGCCATCTCTTTGTGGACGAAGCACAGACGCTTCGTCCGCTCGATTTAATGGTGCTTGAGAAAATCTGCCACGGGATGACTGTGTTCGGAGATACGTTACAAAGTTATCAAGAGTTGGACATGGAGTCGTGGGATGCGATTCAAACTAATGGAACGTCAAAATGGCACATAGAGTATTTAACTAAAGCATTCCGAACGACGAAACCAATTATTAATTTTGCTAAAGAAATACTGTATGACTCAGATCACGATACGACATGGATTGATCCATTTAATCGAGATGGGCAACCTATAGAATTTCTAGTCACGAAGAAAAGTCGAGAGATAAAAGACGTGCTAGCTCGTTGGCGAGAACAGCAATTTACAATTTGTATAATCACACCGACATTAGAACGTGCACAGTTCTTACATGCGAAACTTAATTTACGTACTCAAATAATTTTGTCTGACACTACTAAAGTTGGAGATGAAATTGTTATTTCTACGGTAGACTACTTACGTGGTATGGAATTTGATGCAGTACTTTTAATGGATGTTGATCAAGATAGCTATCCTGAATTCCCCCAAGAAGCGCGACGGTTATATGTCTCGTTGACTCGGGCGTTACATGAAGTAGTGGTTCATACGACAGAGGAATATTCATCGTTGTTCAGAAGTATAGTATTTAATAACAGGAAGAGAAAGCAGGTACAGATATGAACGAAGTGCAACGACTGATGGACAAAGTGATTGAATTCCGTGACGAGCGCGATTGGGCGTTCCATCATAACCCGAAAGACTTGGCATTATCGTTATCGCTCGAGGCGAGCGAACTGTTGGAGTTGTTCCAATGGGTGTCGAGCGAAGAAGCGCTCGAGACGAAACACGTCGAGATGAAAGAAGAGCTCGCGGATGTCCTCATCTATGCGCTCACGTTCGCTCATGCGGCAGGGATTGATGTGTCGCAGGCGATTGAAGAGAAGCTTGAGAAAAACGCAGTGAAGTATCCGAGTCCGAACGCCTAAGCTGCAATCGACCGATTAACCCTGACCATTATTTTCACTACTTCTTGATGTGAAATCGGATAAAGTGGTGAAAGAATAAGTCTGGAGAGGGTTAATGAATATGGGCATCTATTATACGTATCAGCATGAAGACGCTTGGAAAGTAGCATTGGAGCGAGGGTATCTACAAGGTGACGCTCAATATGCCTTGTTCAATAATGAGGGATTTGATCACTTTAAACCAGCCTATGACTGGATGGTTGAACAATACGAGCAGCGAATCGGGATTCCGCTGAATGGGACCTATCCGGTCTGGTGTCGGGACAAGTTCCCTGACCTAGGCACCGGAAATCGGGTCGGACAAGGGAATAAAGGGGTCGTGCTAACGGTTGAATTGCAAGATGACGAAGTGTTGGTTTCGGAAATTTCGTTTTGGGACTTCGTTCCGTATCACTCTACTTTTTGCGATACGGCTGAAGCATTTGACCACCGGGAAGACATTGACCCGGCATATACACGAAAATCTTGGGAGAAAATTTTTGATCAGAAGTGGTGCGAAGATATGGCGGTCAATCGTTCGATTGAGGCACCAGACTATCAATACGTGATTCATCGTATCGAGCTGCATCAAGTCCGGGCTGTCATGCCGTTCCAAGACTTGAGTGACGGTTGGGTGGACCGAATCCGCGGATTCGGATGGCGTCTCGGTCATCGACTGGGTTTGAAGAAGTCGATACCGTTCCAGTGGCGAGACCAAACTGGGTTGAAAGAAATTAGTTGAACAAAAGGAGTCTGGTTTCATGACGCAGCGCGAACGGTTCAATCATTTGTATGAAAGCGGCAAGCGCTCGACCCGTCAGGCAATCATTCTGTTTGCACTGATTACAGGAATCAGTGTGACCTTGATGATGATTGGCGAACGTCGTCTCGCTGAATTCATCTGGTTCCTTCTAGTGTTTCCATCTGTCGGTTTCGTGAAAATAGGGGCTCGGACGAACACATTGCTGCGTTTCAACCAGTCCGCCGAGTATAAGCGGCTTGTGCGTCTCGAATGGTGGACAGCATTTGGACTGATTGGAGCATATGTTGTATTGATCTTGACGCTACTGCTCAATCCGGAACTAATCAGTGTGATGGTTGTCGCAACCGGTATTTATGGAATCGGAATCATTGCGTCGTCTCGGCTCGATCAAAGACTTGGAAAAGTTGACCCGGAGCACGTGACGCACAAGGTGTATGCCCGAGGGAAAGTCGGTTACTTCAACTCATAAAAGCCGGAAAAAGGGAGTAGCGCGCGCTACTCCTTTTCGTTTACCCGATCGACCAATTGTTTCGCTTCAAGCAGGGACATGCCATGAGTCTCACGCAAGAATTTAACGGTCGGGATCATGCCAATCGTATCGATTTTTTCTTTAATCGACGCATGAAACTCAGCATCTTGAACGATTGGTTCGGTATGGAGTTGTTTTCGTTTCAATGCACTCATATCCTTTGCTTGTTGCGCAATGATATTGAGCAAGAAGGCGTTCAAGATCAATGAGGCAGTTAACATGATCGTGGTCCAATCCATTCAAACACTCCTTTCGATTTACGGGCGAGTCTCTAACGTCTCTTCAATTCGATCCAGTCGTTCGATTAACGTATTCATCTGTTCTTGTTGATGCAAGGCGGTTAGTTTCTCAAATTCGATTTGTGCGTTAGCGCGTTGCTCATAACGATTCATGAATCGTACGATTGTCACAATGAACAAAATGATGAGAAGCAACGGGAGCAGTGCCATAACTCCCTCGAGAAATGAGAATAATACTTCCTCCATGTGGTTTCCTCCTTGTGTGACTCTTAGATATTACGATTTCAAATACGATTTGGTTTCATCGAGCGGAACGTATCCAGGCTTGGTCCGCCTTCGTCTGACGTCCGAGTCAAAATAATGAGATGGTGTGTACATTCCTAGTGGGACATAGTACGAAACAAATGTTTTCAAGTAAAATGGCAGTGGAATTACATCAGCTAATATCATGACCGTCACTGGGGTCACCATGACAAATAATGCAACTGTCATCATCACTTCTGTTTTGATGAACCGATGCAATATGCGCATCAACCAAATGAACGGGAAATAGAAATAATAAAAGAATCGATTCACATCATAACGTCCTTTACTGAGCGGTTCGCCCAAATTATGTATATTCGTCTTTTTCAGTATAATAGGAACACCACATACAAAGAAGGAGCATTTTCATGAATCCATCAATTGCGATTATCGGAGCGGGCGTGAGCGGATTGTATGCCGCGTCGCTCCTCATCGAGAAAGGCTATGACGTCACCGTTTTCGAGGCGCGTGACCGTATCGGGGGACGGGTGTTGAGCCATGACGGTTTCGACCTCGGCCCGACCTGGTATTGGCCAGAGACAGAGACGACGATCACCCAACTCATCGAACGGCTCGGTCTCCCGACGTTCACACAATATACGGCCGGTGATTTGATGCTTGAGCGGCAGTTCGGTGTCATCGAACACCATACGCTCCCGCCAGGTCACACCGTCCCATCGATGCGACTCGTGGGTGGAATGATGACACTGACGACAGCGCTTGCTGCCACCTTGCCTGACGGAACGATTAAACTCGAGTCGACCGTCACCTTGATTCAACAGACAGAAGACGAGGTCTCCATCGAACTCGAAACAGGGCGATCTCAAACGTTCAGTCATGTCATCCTTGCCATCCCGCCACGACTCGCATCACGCATCAGCTTCCAACCAGAACTGTCTGAAACGACGAAGTCGAACCTAGCAAATACGCCGACCTGGATGGCCGGGCAGGCGAAAGTACTCGCCGTCTACGACCGCCCGTTTTGGCGAGATAATGGTCAATCTGGTCAAGGCATGAGCTGGGCCGGAGTGTTGCAGGAGATTCATGACGCCTCGCAGCCGGGCGGACTTGCGGCGTTATTCGGCTTCTTTCGGTTGTCTGCTGCCGAACGTTCGGTATTCGATCAAGACGAGCTGAATCGTCGCGTCATCGATCAACTCGTGCGACTGTTCGGGGAAGAGGCGCGGCAGTCACGTGATGTCTTGTATATGGATTGGTCGAGTGATCGTGACACGGCAAGCCCGCGAGATGCCCAGCCATTAACCGATTTCCCCGTCTATCAGCCGATTGCGCTCGATCCACCTTGGGAAGGACGGCTCTAACTCGCTGGGACGGAGACGGACTCCTTGTTCGGCGGTCATATCGAAGGCGCGCTCCGGGCAGCGGAGCGGGTCGTCGAGCACCTCTAACCAAAAATGCGTATCATCCCAAGCAAGGGACGATACGCATTTTTTATTTGAACTTCTTGATCATCAGCGAGAGCGAACGATTGATCATCGCCATCTCGTCATCTTCGAGCACGGAGAACATCTCTTCGGCGAGCCGTTCCTCGATGGCATCGATTTGTTTCGAATACTCCATACCGATTGGGCCGAGCCGGATGAAGCTCTCGCGCAAGTTGTCCGGGTTCTTCTCTTTTTTTACGAACTGACGCTGTTCGAGCACTTTGAGCACTTGGCTGACCGCACTTTTCGAGATATTCATCTTCGCGGCAATCTCGGTCGTCGTCCACGTGTCTTGGCGTTTGAACAGGAGTAACATCTGTTCTTGCTGGTAACTGAGTTCGAATTCGTTCAACTCGGTAAAATATTTAGTGAACAACAAGTCGAGCTCGTCAATTTGACGGTACATCTCGATGACTTGCTGTTTGCGTGTATCATTCAATCGTCGTTCTCCTTTCATCGCGTGTCACGGAACGTCTGGCTCCGCACGTATAACACGATACTGCATACTAATCCGATTATACCAAATGAGATGAGCAACGTTTGAATTGGTACGGCCAGGGCGACCAAAATCGACAGGACAGCGAACGCAATCGGTTCTAGTCCCGATGCGGCGAGCGCCATGATGCTCATGACGCGTCCGATTTTGTCGTGGTCGCTATGTTCTTGCATGAGTGTGACCGTCGGCAAGTAGACGAGCATCAACATAAATCCGCTCGCAGCTGCAGCCAAGGCAAGGAGTGTGATGGACTGCGCCTGCGTATAGAGGAAGAAGGCCCCAATCGTCAAAAACAGGACGCGGAAGACGAAGCGACCTCGGTGGACCGAGCGGAACAACAGGACGAGAAAACTCGCCACGAACGTCCCGACAGCAAGTCCACCTTCAATCAAACTCAAATCAAACGCGTTGCCACCCCGTTCACCGACGAGAATCGGGATGCTCATGATGAGCGGTCCCATGACGAACAAGTTGACGATAGCAATCGACAGCGTCCCGCTCCGTAAAATCGGCGTGCTCGAGACGTAACGAATGCCTTCTTTCAAATCGACGATGACATGACCGAGCGACATCGCACGGGCTAGGGGGATGGAGTCACGAATCAAGCGCGGCATGATCAAGATAGCGGCGATGAAAATCAAGACGGCCGCCGTCCCGAAGCTGAGCCCGAAGCCGCCCCATGTGAGTAAGGCACCGGCGAGGAACGGTCCGAACACGAACATGAGCTCGAGCGTCCCTTGGAAGAGCGAGTTGGCACGCTGCAGCTCTTCTTGTTTGACGAGCGACGGAATCAAAGATGACAACGCCGGATAAGACATGCCGTCGAGCAGTCCGAACACGATGGAAATCATAATCAAGGCGAACACCGAATACGCGTCCGCAAGATGAAGCGCCACGACCGCGACCATGAGAAGACCTTGTCCGAGGTTCGTCAAAAATAAGAGCCGACTCTTTTGGAATCGGTCGGCGAATACACCGCCGAATATCATCATCACGACACGCGGCAACGAGACGGCGGTCATGATAATCCCGAGGAGGGCGGGTTGCTTCAGCACATCGATTGTGAGCCACGACACGCTCAAGAAGAAAATCGAGAACCCGAGCGTGAGCGTCATGCCGGATAACCACGTGAATACGAAGCGTGGATTTTGTAGCAAATTCATAAAGAAAACCTCAGTCTTTCTACCTTTTAATATAGTTAAGTTAACTAAACTGTATAGTGAAGTGAATGGTTCGTCAAGCGAGTAGGCCACTACAAAACAATTGTAAAAAAACGGAACTTTTTTTACTGAAAACCGTATAAGTAGTTAAGAGGTGAATGATATGAACAAACAAGAACGACTACATAATGTGAAACGAATGAATTTACAGTGGATGTTGTTACGGCTCATGTTTGCTTTGCCGACTGGGGTTTTGGTCTATTACTTCTTACAGTCGCAAGGCTCCCCGATGATTATGGCAACGTTCCTTCTATCGTTGACCAGTGCAGCAAGTATTTTGTTTATGAGGGAAGCTCGCTTCGTCAAAGCATTAACGACACGTGACCAAGTGAAGAAGGTAATCGGTATCCAATATCAACTTGATTACTTGTACGTCATTATGATGGCCGTGATTTTTCCGATGATGATGCGACTGAATATCCTGACCAACCTGATTCCTTTCCTTCTATTCGTCGGTGGCAGCGCATTAATCTGGTTTACGCAGCATAAACTCGATCAACAGTTGAGCTGGATGGATACAGAACAACCGACTCGTCGCGAGATTCAACGCACGAGATTCATGTGGTGAGGTACCGATATGACCAAACAAGAACGCATCAATCTGATTTATAAAATCAATATAAAGACGGCCGTGCTTCAAAGTCTGCTCACGTTTCCGATGGTGTTTTGTCTCGTCGGATTGATTCAGTCGGATTCATGGAATGGTTGGTACGTGGCCGGCGTACTCGCCTGTCTATTGCTGCTGGGAGGAATCTTCTTCAAGGCGAACCGAGTCGAGACAGAGTTGACTGAGCGAGAGGATGCCAAAACTATCATCGCACGTCGGAACGGATTTGTCTTTGCGCTGTTCGTCCTTTTCCTTTTGTCGTTTGCCCTGACGCTTAAACTAGGGTGGACATACGCGTGGATATTAGGTGTAGCGGTCGGTGTCATCTATGTCGGGTATCGTTTGATCCGAAAGCAAGACGAGCGGTTGATGAACATCGATCCGGAGCATCCGATGCTTCGTGAGATACGGCTCGACAACGTCAGAGACTGAGGAGGGATGAGATGGATCGAGAAGCCCGGACTGAGGCATTGTTACAAATCTACACGACGTATCGTCGTTTCATGATTGGAAGCAGTGTCGTCATCTTTGTGAGCGCGCTTTATTTCATGATGCACACGACGTATTCTGGTGTGATTGCGGTGGCCAGTCTTGTGCCGACACTGTTTTTCGAATGGAAACAGACCGTCCTGTATCTTCGGTTCAATGACGACTGGACATATCGGCGTCTCGTGAAAGGACAATTCTTTATCTTAGTAGCTACCTTCCTCACGTTGTTCAGTCTCATCACCCTGTTTTTGACGGGGCAGATTCATCCGGACGTGTTGATGTGGGCGATGGTCATCGGGGCACCACCGTCTGTGTTGTTGCCGCTGTGGATGGATCGAAAACTGCTCAAACTCGACCCAGAACACGTTACGTCAAACATGCTGGATAAAGCCAATCGTGAGAAGCTGAAGCGTCGACTTGACGGAATCAATGATTAGAAAAGGAATGGAATCGTATGACGAAACAACAACGGATTGACGAAATGAACCGATACCGTGAGCAAAAGAAGCGGCGGCGGGACATACTATTCGCTCCTGTCCCTGGACTATTGTTTGTCACGCTGCTCGCCGATCAACTGTGGTGGGTATGGGCAGGTTTGATGAGTATATTCGCAATCGGTTCGATTGTATATGTAATACAAGAGGGCAAGGCGCTCGCCAATCTGTCTGCGGAACCGAAAGCACAAGTCGCGACGAGAAACGTCTACTGGGTGTTAAGCGGATGGTACGTCATTATCGTCGGTAGCGTGGCAAGTTATAAATTGGAGGCTCCATGGTGGACGTGGATTCTCACCATTGGGATTGCCGTCACGTTGCCGCCTTTGTATAAACGCGTCAACGAAGCTGTCCAAAGCGCAGATACAGTCCAACCGGTCCGATCTGAATTGATGACGACGCGGGGGTTGATGTGATGATCTTGACGAAACAAGAACGAATCGAACGATTACTCGCGCATGAGGATGCGACGTGGCACTGGCGCTACTGGGGCCTTTTCTTCAGCCTTGTCGCTGTCGCGTTCATCTCGTATCAGACATCGATTTACTTACCGCTCATCCTATTTGCAGTGTATTTGCCCCAATTATGTGTCGCGTGGTGCAAGACGAAAGTGTTGCTGACATTTAATCCGGATCCTCGCTATCGACGTTGGATTTACAGTGATTTCATCGTCGAATGGTTCATCTTTTTGCTGTTCATCTGTCTACTCGCTGCCTATCACACGGGCCTTCTCACGATTTGGCCACTCATGGTCATGTTGGTGACTGGGACGATTGGCGGGTTACTGTTTTCATACATGGTCACCCGAATCGTTCTGACATTTGATCAACATCACGTCACGAATCGGATGTTCGACGAAGCGAAAACTGAGCGCCGTGCACACGAAAAGACGAGTTCCTGATCATCGGAACTCGTCTTTTTTCACATTTCAGGACATAGGTCCTTTATGCTCGAGCGCTCGAGGAGTAAGCTTGAGATGTACACAGTATATAGAGAGAATCGAGGAAGAGACTATGTTAGCCATTGTAATTGGACTCGTCATCGGGATTTTGTTGCCGATGCAGACGAGCGTGAACTCACGTCTGCGCACCATCGTCGGGTCACCGTTCGTCGCGTCGTTTCTGTCGTTCGCGATCGGGACGACCTTTTTAACACTTATGTTATTACTCACCGGGCAGTCGTTCGGGATTGAATCGTCCATCTTCCGAGCAGAACCGCTTTGGATGTGGTCGGGCGGCTTGTTGGGGGTCATCTTTTTAACGGGTAACATCCTCTTGTTTCCAAGGCTCGGCAGCGTTCAGACTGTTATCATGCCGATTTTTGGACAGATTTTGATGGGACTGTTGATTGACCACTTCGGTTGGTTTAATTCAGCCGTCAACGTCCTCACGCCGTGGCGCGTGTTCGGGGCCTTGCTCGTGTTACTCGGCGTCGTTGGGACGGTCGCGCTCACGGACTGGATTAACCGTCGCCGTGGTAAACTCGTCGCCTCATCGCAGACGGGAAATGGCAATTTGAACGCTTGGCGCCTCGTCGGAATCGGGACCGGTATGATGAGTGCGACACAGACGGCCATCAACGGTTATTTGGGAACGGTGCTCGAATCGGCCTTGAAAGGGGCGCTTGTCTCGTTCGTCGTCGGGACGGTCACGTTACTGCTCATCTTGCTCGTCTTGCGGCCGAGCGTCGAATGGTGCGGGTTACGTGGTCAGCCGTGGTGGATTTGGCTCGGCGGGATCATCGGGGCACTGTTCATCGGCGGGAACGTCTTAATCGTGCCGATGGTCGGGACCGGCATCGCCGTCGTCATCGTCATTGTCGGCTTGCTGTGCGGAAGCCTGCTCATCGACCGTTTCGGTTGGTTCGGGGCCGCCAAGAACCCGGTCACCGGGATTCAACTCGTCAGTTTACTCGTCATGGTCATCGGAATCATGCTGATTCGTTTATCATAAGGAAGGAGAGACATCATGCGCGGAGTACTGTTCGCCATCAGTGGCGGCTTCTTTTTAACGCTACAGAGCGTCGCCAACGCACGCATCAGTTCAAGTATCGGGACGTGGCAGGCTGCGACGTTGACGCAATTGACGGGCTTTCTCGTCGCGCTCGTGATCATGCTCGTCGTCCGCGACCGGACGTACGTCCACATGCGTCGCGTCGAGCCGCTCTATTTGTCAGGGGGCGCGTTTGCTGCGTTCATCTTGTTCAGCAATATGACGGCCGTGCATGAGCTCGGCGTCACCCTCACCATCTCGTTGTTCTTAATTGCCCAGCTTGCCCTCGCGCTCGTCATCGACTGGCGCGGCTGGTTCGGGATGTTGCGCCGTGACTTGAACCGGACGCAACTGCTCGGTGTCGTCATGATGATTGTTGGGATTCTCGTATTGAAAGGATGACGTGCGATGGAACAAATTGACCATTACATGAAGCGGTATGGGCTGGATGAGGTACTCCCATCAGCCGTTCGTCCTCAACTCAAGCTCGTCCGTTACGCGACGGGGGAGGCGATTTGCACCCAAGGCGCTAAGGCCGAGCAGCTCCACTTTCTCGTCAGTGGAAAGATTCGGGTGGCCCACACGTCAGCGGCCGGGAAGCGGCTCGTCTTGTCGTTCAAATATCCGCTCGACTTGATTGGCGACATCGAGTACGTCCGCCGAACGCCGTTCTTGAACACGGTCGAGGCGGTCACGCCGGTCGAGATGATCGTCGTCCGCTTCGATGAGCTCGCGCGTCATGCCAAGGAGGACGTCACGTGGCTCCACTATTTGTTGGAAGGGATCACGAAGAAGTTTGAGAGGAAGTCGCAGTCGATGAGTTTCAACTTGTTTTATCCGGTCGATGTGCGGCTCGCGAGCTATCTGTTGTCGATGACACCGGAAGAGACGACGCTCGGGTCGACCGTCGATGAGTTGACCGATATCGCCGATTTGATTGGAACGAGCTATCGCCACGTCAACCGGACGCTCAAGCGGTTCGTCGAGCAGGGATTGATTGAACGGGATCGTCGATCGATTGCAATCATGGATCGCGCCGGGTTGATTGCCGTCGCCGGGGAGAGTATTTATGAATGAGGAGGACACATCATGGCACTTGGAATGATGCTCGCGGTCATGGGCGGCATGCTCGTCTGTGTGCAGAATACGTTCAACGCCAAAGTGAAAGAACAGGTTGGGGCGTGGGCGACGACGACGCTCGTGCTCGCCCTCGGTTTCTTGGCGTCGCTGCTCGTCGGACTGATTAGTGAAGGAATGGGTCTGTTCGCGGTCACGGGGATGGAGACGTGGTATTGGTTCAGCGGCATCATCGGGGTCGGCGTCGTCATGAGCGTGACGCAAGGGGTTCAGCAGCTCGGACCGAGCCACGCCATCTCGATTGTCATGGTGTCGCAAATTCTCTTCGCGCTCCTGTGGGACACGCTCGGCTGGTTCGGGCTCGAGGCCATCCCGTTCACGTGGAAGACAGCGCTTGGCATCGTATTGATTGTGGGTGGGGTGTTGTTGTTCCAATTGAGTGGAAAAAAAGAGACGGCTCATCAAAAAGCAAAGCAGGTCGGTTAAAACGATTTTCGACAAGTTGAACAAGTTTGCCCGTGTTCCTGCCGTTTGACGACGGTTTGGCAATGCGGGCATTTTTTTGTGAGCGAGGCGCTTGGTTGAATGGGGGAGCGGTCGCCGAATGAGGACGGATAGATGGTATAAGAGCGGGTCACAATGAAGCCGACGATACCGAGCAGGACGACTAAAATCAGAATATCCATCGAAGTACCTCCTAATTATTGGTATGCTACTTGTATATACGGTAAATGTCCGAATTGGTTTCAAGGAGGAACAAATGATGATGACGCGAGAAGAACGAATCGAACAGTTACAGAAACGCCCGAAAAAAGGTGCATTTAACTTGTTATGGGCCGCCGCAGCTGGACTAGGAGTGGGATGGTGGATTTACGCCAATGCGTCGTTGCAGCTACTTGCAGTCTTCTCCTTTTTGATCATGACGGCTGTCCCGTTTAGTGTTGTCACGTGGCAGAAGACACGTACACTTTTGACATTCAATGAACATCGCTCTTACCAACGATTGATTCGGGCGAAGGGCGTCATCGTGATTGCGATGTTATGGGGTATGCTCGGTCTGATGTTTGGACACGTATCCGGATTCTTTGCATTGTCCGTGTTCAGCGGACTGTCGGCAACGTTGATTGTAGGTATGTTAGTGGTTGAGACATGGCTTGATTATCGCTTGCTTCGGATCGATCACGAGCATGTCGCGGATAGCTTGATTAGCTTTACAAAACGCGAGCGCTTGAAGCGCAGTTGGGATAAGAAATATAGCGATTAAAGAAAGCAGGGGAGCAATGATCATTTGGAATGACATACCGGACGACCCGAATCGGTTGCCCGCATTAACGGACGACGTATTGACTGAAGTGGAAGGGCGCCTCGGGGTGAAGCTGCCGGACGATTATCTTGAGTCGCTTCGTATCCAAAACGGGGGATATGTCGTACAACGCGATTTGCCGATTATATGGAATGGACAAGATGACATCGCCCTCGTTGATTCGATTGCCGGGGTCGGATTACATAAAGGGATAATTGAATCGAAAACCTTATTGACCGAATGGGGTGTTAAGGATGAACGTTTGATTGCGTTCGCCGGGGATGGGCACTTTTTCCTCGCGTTTGATTACCGCGATGGGTCAAATCCGAACATCGCTTTCATCGATACGGACACTGAACAGATTGATATTTTATTCGATTCGTTTCACCAGTTAGCCGAAGCACTCACGACGGTCGATCTGGGAATGTATGAAGAAGTGATGCCGGAACCGGTCACGGGAATGGCTGACGGGGAGCCTTTCCCTGATTACGCGCGACGCTTACTCTATAGCAATCATCCGGAAGAAAAAATCGATGGTGCGGTTATTTGGTTCAATGGGGTGGATTCGTTCGGAGCGGACGAACTCGTTCGCGAGTTGTTGACATGGATGGATGACGAGACGTTACGAGATTCGGCGACAAGCATCATTCAAGAAATCATCATTCGCCGGAAACCGCTCAACCAACAACTGTTCGAAGCATTTTTTGAAACGCTTCTCAGGCAAGACGATACCTATAGTAAACAACGCTACGAAGAGACGATATACATTCTCGATAACGATATTCAAGTCGAATGAAACAATTTGTCGTTTACGTTCGTAAAGGAAGGCTATGAGATTCATTTAGGAGGAGTTACATGATTCCAAAGACTGAACGATTAAAACAAATGGTCGAGAACGACCGTAAAGTGAACCGGACGGCACTCCTGCTCACGTTCGCGATTTTAGGAATCGCCTTTTACTTCATCTTCACGCAAGAAATCTCGTTATTGACGTTTGCCGTCATCATCATGGCGACGCAGCTGCCAAGTCTCTATCGGGCATGGCACCGGATGAAGTTACTGCTCACCTTCAATGACGAGGCACGCTATCAAAAGTTCGTGCGCCTCGAGTTCGGTATCGTCCTCGCGAACGTCATCTTGCTAGGCATCTTTATCGCCATTGCTTGGGCGATTGAAGGCTCGCTCGTCGTCTTCACGATCCTGCTGATTGCCTTGTTCATCCCATTCATCTTCATGTCAGTGTGGGTGAATCGGAAAATCGAGTTGATTGATTCGGAGCACGTGACGAATCACGAACTGCGGACGGCTCATCGCGACGCGTCCAATAATCGTTTCAAGTAAAACGGAGGGACGTGCAGATGAATGAGACGAAGACTAATCTTCTTTCTAATTGTCGGGTTGTTGTTTTTGAATGCGTGTAATGCGAATGGTCGTGAACTCGTCGTCGGGACGTATACAGATGAAAGCACCATCGTCTATTCTGGCGATACGCTCACGGACGAAGCAGAAATTGGACGGTTTCTTGAGTTGATTGAGACGAGTCCTTTGTCTGAATCAACAGTCACAGGTTTGCCCGACTACGTCATCACGGTGAACAACCGGTCCGAGTCGACGATGGAAGCGACGGTGAACGTCTGGGTACTAGATGATAACAAGATGCTCTTCACTCGTGGATTGGAAGGAACCGATGTATTTGAAGTCGATTCGATGTACACCGAAGAAGTGAACGAGATCTTGAGTCTAAATAACTTTTAAATGGAGTGAGTAGATTAAGGTGGATATGCGAGTGTTTGACATGCTCTGGTCGCTTGGAACCTATTCTGTCGTGTTAGGCGGAATCATTTTTGTATTGAAGCTGATTGTCGGAAAATCGAATACAGGCAACTAAAAGAAGCATCTGACACGACGTCAGATGCTTCTTTTCATGAAAACATGCCCACCAAGATTCCGCAGATGACCATGCCAATCGTATAGAACTTGAAGCGGTGTCGTTCCCAAAACGAGTCGGTCATCGATTTGTGACTCCGTCGCGTTTCGCAATCTTATCGCTCACTTGCTGGCCGCTCAATGTCACCATCGGCATGCCGCCGCCCGGATTGACCGTGCCGCCGACAAAGTAGAGGTTGTCGTACAGCTCGCTCTGCTTTTTGTGCTTGAAGCCGCCGTTCTGCTTCTTATCAGCGACGGTGCCATAAATCGCGCCCCGGTCCGAGCCGTACGTGCGCTCGATATCATGCGGCGTCCAGACGTCACGTGTCACCGTGTGTTCGCGCAATCCTTCCAAGCCCATCCGCTCGAGCTTATCGAGGACACGCTCTTCAAAGGCGGCGTAGTCCTCTGGCGTGAACGGGTTGTCTTGGATGTACGGGATATGCGGCAAAATTTTGATGTTCTCGTGCCCGGGCGGTGCCTGTGTCGGGTCGGTCTTATTGACGTTCACCAAGTAAATCGTCGGGTCGTCCGGCAACTCGTGCTGCTCGAAAATCTTGTCCATCTGTTCATGCAAGTTCTCCGAGAAGAAGAAGTTGTGGTGGCCGAGCGCCGGATACGCTTTGTTCACGCCGAGGTGGAGCACGAAACCAGAACTGGCCGGCTCATATTTCTCGACGAGCTTGTCGACGAACTGTTCGTCTGCTTCGACCATCTTTTGATAGAACGGGATGACTTCCATATTAGAGACGAAATAGTCAGCTGAGCGGAGCCTTCCGTCCTCGAGTTCGATGGCCGTCAGTTGACCATTCAGCGTGTGCGCGCGGACGACGCCTTGCCCGGTATGGAGCTGGACGCCAATCTCCTCCGCAAGTTTCGTCAGTCCTTCCGCGAGTTTATGCGTCCCGCCTTCGACGTACCAGCAGCCTTGGGCGTGTTGCATATAAATCATCATGTTGAGGACGGCCGGCGCGCTATACGGGGATGATCCTACGTACTTGACGTAATACGACAGCATCGTCCGTAAATGCGGGTTGTTAATCCGTTTGGCGATGCCGTCGTACATCGTCGACGTCAAATCGAATCCGAACAACGTCGAGAAGAGACCGTTCTTCGCGACCGCTTCGCGCGGCGATTCAAACCCCTCTTTCAAGTATGCCTTCTCTGTCGTGTTATAAATCCGCTCAGCGTATTTCAACAGCTCGCGGTACTCGTACATGTCTTTGCGTGACAGTGTCGGGTTGGCGCGCTCCATCTTGTCCAAATCGTGATAGAGATCGAGCACGGTGCCATCCGGGAAGAACGAACGCCACTCGAGATCGAGACGTTTGATTGGCACGTAGTCTTCCATCCGCTTGCCGCTACCTGCGAACAGCTTCTCGAAAATTTGTGGCATCGTTAAAATCGACGGGCCGAGGTCAAAGCCGAAGCCGTCTTGTTCGAGCCGATTCACTTTCCCGCCGATATGGTCGTTCTTTTCGTACAAGGAGACGTCGTATCCTTTTTGTGTGAGCGAGATGGCCGCGGAAATCCCGCCGAGCCCACCGCCAATCACAATCACAGACTTGTTCACATTTTGCATAGACGAGCCGCCCTTCTTTCGCCAGTTAATTTTTATGAACCAAAGACATTCTTCTCCGTATACATACCCATTTGAGAAGTATTTTATCCAAATATTAACGTACAGGAGGGAACGGTAAAAGTTTCAATGTGCACGGAGACCACCCGCGACGAGCGGCCCTTCGAACGTGATCGTATAGATGATGCGGGCAATGTCCTCGGCCGTGTCGGGCCGATCGCTATAGAGCCATTCGTAAATGACACCTATATGGGCCGATGAGATGTAAGACACTAAATAATCGGCCGGCACGAGCGCCTTCGTCTCGTCGAACAAGACCGTCGGGGAACGATGGAACAGCGCCGCATGCATGTACGACCGGAGCCGGGCCTGGAACTGCGGGTCCCCGTTCGGTCTGAGGAGCGGTTTCATCAAGATTTTATTGTCTTCGATGAAACGGATGAACGGGACGAGCAGTTGATAGGATGATTCGCCGCGCTCTTCACCGAAGACGTGAGGGAGGTTTTTGACGAGTTTAAGTTCGGCCTCATGGAAAATCGCTTCAATCGACTTCTCCATCAAGTCGAACTTATCCACATAGTGACTGTAGAACGTGCCCCGATTGATACCGGCCCGTTCGGTGATCGCTTTCACGGTGACCGCCTCGAACCCATGCTCGTCAATCAATTCGAGGAAGGCGCTTTTAATCAATTGTTTCGTTCGTGTGATGCGTAAATCTTCATGTCCCATCTGAATATTCTCCTTTATCCAACACTTGAGTGAAAACTGTCTGATAACCGACACGATGGCCGATATTGCCGATTGTTGGGCTGTCGACTGAGGTCTATACTGAACCTATAAACCAACACGGTGTCTATTAATTCAGTGTACTCGAACAAGGCATCGAAAAGGAGAATGAATATGGATATTCAACTGAACGACATCAGTAAATCGTTCGGTGACCAGTGGGCCATCGACCACGTCGGCTTCACCATCAACTCAGGGGACATCTGTTGCCTGCTGGGCCCATCCGGTTCGGGAAAGACGACGCTCATCCGGCTGATGATTGGTGCCTTGGCCGCAGACACAGGTTCGATTCAAATCGGAGAGACGATCATGCCAAACATGAGCATGCTCCACAAGATCGGCTTCATGCCCCAGAACGACGGATTGTATGACGACTTGTCGGCCGAGGGGAATCTTGAATTTTTCGGCTCCATCTATAAGCTCGGCAAACCGAAGCTCCAACAACGCATCACGGAAGTGCTCACGCTCGTCGATTTGACGGCCGACCGCAAGAAACTCGTCCGAAACTTCTCGGGCGGGATGAAAAAACGGTTGTCACTCGCAATCGCAATCCTGCATCAACCGGACGTCTTGTTTTTAGACGAGCCGACGGTCGGAATCGATCCAATCTTACGCCGTCAGATTTGGGATCAGTTTCAAGCGATTCGGGCGAACGGGACGACGATCATCGTCTCGACGCACGTCATGGACGAGGTGCTCGAGTGTGACCGGGCCGCGCTCATCTATAACGGCCGTTTGATCGCTTACGACACCGTGCCGCATCTGTTAGATCAGACGGAGAACGGTCGCGTCGAGGAACTGTTCCTCATCGCCGGTCGAGAAGGAGGGACGGATCATGCGTAACTTGGCGAAACGCGTCATCTTTCAGACGCTCAATGATAAACGGAGTGTCGCCTTGATTTTGATCGCACCACTCTTGATTTTGACGCTCGTTTACTTCCTCCTCGGTGACTCGGATTACGTGCCGGTCGTCGTGCTCGATGAGAACGCGCAAACGCAACTCGTCGAAGCGTTCGAAGCCGAGACACTCGACGTCCGGTTGGATACGGTCGACAATCCGTTCGGGTATTTAGAGGACAATAAAAACGTCGATGCGATTTTTGAAGCGACGCAGGAAGGGACGACCATCACGCTCCGAGAGCCGTCGACGAAGTCCTCGAAGGCGGTACGAGAGATTCAAGCGGCGTTGTCGGCATTGAATCCGGCGGCCGATATCGAGATGAACTATGTATATGGGGAAGAAGGCCAATCGACGTTCGATTCGTTCGGCTACGTGTTCTTGTCACTGTTCTCGTTCTTCTTCGTCTTCATTCTATCCGCGATGGCGCTCGTCAAAGAGCGGAGCGGTGGCACGCTCGAACGTCTACTCATGACACCGATTAAACGTGGACAGGTCATCTTAGGGTATACGCTCGGCTACGGCGTGTTCGCGGTCGTTCAGTCCGTTTTCATCGTTCTGTATACGATTTACGTGCTCGGGCTGACCTCGCTCGGCAATATCGGTTGGGTGTTTCTCGTGATGATTTTAATGGCGGGGACGGCCGTCTTGTTCGGCGCGACGATTTCGGTGTTCGCTCGTTCGGAACTCCAAGTCGTCCAAATGATTCCGTTCACGATCATTCCGCAAGTGTTCTTCTCGGGATTGATCCCGCTCGACTTGATTCCATACGGGCTTGGCAACTTGAGCTACGTCATGCCCATCTTTTACGGGGCGACGGCCATCAAAGAAGTGATGGTGTACGGTAGCGGGTTCGCCGGCATCTGGGGCTACGTGCTCGGCTTGATTGTCTATGCCGGGGTACTCTACTTGCTCAACATGCGGGCGCTCGGGAAGTATCGGGGGCATTAAAAAAGAGTTGAGCCATTTGCTCAACCCCGATTCAACCGTCCCATCATTATCGTGTCATAGTACTTACCATCGCTCAGGCGTTTGTCATGACGCAATCTGCCTTCCTCTTCAAAGCCGTAACGCTCATAGAGTGCGACGGCTTTTTCATTCGCCTCGATGACGCTCAAATTGATTTTATGAATTCCGTTCGTCTCGGCCCAATCGATTGAAGCGCGCAATAGTGCCGAGCCGAGGCCGAATCCCCAATAGGCTTGCAACACCCCGACGCCGAACTCGACGGCATGCACTTTCCGTTTCAACGAACTGCCTTCGCAACGGGCAAACCCGACAAGGTTTCCATCGACTTCGGCGACTAGGAAGACACGGTTGGCTGTTTCGCGGTCTAGTTGAATGAGTCGTTTGAACGCAGGAGCGTCGAGATAGCCCTCGTCCGGCTCGCGGTCTAAAAATTCGGTTTCGCTGTCGATTTGAAGACGAATCAATTCAAGTCGCTTCGCATCGTTCGTCTCGGCCAGTCGAACGGTACATCGTTGACCCTCTCGGATATACATGCGTGGTTTCATTGAGGTAGCTCCTCTTTATTGTTGATTGCGTCAAAAAAGCATCCGGGCATTCCCGGATGCAGCTTAACGTTTAAGTAGTAAAGCGACGCCGGTCACGAGAAGTGCGAGTCCGCTAAACAATCGTACTTGGTTGCAAGTCACTATCTTTCACCCCTGTAAGTCATTGTAGTCGTTCATTTTTTGGCGACGCGAAATTTTGTCCGTTCCATCTCTTTGTAGATTGCAAGGATGTCGTTGCCATAGTTGCCTCTCGGCTGCATCGCCCATTTGCCTTGAAGGGCAGGCCATGTTGGGGCGGATCCACGTTTTACGTAACGGAAGCGTGGGTCGACGAGCGTCATGTTCAGTTTGTCAGTGGAAGCGTATGCTTTCAAATGCTGAATATGGGCCGTGACGCCTTGGAAAGGCGAGCGGAACGTATGGCCTTTTACCCCGTTGCCGACCGTTCCGATCCCCGCGTAGTTATGTTGCCTCGGGAGGACGTCCCCTTTGTAACTGAAGTAGCCGGTCTCCTTCAACGCCTGTGCGAACGCGACATCGCCACGGACACCTTCTTTGGCGCCGATGACGACGAACAGCTTGGCGAGTTCTTCGACGGTCACCCCTTCAAGCCGGACGTTTCTCGGATTTTTCTTTTTGACAAAGTCCGCCATTTGTTGAGGTGTTAATGCTGATGTTCCCATAATAGCACGATTTTCTTTTTTTGACGCAGCTGAAACAGACGGCGTCGAACTAATTAACAAAAATAGGATTAAAGCCATTCCAATCGAATAAACGACCACGTTTTTCATCCTTGTTCCTCCCTAATCAGTAAATAAACTATGAAAATAATACCATATATTAGGCTTTATAATTATTTCATTTTGATTAAGTGGGAGGAATCATCCAAATTTATGCAACTAAATCGTGAAGTGCTATTTTATAAGTGGCGAGTTTCCATTCATTCAGGTATTTTTGAAACAGGAAGAATCATCATCAGAAAAAGAAGCGACGGAAACGAAATTAGGAGGAATCGACTTTATGTTCAAAGCGTATCAGTTCCACATTCAACTTCTCGACAGCCCAACACCGGTCTGGCGCCGCTTTAGCATCCCGGCCGAGACGAACTTCAAACGGCTCCATGACGCGATTCAAATCGTTATGTGGTGGGACGACTCTCACTTGGCAAAGTTTGAAAATGATTTACGAAAGCCGACGTTCCGGTTCGTCTTATCTTCAGATGAAGCCGAGGAGCATAAGGCTCGGTTGTCTTACTTCAAGTCTAAGTCGCAATTACAAGCATTCGAACAACAGATTTATGAAATGTATCGGCAATTATCCATTCGCCAGATGAAGAACGTAAAATTGCCGACCGTCATCGAGTCGAATCCGAAACTTTACTATACGTATGACTACGGGGACGACTGGAAGCATGAACTGACGTTAGAGAAAGTCATCGACGACTATCCGTATCCATATCCGATGGTGACAGAATGGGAAGGGGAGACGCCATTCGAAGACGTGGGCGGGATGACTGGAAATCAGATGATTCAAGACATCCTAAACGATTCGTCTCATCCGCAACACGAGGAGTATGTGGAGGCGTCTAAAGAAGTACAATTCTATCAAAAGGATAAAATCAATTTCCTATTGCAAGAATATGTGACTGTGAAGAGAGTGAAATGAGAAAAGCGGCGGAGTGAATATCTCTATAAAAACCCCACGTTTTAAGGAAACTAAAATCAGTTTGCTTGCGTAAATAGAAACGAGGTGATGGGAATGGAGAAACAAGCACGGATGCGTTCGATTCAATCGTATCAAAAAAGATGGATGCCCTTGCACGTATCCGTCGTCATCGCGGTCGGGATGTCATTTGCGTTATTGGTTATGAATGAGTTTCAAACGGGTTATGGAATCGTCTTCTTAGCGGCGCTCGTCGTGTTGATTTATTTGGAGTGGCGCGAAAGCCAATTCATGCAACGGTTGACAGACGAACCATCCGTCCAGAAGTTCATTCGCCGCACGTATCTCGGTCGCAACGCTGTCTCGTTGTTCGGGGCCATCGGATTCTGTTTGTTGTTTAAGAACGGATTCCAGTCAAATCTGTTCTTATGGATGATGATTTTCTTTGGTGCGGTCGCGGGCCAAGCGGCGACGACGATGTATTACGAACGCAAGATTCGCCAGCTCGATCCGGAGCATCCGAGTCGGCATGACTTGAGTTTCGCTAAATGATTAGATAAATAGTTAGTATGTGGCACTGGATCTTTAGGAATCAGTGCAAGTATAAAAGCGGCTAAAGCTGCTTTTTTATTTACACCCAACAAGAAAAAGTAACCACCTAAAGTAAAATAATGTAATAAAATAAAGGTGAAAACACCTATTTCGTGGAATATTTTTAGAGATTAGGGAGGGATAGGATTGTGGAATATATCGCTCATATACGCGCTGAAGATGGAGAAATTCAATCCGTTCATCAACATTTATTAGACACGAAATTATTAGCAGAGAGATGGGGAGACCCGCTTGGAATCTCAAAAGTTTGTGGTCTTGCAGCTTTGCTACACGATATGGGCAAGTACAGTGAGGCGTTTCAACATTACATACGTCGAGCCGTTTCAGGAGAAAAGGTTAGGCGAGGCGAAGTGGATCATGCTACAGCGGGCGGACGTTTATTGTTCGAAACGTTAAAAAGAAAAATACCTGACCAGTTATTGGGAGAAATCGTGAGCAACGCAATCATATCGCATCACGGAAACCTCCATGATTACATTCAAGGTGAAGACTCGCCCTTTCTACAACGAGTTGAATTAAAAGTATTAGATGAATACGAAGTATGTAAAAAGCGATTCTTTGATGAAGTGATATCAGAAACAGACTTTATGAATTATGCGGAAGTGGCTTCTCAACAATTGATGAGTTATTTGGAACGAATCGGGCAGACGTTAGTAAACTCCACTTTTCTTACAAAGTTAGTCTTCAGCATTTTGATCGATGCAGATCGAACAAATACAAGACAGTTTGAAGAGAAGGGGGTCGACTCCAGTTTAGTTGCTGATTTACAAGTGTTAAAAGAAAATTTAGAGCGACATTTATCCTCTTTGAAAGACAATCGTTCAACTATTTCCCCGATAAATGTTCTTCGGCAGCAAATGTCTGAGAAGTGCATGCAGTATGCTGAACGACCGAGCGGGGTTTATACACTTTCGATTCCGACAGGTGGGGGCAAGACGTTGGCAAGTCTACGCTATGCTCTACACCACGCTTCTCATCATCAGAAAAAAAGAATTATTTATGTTGTACCTTTTACGACAATTATTGAGCAAAACGCTCAAGTCGCGAGAGCAGTGTTAGACACTGAAGAAATCGTCGAGCACCATTCTAATGTCATTCAATTAGATGATGCTTCGGAAGATGAAATGAGTTTACAGGCAAAATTGAATTTAGCGAAAGACAATTGGGACGCCCCCATCATCTTTACGACAATGGTGCAATATTTGAATACGTTCTATGCGAAGGGAAATCGCAATACACGTCGTCTTCATCATTTAAGTGAAGCGGTCGTCATTTTTGATGAAGTGCAAAAAGTTCCTACCAAATGCGTATCGCTATTCAATGAATCGCTTAATTTCTTAAAAGACGGACTAAGTTCAAGTGTGATTCTATGCACGGCTACGCAACCCGCACTAGATTTTGTTAAACATCGGTTAACGAGTGATGGAGAAATGATTCAAGAGTTACCGACCGTCATTGAAGCGTTTAAACGGACTGAAATTGAAGTTGTTCCAGACGAATTTGATACACATCGACTCGACTTATTCGTGCGAGACAAAGCCAATGTCCATCAAAGCGTTTTAATCATTTTAAACACAAAGACAGTTGTACGTAAGTTATACGAATCCTTGAAACCCTCGTTTTCTGAAGACGAAGTATATCACTTGAGTACTTCCATGTGTCCGGCACATCGTAAAATCATTTTGCAAAAAATTAATCAACGACTCAAAAGTGGTGAACGAGTCATTTGCATAAGCACTCAGCTAATTGAAGCGGGTGTAGATGTGAGTTTCCAATGTGTCATTCGCTCGTTCGCGGGACTCGACTCAATCGCTCAGGCCGCCGGGCGTTGCAACCGACATGGGGAAGTCGATAAGCGAACCGTTTATTTGATTGATCATGTTGAGGAAAGTGTCTCCAAATTAACCGACATTGCAAAAGGACAGGAGATTGTTAAACGATTGGTTGTCGATTTGGAGCGAGATTCGAACGCTTATGGCGGAGAGTTGCTATCCCAGCTTGCGATGCAGCGATATTTCCAAGAGTTTTACCAACTTCGCGAAGTTGATTTAGATTATCCAATAAAAGGTTCTACTACCGAAACACTGGCGCCCATGCTGTTTAAAGGAGCTAAAAATCAACATCAAGTGAGTGACACTCCTCTACTGTTGGTCGCTCGTCATCGAACAGTTGCTGACAACTTTCACGTAATCGATCAGCAAACAGACGACGTGCTCGTCCCTTATGGAGATAAGGGAGAAGAATTGATTGCACTCTTGAATGGCGACATCAATTGGGAAGATGCTCGAAGGTGGTTAAAGGAATCTCAACAATACACGATCAGCATTTATAACCATGAACGACAAGCACTTGAGCAAAGTGGGGGGATTGTTTCTTTGCTAGATGGTCGATTGCTCGCATTACAACCAACCGCATACGATGAACAGTACGGGCTAAATCTTTCTCAAGATTCTGAGATGCAAAATTTATTCATGTGATGAAAGGAGACCCTTATGCGAAATACGATTGAATTTAAAGTTTATGGGGATTACGCCTTGTTTACGGATCCATTGACTAAACTAGGTGGCGAGAAAATGTCCTATCAAATCCCTACGTACCAGGCCATCAAAGGGATTGTCGAATCGATTTACTGGAAGCCGACGATTGTCATGGTCGTCGATGCGATTCGGATCATGAAGCCGATTAAAATGGAGTCAAAGGGGATGCGGCCAATTGAGTATAGTGGTGGGAATTCTCTAGCGCACTACACGTATTTGCGGGACGTGTGCTATCACATTCGAGCGCATTTCGAATTCAATCCACACCGTCCTGATTTAGCGTTTGATCGAAATGAAGGAAAGCATTATGCCATTCTGAAACGTTCGCTGGAAGCGGGAGGTCGAAGAGATATTTTCCTGGGGGCAAGAGAATGCCAAGCATACGTAGAGCCCATTGAATTTGATCAAGGAGAAGGTTTTTACGATGGAGTGGATCTTCATTTTGGAACCATGGTTCACGGATTCAATTATCCAGATGAGACAGGGGTTAATGAACTTGCCGTTCGTTTGTGGCATCCAGTGATGAAAAATGGGGTGATTACGTTCACAAGACCAGAAGACTGTTCACTTGTCCAACCGATTAAAAACATGCAAGCAAAAAAATTTACAGCAGATGATATTGAACCAGTAGATTTGTTGCATGAACAACTATAGGAGGTGATGGCATGAGCGTTTGGCAACAGCTATACGAGACATATAATCAACATCTCGATGAAGTAGGTAAATCAGAAAGTCGTTGGGAAGGAAAGACGTTCACGTTGCTTCCGATTTCTCATACGACACAAACAGCTCATATAACTGTCAACATAACCCCAAATGGCGAATTCCACACGGCTGAAGTGATTGAGAAGGGGGGCGGAAATACATTAATTCCAAGCACCGAAGATTCATCCAGTCGAGCAGGGAGTGTGATAGCCCCGTATCCATTACATGACAAATTACCTTATGTGGCTGGAGATTATGAAGCATTTGGCGGAGTGTATAAAAAAGACAATGCGCACCAAGTGTACATTGATAACCTAAAAAAATGGTCTGAATCCTCTCATGGATTTGATCGGTTGAAGAGTATCTATACGTACTTACAAAAGGGACGACTCATTGAAGATTTAGTGAACGAGAAAGTACTTTTTACAGAGACTGATGGCACGTTGAAATGGACGTGGAAGGATAAAGAAGACAAGCCGCAAATCTACTCCATAGTTACCGGTGGAATGGAAGGAGCGTTTATACGCTTTCATGTTCATTCATCAGAACAGCTTTATAAAGAGCCATGGCAAGATTCAGAGTTTTATCAATCTTTTATTGCTTACTATGCTGAACAGGCAGGGGACTCTACATTATGTTTTGTAACGGGAGAACAAAAAGTTGGTTCCACCAAACATGCGAATAAAATCCGTAATGCTGGAGATAAAGCAAAGCTTATCTCAGCGAACGACAGTAGTGGGTTCACATATCGTGGCCGCTTTGATAAAGCCTCTGAAGCAGCGACGATTAGTTACGAAGTATCGCAAAAAGCACACAATGCACTTAAGTGGCTTATTCAAAGACAAGGGAAACTGATTGATCAACGTGTCTTTCTTGTCTGGGGGAGCCAAGTGACCGAAATGCCAAGTGCGGTTGATTCGACTTTTTCACTTGCTGCGTTGTTTGACGATGTGGAGGAGAAAGAAGTATTCGATACGAACCGAGACGGTGCACGAGCATTTTCTGACGCACTTATCGGTTATAAAAGAAAATTACCTCAACAAACAGTGAACATATTAATACTGGACGCGGCAACGACAGGACGCTTAGCGATTTTGTACTATCGTTCATTCAATCAAGAACAATACTTTAATCGACTCGAATCCTGGCACACCGAACATCCGTGGGAATACGTTTACTTTGATCGTGAGAAAAAACGTCGAACTTTCATCGGTGCGCCATCTTTGCACGATATCGCAACGATGGCCTATGGTCCGCGTGCTAATGAAAAATTGATAAAGGCCACTGTGGAAAGACTGATTCCGTGTGTAGTGGACGGACGTATCGTACCAGATGATGTTCGCCGCAGTTTAATTCAACGCGCATCGAATCCGGTGGGGATGGAAGATTGGGAGTGGGAGAAAACGTTACAAATCGCCTGTGGAATGATTAACAAGAAAGAAGGGATGAATGTGGCATTAGATTCAAATTTAAAAGATCGAGATTATTTATTTGGACGATTATTAGCACTTGCTGACTATTTGGAGCGAAAAGCATTAGGAAAAGAAAATCGTGCAACCAACGCGATTCGTTACATGAACGCATTTTCTCAAAATCCTGCACGGACATGGATGACGATTCAAAGTGCACTTCAACCATACCAAGCGAAACTTGGTAGGAAAGTGACCTACATTAACAAATTGATTGACGAGGTAGGATCACAACTTGATCCGAGTGATTTTACGAACAAACCGTTATCTGGTAAGTACCTTTTAGGTTTTTATAGTCAGCGACATGATTTGTACCAAAAACGTGAAGAAGCCAACTTATCTAATGAGGAGAGTGTTGAAGCATGAACGTACTAGACCACAAAATCGATTTCACCGTCATTCTGTCTGTTTCTAAAGCAAATCCGAATGGAGATCCGCTTAACGGTAACCGGCCTCGTCAAAACTACGATGGTTATGGCGAGATTTCAGATGTCGCCATTAAACGTAAGATTCGGAACCGTCTCCAAGATATGGGCGAGTCGATTTTTGTACAATCGAATGATCGTCGTTCAGATAGTTATGACAGTCTGCGGGATCGCGCTGAAGGAAATGAAGAATTGAAGAAGTTGATGAAGGGCAAAGGGATGGGAGATCAATTTGCACAAGAAGCGTGTGCAGCATGGATGGACGTCCGTTCGTTTGGTCAGGTGTTTGCTTTCAAAGGGGAGAAATCTGGAGTGTCCATTGGTGTGCGTGGCCCTGTCTCCATACACACGGCAACGAGTGTGGCCCCAATCGATATTACAAGTATGCAGATTACGAAAAGTGTGAACTCTGAGAGCGGCAAAGAACGTGGCTCTGACACGATGGGAATGAAACATCGCGTCGATCATGGGGTCTATGTATTGAACGGAAGTATTAACACTCAACTTGCCGAAAAAACAAATTTTACGAAAGAAGATGCTAAGAAACTAAAACTGGTTTTAGTGTCATTGTTTGAGAATGATGCTTCTTCGGCTCGCCCAGAAGGAAGTATGGAAGTGCATAAAGTCTATTGGTGGGAACATAGTTCAAAACTTGGACAGTACTCGTCTGCGAAAGTGCATCGGTCCATCTCGATAAAACCAACGACAGAAGAACCAAAAGCTTTTTCGGATTATGAAATTCATGTTGCTACACTTGATGGTTTAGAGCCTGAAATTTTGGATGGATTATAAACAAGATGATTCCTATTTGTTGTTGTCGGGCATTCAACATTTTCAGTTTTGTCCGAGACAGTGGGCACTTATCCACATCGAACAACAATGGGAAGAAAACACTCGAACTGTTGAAGGACAGCATTTGCATAAAAAAGCGGATGATTCGCATGTGCGCGAAAAAAGGAAAGATCGACTAATTGTACGTGGGATGGCAATCAAGTCAGAAGCGTTGAACATCAGTGGACAATGTGACGTCGTTGAATTCGTCGAGGATTCGGCTGGGGTTTCTTTATATGGAAACCCTGGTCTGTATCGTCCGGTTCCAATCGAGTATAAGCGAGGGAAGCCGAAAGTCGGAAAAGAAGATGAGCTTCAGTTAGCTGCGCAAGCAATCTGTCTTGAAGAAATGTTCTTATGTCGAATTACTGAGGGCTATCTGTATTATAACGAAACGAAGCATCGTCACCTTGTACTGTTATCGGAAACCTTAAAGTATGAAGTGAGAGAAATTATTGAAAAAATGAATGATTATTATAAACGGCAACACACTCCGAAGGTAAGAACTGGGCCGCATTGTAAAAGCTGTTCGCTCCAAAATATCTGTTTACCAGAATTGATGGTTCGAGAAAGTGTTAGTGAGTATATGGAGAGGAGGCTTCGAGATTGAAAAAGATGCTAAATACGCTATTTGTAAACCAATCGGATGCATACCTTGCTCTTGAGGGTGGGAATATAGTCGTAAAAAAGGATGACGAAATTCTAGGTCGAGTGCCTCTCCACAATCTCGAAGGAATCGTTACATTCGGGTATACCGGTGCCAGTCCTGCATTAATGGGATATTGCGCTGAAAACAATGTACCTTTGACGTTTATGACAAAGAATGGTCGATTTTTAGCACGTGTCATTGGAGAAAGTAAAGGCAATGTCGTGCTACGTAAAACTCAATATCGCCAATCTGACTGTGAAATCCAATCTTCGCGACTTGCAAGGAACTTCATCCTCGGTAAAGTGTACAACCAAAAATGGATGCTTGAACGAACGACTCGAGACTATCCGATGCGAATTGATGTAGCGCGTTTCAAAGAGACATCACAATACTTTTCAAGAAAGTTAATCGAAATTCGGGAATGCGAAGATTTGGAGAGGTTACGAGGACTTGAAGGAAAAGTAGCGGTTCACTACAATCAACTATTTGACGATATGATTCTTCAGCAAAAAGAAGATTTCATGTTTAAGGGACGTTCGAGAAGGCCACCTCTTGATCGCGTGAATGCAATGTTGTCATTCGCTTATAGCTTGTTAGCAAGAGATACTGGCGCGGCACTCGAAGCGGTTGGACTCGATGCGTACGTAGGTTTTTTGCATCGTGAACGTCCAGGACGGATTTCGCTGGCGCTTGATTTGATGGAAGAGCTTCGCGGAATTTATGCAGATCGATTCGTACTTTCGCTAATCAATATGAAAGTCATTCAAGCGAAGCATTTTATTCAGAAGGAGAACGGAGCTGTACTCATGACGGAAGAAGGACGTAAAGTTTTTCTCTTTTCCTGGCAGAAGAAAAAGCAGGAGATGATTCAGCATCCTTACTTAAAAGAAAAAATGATGTGGGGACTCGTGCCTTACGCACAAGCGTTGCTCTTGGCCAGGCATTTGCGTGGGGACTTAGAAGAATATCCAACTTTCCTATACAAGTGAGGGGTGTATATGCTGGTTTTAGTGACGTATGATGTGAATACCATTTCACCTGGAGGCACGAAGCGGCTTAGACAAGTTGCGAAAGTTTGTCAGCAATACGGTCAGCGCGTACAGAACAGTGTGTTTGAATGCATCGTTGATCAAACTGAATTTACAGCGTTAAAGCTGAAGTTAAAAGATATTGTTGATGAGGATAAAGACAGTCTCCGGTTTTATCGTTTAGGCAATCAACATGCCACAAAAGTGGAGCATTATGGAACAAAAGAATCTTTAGATTTGGAAGGACCTCTCATTTTTTAAAGGGGAAGTTGTTTTTAGTGAGTGCGAACATGTAGCGCACAGTATTTTCTAGAAAGGTTCGCACCGTTTTTTCAGCATATTCCTAGACGAGAGACTAATGGTTTTAAAGGTTTGAATCCTAAAAAGGATAATATTGTTTCTTGTATTTATTTTTAGTCGGTTTTTTATTTGGAATCGGCTATCGCACCTCACGTAGGTGCGTGGATTGAAATCGTTGAGTAGCTGCATCGCTTCCTGCGTGTCCCAAATCGCACCTCACGTAGGTGCGTGGATTGAAATCAAGTATCCGGCTCGCTCAACGTCGGCAAGAAGTATCGCACCTCACGTAGGTGCGTGGATTGAAATAGTCCGATGGAGTGGTTTACGCCGGACGACAAGACATCGCACCTCACGTAGGTGCGTGGATTGAAATTACAATCTGCGGCAACTCCGCTGGAACACCGAAGGATCGCACCTCACGTAGGTGCGTGGATTGAAATCAATGTCCCTGATGAATTTATAGGGAAACCACTCATCGCACCTCACGTAGGTGCGTGGATTGAAATCTCGTCACTGAATCCCATCAACTTTTGGAGCACCATCGCACCTCACGTAGGTGCGTGGATTGAAATACCTCGTAATTCTTGAAGATGAGGCCGCCGAGATCGCACCTCACGTAGGTGCGTGGATTGAAATTTGAACGGTGCGCTGTATACGACACAGAGCGGGATCGCACCTCACGTAGGTGCGTGGATTGAAATAACTTGCGCGAGTTCGAGTGGAACACCGAGGGCGATCGCACCTCACGTAGGTGCGTGGATTGAAATCAAGTCAATGGCGGCACGCTCAACCTCACGCCCGATCGCACCTCACGTAGGTGCGTGGATTGAAATGTTTCGGCGGCGATGACGAAGGACTTGACGAGGAATCGCACCTCACGTAGGTGCGTGGATTGAAATAGTTTGCCGAGGATGCCCTCCCCGGTATCCGCGAATCGCACCTCACGTAGGTGCGTGGATTGAAATTGATCGCTGTAAGCCGTAGCCAAGACCGAAGCAATCGCACCTCACGTAGGTGCGTGGATTGAAATGCCATGCCAGTCGCCGGAAGCGGCGTCACATATATCGCACCTCACGTAGGTGCGTGGATTGAAATCAAGCGGAGCGGGCAGAACTCGAAGATTTGTTCAACATCGCACCTCACGTAGGTGCGTGGATTGAAATGCCGTACTGTTTTTGGTGGACGTCGAGCACCGCTATCGCACCTCACGTAGGTGCGTGGATTGAAATTCTCGTGCGGCAATCGCGTTGATTTGCTTATTAATCGCACCTCACGTAGGTGCGTGGATTGAAATTTTGCCATCGTATGGCCCCCTTAATAAGTAAATATCGCACCTCACGTAGGTGCGTGGATTGAAATGCTTCTAGGTTAGCAAGCGCCTTTATCGGGTTTGATCGCACCTCACGTAGGTGCGTGGATTGAAATTACCTCCGTGTAGTTGAGTTTTTTACTTACCAAATCGCACCTCACGTAGGTGCGTGGATTGAAATCGGTACGAGGCTAGCAACCCTTCGCTGGATGGCATCGCACCTCACGTAGGTGCGTGGATTGAAATCAGTTCTCACGAAGTGTCTGGTAACTCGGGGACTGATCGCACCTCACGTAGGTGCGTGGATTGAAATACCATCCCGCAAGTCTCTTTCGACGCGTTGCGTTTATCGCACCTCACGTAGGTGCGTGGATTGAAATATCGCTAGCAAACTCGGATATTCGCAGTCCACTCATCGCACCTCACGTAGGTGCGTGGATTGAAATATGGAAGACTAACAATAATCTTGCGGGTCGCCATCGCACCTCACGTAGGTGCGTGGATTGAAATCTCGGGACGGTGATGGCATGAGCGTCGCCGTCTTAATCGCACCTCACGTAGGTGCGTGGATTGAAATAAGGCACGGCGGAAGAGGTCAAGGAACTATTGCAATCGCACCTCACGTAGGTGCGTGGATTGAAATGAGCAGGCGTATGCGAACGGCGAGATTGCCGTGACATCGCACCTCACGTAGGTGCGTGGATTGAAATACGCCGACGAAGACGGGCCGTGACCGCGACATCTAATCGCACCTCACGTAGGTGCGTGGATTGAAATTCCAATGCTACTCATATTCAATACGCTCCCTCTTATCGCACCTCACGTAGGTGCGTGGATTGAAATTTAGGAGCACCCGACCACCCATTGGTCGTCATGATCGCACCTCACGTAGGTGCGTGGATTGAAATCACCACCATATCAAGCAACTCCGCGTCGAGGCGATCGCACCTCACGTAGGTGCGTGGATTGAAATATACACGACACCGTAAAGAATCTGCTCAGCGGCATCGCACCTCACGTAGGTGCGTGGATTGAAATCATCGAGCAGGACGCGGACACGATCCTCTTCCTATCGCACCTCACGTAGGTGCGTGGATTGAAATCCTTTGCCGAAAGCGCCATCTCCCGCATGCCACGATCGCACCTCACGTAGGTGCGTGGATTGAAATCGGCTTGCTCAACTGCACCAGTTCGGGCTTGATATCGCACCTCACGTAGGTGCGTGGATTGAAATAACTGTAACCCTAAAAGCCCGCGTCATTGGTTCAATCGCACCTCACGTAGGTGCGTGGATTGAAATTTGATGAGCACCGCCATCGGTGTATGCCGTCCCTGATCGCACCTCACGTAGGTGCGTGGATTGAAATATTGTCCGTTACCGTCTCAAAAGGAGGGTCACACTATCGCACCTCACGTAGGTGCGTGGATTGAAATTCGTCAGCGCGCTCGATTGTGCCAGCTGCCAAGATCGCACCTCACGTAGGTGCGTGGATTGAAATACATTATCCCGGCGAGCGACCCGCGCATGACCGAATCGCACCTCACGTAGGTGCGTGGATTGAAATAACCACGCGAACGCGCTTCTACTGCTTGGCATGATCGCACCTCACGTAGGTGCGTGGATTGAAATCCTTTGCCAATGCGGACTATTACACGAGCGACTATCGCACCTCACGTAGGTGCGTGGATTGAAATACTTTGCGTCGCCGTATGACGGGGCGCAACGTAAATCGCACCTCACGTAGGTGCGTGGATTGAAATTCGTACGCAGTCCGAAACAAGTATGTCGCGGAAAATCGCACCTCACGTAGGTGCGTGGATTGAAATTTAGGAGATAAGTTGCTCTCTAACTCCTCTAATGATCGCACCTCACGTAGGTGCGTGGATTGAAATTTCGTCAAACAAGTCGTTACGCTGCGCCGTCAATGATCGCACCTCACGTAGGTGCGTGGATTGAAATTTCGTGGTCGTGAGCTTCGTCATCTGGGCTTTCAATCGCACCTCACGTAGGTGCGTGGATTGAAATAATCCTTTGAGCGGCGTCCATGTTGCTGTTGCTATCGCACCTCACGTAGGTGCGTGGATTGAAATACCACGTACGCATTTACCGATTATGTGCGTACCGAATCGCACCTCACGTAGGTGCGTGGATTGAAATAGCGTCGCTTCCGGCGGCAATCAAGTTCGCACCAATCGCACCTCACGTAGGTGCGTGGATTGAAATATCTGGGCGCGCATCCCTACTGGTATCCGTACCGATCGCACCTCACGTAGGTGCGTGGATTGAAATAGAGCGCGAGCAGTTGGGCGACAAACTCGAAGATCGCACCTCACGTAGGTGCGTGGATTGAAATATCAAGATAGAGAGGAGAAGAAAAAGTTTCGTGAATCGCACCTCACGTAGGTGCGTGGATTGAAATGCGGCAAAGAATCGCTATCATCTGGCAGACCTCAATCGCACCTCACGTAGGTGCGTGGATTGAAATAGGCTTTTTTACTGGCATGTAATCGAAGTTTTCGCATCGCACCTCACGTAGGTGCGTGGATTGAAATAACATAAGCGTTACACCGTACCGACCGGCATCACATCGCACCTCACGTAGGTGCGTGGATTGAAATTGTTTCAATGCCCGCTTCTCCTGTCTCGTCAGGAGGATCGCACCTCACGTAGGTGCGTGGATTGAAATCCAGAAGTGAAGGACCACCTGGTCACCAACCCTGATCGCACCTCACGTAGGTGCGTGGATTGAAATAAGTAGAGCGGACTGGATCATAGGTCACCTCCGAATCGCACCTCACGTAGGTGCGTGGATTGAAATGTCCCAAGTGACGCGGGCGCTGCATGTGACGATATCGCACCTCACGTAGGTGCGTGGATTGAAATATACGGCACATACGTCGTGGGTAGTACCATTCCTATCGCACCTCACGTAGGTGCGTGGATTGAAATAAAAACGCAGAGTACGTAGGCCGCGTCGAGACCGATCGCACCTCACGTAGGTGCGTGGATTGAAATTCGTATGAAGTCGGGGACGAGGAAATCATGCGGCATCGCACCTCACGTAGGTGCGTGGATTGAAATAAGGAGCAGGTGCAACTCGACGGGCAGGTCAACGATCGCACCTCACGTAGGTGCGTGGATTGAAATATCGGTTACACCCTCTCGATTTCGATTTTGCTTGCATCGCACCTCACGTAGGTGCGTGGATTGAAATTCTCTCGCACTCTCGGCCATGAATTCGGCCTCCATCGCACCTCACGTAGGTGCGTGGATTGAAATTTCGTGAAGCGCGTCGACGTGAAAAAACTCGATATCGCACCTCATGTAGGTGCGTAGATTGCAGTACGGTAACACCGAACGAATTCGTCACGAACAACAGCATCGCGCCTCGTGTAGTTGCGTGGATTGAAATAACGCTCGTCCTTCTTCTATGGAGGTGTCAACGTATCGCACTCCACATGAATGCGTGGATTGAAAAGTCATAATTGATATCATAAGCATTGACATTTCTGAGTGGTTTACATTGTTGTAACAAAGAAATGGACGAACCTCGGAGGAGGTTCGTCCATTTAATGTACATTAATTTCATATTTGTTTAGTTTGCGTGTTTCAATTCTTTGTCTATATTTTCTTGTTTGGAATCAATGTTCCGAACATCAACTCGTTTCACGAAGAACGCGAGGATAAGCGCCAAAATGTTCATTCCAAGTGCCACGTAGAACGAATACTGAATCCCTGACAGTAACGCTTGTTGCGTCAACGCACCCATCGCACTCTCGGTGAGTGTCGCTGGGTCGACGCCGGTCATGAGCGACTCGGCCTCTGTCTTCGTGACCGAGTTCATGATTGTGACGAGGACTGCCGTCCCGATCGCACCGGATACTTGTTGGGCCGTGTTGTTGATGGCCGTTCCGTGCGGGTTGAGGCTCGTCGGCAACTGGTTGAGACCGTTAGTCATGATCGGCATCATGACCATCGACATCCCGAACATGCGAAGCGTGTATGTCGTCACGATGTACGTGTACGTCGAATCGAGTTGGACGTTGGCGAGCATGTACGTTGAGATCGCGGTAATCGTGAGACCTGTGATCGAGAGTAACTTCGGTCCGAACTTATCGAACAGTTTCCCTGTGATCGGTGACATGATCCCCATGATGATCGCACCCGGTAACAACATGAGCCCAGAGTCGAGCGGCGAGATGTCACGGACACTCTGTACGTAGGCCGGTGTCAAAATCATTCCGGAGAACATGGCGACGGCGTTGACAATCGCGATGATTGAGGCGAGCGCGAACATCGGGTATTTGTATGCCCGTAAGTCGAGGAGCGGTTTCTCCATGTTGAGCTGACGGATGACGAAGGCGATCAACGCGACGAACCCGACAATCATCGTCGTCAAGACGATTGGGTTATCCCAGCCATCTGAACTCGCTGAGCTGACACCGTACAAGACGCCACCGAACCCGAGCGTTGATAAGACGAGTGACAAGTAATCGAGCGATTGCTTTTTATTTTGGACCATGACGTTCTCGGCTTTCCAGATGGCGAGACCGAGACCGATGATGGCGAGCGGGAGAATCATCTCGAACAAGACGCGCCAGTCATAGTATTCGACGATGTAGCCCGAGAGTGTCGGACCGATTGCTGGTGCTGAAATCATGACGAGACCGAAAATCCCCATCGCCGTTCCGCGTTTTTCACGCGGGAAACTGACGAGCATGACGTTCATCAAGAGCGGTCCCATCGTCGACGCCCCGACCGCTTGAATCATCCGACCGGCGAGTAAGACACCGAAGTTCGGAGAGAAAGCGGCGATGGCCGTCCCGAGAGCGAAAATCGCCATCGACGTGATGAAGAGCCCGCGGTTCGAGAACCGGGTGATCAAGTAGGCCGATGCTGGGACGAGCACGCCTGTGACGAGCATAAATCCTGTCGCGAGCCATTGGACGGTCGAGTAGTCAGCAATCTCCAAATCGACCATGATCGATGGGAGCGCGACGTTAAGTAAAGAGTTGTTGAGGAAGGCGATGAACGCCCCGACAAAGAGGACCGCGAGCATGAGATACGGCGGTTTCTTTTGGAATTCTGGTTTCATACGAGTTGCTCCTTTATGTTCTGAATAGTTATATACTAGTAAGTGTCGATGTAGTGATTTTATACCCGCCGTACAAATAAATCAACCATTTTGTACTGTCGGTTCAAAATGGTATACTTAAGCCAGAAACCAGACAGAACGGAGCAATCAATATATGAAGGATAAGAAACGAAAAGTTGCTGACGTCGCCATGGCTTTGTTCATTGAGAACGGAGTGCAGCAGACGTCGGTCCAAGAAATCATCGAACGGGCCAACATCTCAAAAGGCACGTTCTATAACTACTTCGCCTCGAAGACGGACTGTGTCGCCAACATTCTCGAGAACTTGCGCTATGACGCTGGACAACGCCGGATTGAGATGCAGATGGGACGTGACAAGCGCGACAAGGACGTCTTTATCGAGCAGATTTCGATTCTCATTCAATTGAACGAGGAGCGGAACCTCCACGCCTTGTTCGAGTCGATTATGTCAGCGAATGAGCCTGAATTGAAAAAGCTCGTCTTACAACACCGCGTCTATGAGATCGAGTGGCTCGCCATGCGCCTGACGGAAATTATCGGGGAGGAGATTCGCCCGTATTCGGTCGAGTTGACAGTACTCTTCAACGGGATGTTGCAACATATCCTGTTCACACTCCGCATCACGAACACGGCCTACTCGATTCAGCGATTGATTCGTAATTTGTACGCCTACGTCGAGTTGATGGCGGCGCGTATGGTCGACACCGGAGAACATATCTTGAACCCGGTCACTGTCGATCAAATGCGGGGGACGACGGATAAGAATCTCGTCACGAAAGATGAGTTGATTGGGATGGCGGCGCGCATCCATGAGCACGTGAAGATGACCGAGGAACAAGCCGATTTATTCGAAGCAATCACGTACGAGCTCCATCAAGACCGGCTCCGGAAAATCGTCCTTGAACAGTTGCTGAAACCGTTCCAACGTTTGTTCAAAGGTGAGACGGGAGAGACGGAAGTTCAAAAGTTCACGAACCTCGTTTGGTTATACACGCGGACACACTAACGACAAAAAGTGATTTTATCCGTTAATATAGAAGAAACACGGTACGAAAATAAATCTCAAAATATTCCACGAAAAAGAATTGATTCCTACAAATTCGTGCGCTACAATCAAATTACCGAAAGCGCTTTCGGGAAGAGGAGACTGACATGGGTACGATTTATGATTTAGCAAAAAAAACGGGCTTTTCGATTACGACCGTCTCTAAAGCGTTGAATAACTATAAAGACGTCAGCGAAAAGACGAGAGCCAAAATATTACAAGCTGCCGCTGAGATGGATTATTTGCCAAACGCACACGCACAGTCGTTATCGACAAAGAAGTCATGGGCGATCGGCGTCATGTTCTCGGAGGCGAACGAAGTCGGAATGAAGCATCCGTTCTTCAATGGCATCATTGAAAGTTTCCGTCACGCCACTGAGGAACACGGATATGATTTGATCTTCGCCTCGCGTAACCTCCGCAACCGCGACATGAGTTACCTCGAGCACTTCAAACACCGAGCGGTCGACGGCATTGTCGTCATTTGCTCGGACCGAATGGATGAACAAGTACAAGAACTCATGCAAAGCGATATCCCGATCGTCGTGGTCGATATGGACAGCGCTAACTGTAGCGTCGTCTATTCCGACAACTCGGAAGGTGCCCGCATGGCTGTGAACTACTTGTATGAGTTAGGCCATCGCGCCATCGCACATATCGCCGGCGATTCGTCGATTGACGCTGGGGCGGCCCGGGTCAAGGGGTATGAGCTTGCCATGCACGCGCTCGATTTACCGATTCAACCAGGATACTTGGTGAACGCCGGGTTCTTCTCGGTCGAGGAAGGCAAACAAGCGATGGAGCAGCTATTGCAACTCCCATCTCCGCCGACTGCCGTCTTCGTCGCAGGTGACCAAATGGCCATCGGCGCGATCGAAGCCGTTCATAAACATGGCCTCCGGGTGCCAGAAGACATCTCGATCATCGGTTACGACGATATCGAGATGATCAAGTACATCACTCCGAAGCTGACAACGATTCGTCAAGATACGGACGAAATCGGGGAAGCGGCGGCCGAGCTGTTGATTGAACAGATGACGGCCAAAGAACGACGCACGGAACGACGCGTCATCCCAGTCCGCTTGATTGAACGGGCGTCATGCGCACCGATTAAAAAGTAAAGAAGTCACGATGATGTTTCGAAGTCGCTTTGTTCGCTTCAGCGGAATGGAGAGGAGAGAGCGATTTCGAAAATCATTTACCTCGAACCGAAACCGCTTTCGATGAATTATTACCTCTTCTTGAAAACGCTTTCTAAAAACTACTTATAAAGGACGGTTCACTCATGCGAAAAAATTAGTTAGCTTACTCTCGATCGGAGCACTATCAGTCGGCGTCTTAGGCGCGTGCTCAAACGACGAAGGATCTTCAGAAGCGACAGGCGGCAAAGACGACGTACTTAAAGTTTGGTCGTTCACGGACGAGCTTAAAGAGCCAATCAAAACATACGAAGAGAAGAACGGCCTTAAGGTTGAATTGACAATCGTTCCAATCGCGAACTATCCGACAAAACTTAAGCCGGCACTTGAAAGCGGCGTTGGGGCACCGGACGTCTTCACAGGAGAAATCGCGTTCCTCAAGCAATGGGTTGACGAAGGATACTGGGAAAACCTTTCAGACGAGCCTTATAACGTCGACGATATCTCAGACGATTACATCCCTTACGTCTTCGACCTCGGGAAAGATAAAGATGGCAACGTGCGCGCGCTTTCGTGGCAAACGACACCAGGTGGCGTCTACTACAAACGTAGCTTAGCGAAAGAAGTGCTCGGTACGGACGATCCGGCTGAAATCGGCAACATGATGAGCTCGATGGACGGCGTCTTCGAAGTTGCAGAGAAGATGAAGCAAAAAGGCTACAAAATGTTCCCGGACGAAGGCGCGATTCGTTGGTTCTCACAAGGCGCGAACCCAGAAGCATGGGTAAACGACAAGAACGAACTCGTCTTGACAGAAGACAAGATCAACTACATGGACTACGCGAAGGAGCTTCGTGAGAAACAATACATGGCACTCGCTCCAGAATGGTCACCATCTTGGTTCGAAGGGATGTCGAAGCCGATCAAAGTTAAAGAAGGCGGCAAAGAGACAGAGACACAAGTCTTCTCTTACGTCCTCCCGACATGGGGTCTTCACAGCGTCTTGAAAGACAGCGCGAAATGGTACGCAGGCGTCATCGCGGACCAGAAAGCCAAACACGCGGATAGCGTCGAGGCGTAAGCTGGATCCATCCCTGCCGCTACAGGGGTGGATTTTTTGTGTGGAACCGATTCAAGCGGGGAACGTATGAAGTATGGAGAGGAGGACGGATGATGGCGTCACACCATAGAACGGATCAAGAGCGGGAACAGGGTAAGACGACCACGCTTATGATGATGTCGTTGCTGTGCTGGTTCATGTACGGTTTGCTCTATGGGTTTGTCTATTCGAATGTCCTCATGATCTTTATTGTGTTGTTCTCTTCTTTTTTAGGCGTGAGAGGACTGATGGAACGGGACAAACGGATTGAACGGGAACGGGAAATTTGTGATCTCGGTGTGGAGATTGATTCGGAAGAAGGGGAGATGTTGATGAAACGTGAATATGCGACGTACGAAGTTACAGGCTATGACGACAAAGGAAAAATCAAGTTCATTCACTTGAAGGAAGGCGAGTTCGTCTTGCCGGTCGAGATCAAAGGCGACGACTTGACGAAAATCAAGAAGATGATGGAACTCAATCCAGGCGTGACGGTTATCATCCATGCGGCCGTCGATCAGAAACGGATGCGTCTCTTGGAAATTGACGGATATTCGTTGCGGAAGGAAGAAAAGTAATGGCAATCACGAAACTGATGTCGCGCGACGAAACGATTGATGTGACGATCGAGAGCTATGCGTATGCCTATCCTGACGCCGATGACATCCATGATGCGGCGTGGCATCGGAATTGGGTCGGGCTCCATACGCCGGACCATCGCATCACGTTCGATGACATCATGCTCGACAGTTTGCTCGTCGCACACTACATACCGGTATTCGAGTCGTTCGTTGCCGGTGACATGCAACAAGTTGAGTTCGAACCGACAGAACCGTATATCCGCTTGACGGTGACGAGACGGGACGCGGATGGGGACGAAGTGGACGTGCGAGGCCATCTGGAGCACCCGCTCGGGGACGAGGTGGAAGAACTTGATATTAACTTTGAAACCTCTGTAGCGAACGTGGAACGCTTCCTAAAAGGCTTGCGGGACATCGCAGCTGAATTTCCGATCCGGGAACGTGAGAGTGATTTGTAATAAGATGAAACAGATGAAAAAAACGCCGTGACAGTAAGTGTCATGGCGTTACGAATCGAGTTGTGATTTATTGGCCCGGTACTTGCCTAACGAGTAGGCGGCACATAGAAGAAAAATCATATGTAGCCCGATGCCGATCAACATCGCATACGGGACGATGGATTTGAACCCAAGCCCGAAGGTGAGCGCTGCACTCGATAAGATCATGAAGCTAGGGGTGTAGTTTTTCATATCCAGTTACTCCTTATCTATTTGTTAGTAACTATCTTAGGTAGAAGAAGAGAAATCAAGAGTAGGGCCACCGATAGCCCGTAAGCTATAGACAAGATAGTTCTCGTGTCTTCTCTTGATAACTGAAATCCGACAATCATAGCCATCGCTAGAGCGAACGTAGGCAAAATAGCGATAGCAAACGCGATCCATTGCATATTTTTTCTTGTCATAGAGATCTTTCCTCATTTCTAAGTCGTGGCGACTGAGCGGACAATGTTTGAGGACCATCCACATTATTACTTGTTTCCCTAAATATAACAGCCCTTCTCATCGCTGAGAAGGGCTGTCGTTTTTTGCTTAGGCTGACGCTTTGTCTGCGTCTTCTTGTGCTTTCAACTCTTCACCATACGACACGCGGTCTTGCATGCGGACGAACGGGAGGTAGACGGCTACGGCCATGGCAATCGTTGCAATCTGCAAGAGCGCTGCACGCCATCCGCCGATTAAGAAACCGGAGATTACTGGTGGTGTCGTCCATGGCACTTGAAGCGCGTTGAACGGGTCGACCCAGCCCCAAAGGATTGGGAAGTACACCATGAACGATGCGATGGCAGGAACGATGACGAACGGTACGAACATGATCGGGTTGAACACAATCGGCATCCCGAAGATGACCGGCTCGTTGATGTTGAAGAGACTTGGTGCAAGCGAGAGCTTACCGAGTTGCTTCAAGTGAGCCGAGCGGGCGACGATGAGTGTTGCGATAATGAACCCGATTGTGATGCCTGATCCACCGAGCTTCGTGAACACGTCGAGGAACTGGATTGTAACGATTTTCGCGTTCTCACCGGCAAGGAGTGTTTCACCCGCATCGAGGAGTGCTTGGTTTTGAAGCGCGTTAGCTGTAAGGAGTGGTCCCTTAATCCCCATGAGGATGGCAGCACCGTGAATTCCACACCACCACATGACTGACATGAGCACCACGATGATGACGGCTCCGGCAAGTGTGTCTGTCAAGTTTTGAAGTGGTGCTTGAAGCACGTCATAGACGACTTCTGTGAACGTACGCTCGGCAATTGCTTTCATCTTTTCGACTAACATACTTGTTGACATACCTGCTGCGCAGAAGAGTCCGATTTTCATCATTTTTGATCCATTCCTTTCAATTGGTTGATTTCGTTTTGCATGTTCATCATATAGCCGAGCATCTCTTTTACGAGGATCGTGTTCATTAAGTGGTCTTGCGCGTGCACCATGAGGACTCCGACCGTAGCCGTTTTCCCTTGTGCCTCGAGTGTGACGAATTTCGTCTGGATGGCGTGTGCTTCTTTTAATGTCGCGTCACCAGCTTTGACCGCTTCAGCCGCTTCTTCTGCTTTGCCTTCTTGCATCAACAGCATCGCATGATGGTAGCTTGCTTTCGCGTCGCCTAAAAGGGCGATTAAACCGAAGATATCTTTGGGAGTAATTTCAATTGTTTCAGAAACCATATTATCTCTCCTTTTTGTATGGATAACCAAAATTCATAGTTACAAATTATAAAAAGATGATAGTGCACGATACCGCTTACATGTAAACCCTTTCTTTTGCCCGAAATGCGAACATAAAAAAACGCACACGAGAACAATCTCTCGAGCGCGTTTAGGACTTGATGTTTGAGACTTTGAGCATCTTCACATGGCGGAAATGATGTGTCGAGCGCGATACGTCGAAGATTTGACCGTTTGTCAAATAGACGGTGTTGTCGACGAGGAGGGCCGGATCGTTTTCGTTCAACCCGAGTAGTTTGGCATCTTCTGCGTTCAAAAAGTCGGCGTAAATGACACGATCGGCGAAACCAATGGCGAGTTTTTGGTCGTTGCGGAAGTAGTTGTAAATCGACTTCTCAGTGATGTTCCGATCGAGATAGACGACAAGGTCTTTCCGGAAATACGAATCCTCGACCGAGAACGGATGGTCATCGACGAGACGAAGGCGTTTGACGTAATAGACGGGTGTGCCGATATCACACTTCATCCGCTCGGCCACTTCATCGTTCGCTGTCGTCAATTCGAAATCTAGGACGCACGTCTCGACTTTCCGTCCACTGAAGTCACTCGTGAGACCTTGCAACTTCTCGAGGTTCACATAATCGCTCATATAATGGTCACGGACGAAGACACCGCTGCCTTGCACTTGATAGACGTAGCCTTTATTGACAAGAATCTCGATCGCTTTTCGGATCGTGTTGCGGCTGACGCCGTATTTCGTGGCGTATTCTTCCTCGGTGAGGAGCTTGTTCGTATGTTGATAGACGTGATTCATAATATCCGTCTCAATCTGTTCAGCGACTTGTTTATACTTTGGGGACATCAGGGTCTGCACCTTTCACATGAAAATTTGTAGGTATGAATACGCTATCAGTATATCAGAAATTATATATGGGTGGAGGACAATCCTTCGGCAATTGTTGAAAAACGTCGAACGATTGTAAAGAGAATCCTAAAAATAGGCGAAACAAATTGGAAAGGTATTTCGTATAGAAAAGGAGAAGAGTGAGGAGGAGAAGGTCATGGCACAATCAGTTCGAATGGAACGGGAACGAGAATGGAAGCAACGACACACACGCATCGGCTACGTCTTATTAACGATCGTCACTCTGGCGTTCGTTTTCATGTTCATTGGACAGGCGACGTGGATTGCCGTACCGCTCGGGCTTGTCGGCATCGCGCTGTTCGTTTCAGACGTGGCGAAATATCGGATGAGGCGTTCGTTTTTGGTCGAGTCCGCCGCCCAAAAGCTACTCCGTTGGCAGTTGGTGTACGACATCGTCAATACGAGCGTGCTTGTCATCATGGTCGGTGGTCTATTGATTTTTAGTCGCGACAACATCTATTGGGCGTTCGCGGTCGTCATCTGGGGAATCATGAGCGAGGTCGTATCGCGCCGCTTGAACCGGGCTTTAAAAGCGCATGACCCGATGTTACGCGCCCTCGAGCTGGAGGAAGCACGATGAAGGAACGGATCGAACAGGAACGGGCGTGGTTTCGTTCATTCCAACAACTCATCTTTGGGATCATCGGTGTCTTGTTGACTGTCGTCTTTCCAGTTATATCATGGACGGGTCATCTGTTTTGGGGAATTGTCTATATCGGACTAGCGCTCGTCCCCGTCAATGTTATGTACATGCGAAGGTCCCGGATGCGGCAAGCATTGAATCCACCATTGGCGCATCGCTATCGCCAGCAACTATGGAGTGACTGTTTCAATACGATCGCCTTCTTTATCGCTTTGAATGGTCGTGAGTTGTTTGAGTCGAACGAATGGTACATCGTTGGGGTTGTTGTCATTGGAGTGGCTGGATGGATGACGATACGAATCGAAAAGCGGATGAAAGAAGAGGATGTGTGGCTTCCTACATATGAACAGCTTAAGGGGTGAGCGGATGAAGTATTCTATTCAACAAGAAGTCCAATCGATTAAACGAATTCAACGCTTTGGGGGCGCGGTCCTGGGCACCTACATTCTATTAATGATTATTGCGCTTCTATTCGAAAAGATGTTATTGATTCCTCTAATGTGGACCGTCGCTGTGTTCCTTACTTTCATAGGGCATAAACAATACCGTCTCCTTCGCCATGTCTCGACGCACCCAAAAAGCTTACAGTGGCTAAAGGTCGAATATGCGGATACGTGGATTAGCGCGCTGTTGATGGGCACGTTTATGACGGCGTTATTAACAATGGAGTCGCTTGGAATTGTGATTGGATTTCTATTTGGGATTTGGGGGTTAACTGCAAATCATCGGAAACGATTCATTGAACGTCAGTTGAAAAAGCATGATCCTCATGCACCGACGTATGAAGAATTGATCGAAAGGATGAGTTGAATGGAACTATCACCACAATCAAAGCAACAGATTGATACGATTCTTCGATTTGAGAAGTGGACGAGTTGGGGCTTCGGCATCCTGGTCGTTTCTGCGGTCGTTGGGATGTTAATTTACGCATCGTACTGGGACATGCCCGAGTCATTTATCCTTGTGCTCTTAGTGTCGGTTTTCGCTCTGATGATTAGCATCGAAACGACTCGATTTCTCATGTGGCGTCGGTTCGTGAAAAATGGACAGGCACGGAAACTGCTTACGCTCCGGTATACGATTTATTTGATTGGGGTTAGCGCAATCGGATACTACGGGATTGTCGTATTCTATGAGACGCCACAACCGCAATCATTTCAGGCGTTCTTGTTGTCGCAAGCCTTTTTCTGGGGAGCTGCCTTTTTCGGGAAGTGGCTCGATCGCATCATCCAAAAGCATGACGGCCATTATTTGACGGGGGAGGATTTAAAACTGATTCGGGAAGCGCGCGACATCGAGAAGGAGCAAGGTCATGGATAAACGAAGCCAAATGCGTGAATTGACGGCGTTCGACCAGAGAAAGCATTCCACACAAGTGTTTTTGTCAGCGGTGTTGGCCGCACTTCTATTTTTCTCATTAAAGTATAATTGGCTCTCACCAATGACAGTCATATTTCTCAGCATCGCAGTGGGTCTTCCCGATTTTCGCAAGATGTGGCAACGCGAGAATATTAAAAAACAATTTTTGAAGTCGGATGCAGCAAAGCGGCTCATCCATCTTAACTCCATCTTCGGGCTCGTGACACTACCACTCTTCCTATTATGGGTTTATGCATTGCTCACGGATTTGATTACACTCCAAACGTTCGCTTTGATTGGGCTAGGAGCATACGTGCTCGCCATTCTTGAGCATCGTCTTTATGAGCGTCATATGACTCAACTCGACGAGCACTACGTCACGGAAGCCGAATTGCGAGAAGAACAAAAGTGGGGGAGCGCTTAGGCGCTTCCTCTTATATGTTAAGGAGGATAATGATGAATCGGAAAGTATGGATCATTTCAGGTCCGGCTGGTGTCGGGAAGTCGACGACGGCGAGATGGCTCGCTCAAAGCATGGAGAAGAGTGCATACGTGTCGGGGGATGACATCAGTCATATGGCAGTCTCTAGTCGTGAAAGGCCATGGGAATCGGAGCGGGCAAACGATTTGGTTTGGAAGAATATCGTCGCGTTGACCGAAAATTTTCTTGAGGCAGGGTATGACGTCGTCGTGGACTGGGTCGCCTTTTGGCAAGACGTGAAGCGTTACACGGCTCACTGGATTGAACAAGGTGTCGAAGTGCGCTACGTCATCTTATGGGCGGAGCAAGACGTTCACGTCCAACGTGATCAACACCGGCCGAGCGATGCGCAGATGGGGGAGCGGGTCATCATATTGCGGAACGAGTTTCTAAGCTCGGGTGCACCGGACCGTTACTATTTAGACAACACGGTCGGTGAGTTGAGAGAGATGATTCAACAGCTTCAAGAAAGCGAACAATTCGTGCTGACAGATTTGCAACAAAGTGGAGCCAGTACATGAGGATTGCGACGTTCAACCTCTGGAACAATCCGACATTATGGTCGAAACGGATCGATTCCATCTGTACCACAGTGAAGATGATTGACGCCGATGTGCTGGCGCTTCAAGAAGTCAAAACGCATGTGGAAGGGGAGCAAGGCATCAGTGTAGCCGAGCAGATCGCCAACGAAACGGGCTATCCGTTTTGCGTGTTTCTCGCCTATCCGGATTCACCCGATGAAGGGCTCGCTGTCTTAAGTCATATTCCGCTCGAGACGAATGATGCGATTTGGCACCACGAGGTAGAAGAAGCGAACTACTGTGCGATGCGGGTGACGTTTCAAGCAGGAGGTCACGCGTTCGGATTGACGAACGTCCATCTGAATTGGCGGCCGCCGGTCATTCGGGAAGCGCAAGTGCGAGCGATTCGCGAGTGGATCGGTGGGGGAGAACGTTACGAGTTGCTATGTGGTGACTTCAATGACAATCCGCAGTCGGAAATCTATCGTGATTTGACCGCACATCGTTGGATCGATGTCGCCACATGTCATCGTGGTGGGGATGAGCCGACGCTGGATTATGGACACAATCCGTATTTGAAGCAGGATTCTTTGCAGAAACAACCGGCACGCTACGATTGGATGTTATTGCGTCACGACGAAGGGAACGTCCCCTTTATCTCGAACGTGGACGTGTTTGGAAAGACGTCCGTTACGAACGCCGACGTGTTTCCGAGTGATCACTATGGAGTCTTACTCGACATCGACATCTCTTAAAAAAGGGGGAACGCTTAGGCGCTCCCCTTTTTTCATTTAAACGTACGGATGACGAAGTAGAGACAGATGAGGAACGGGATCAAGAACATACTTCCGATCCACTCGCCTTGACCAAACAGGAGCCAGGCGAAGAGCTGAAAGGACAAGACGCCGCCGGCAGCAAGTCCAGCAAAACGATACGCTTTCGGGCGAAGCGACGGGTCATCCCACCATTCTTTAAAGAATGGGAAGCTGAACAAGAGCGCGAGCGCCAAGAAAAAGGCGGCCGGAAACACAAGAAAATCCCCAACTTCACTCTGTCCTTCGATTTGCAGCCATTTGGATGCGGTCGATAAGATGATACCGATGACGAGAAAGACGATATTCATAGCCATTCCTCCACTCCATCTAATAGATACTTCCATCATGCCCGAACGAGCTCGCCGGGACAAGCCTGTTCAAAAAAGTAGCTTTTTAGTGAAAGTGGTGACTTTTACATGAACAGTAAAAAAGTATCGGATTTTGTTGTGGCATAAACACTTTCGGATTCAATCGAGACCGGCTAGCATGAAAGGGTATCTGGAGAAACGGCCAGCTATGAAGGGAAAAGCGCCAGAACTCTTCGGAGTTGACGAGGTTGGGGGTTATCGAGTTTTCGGCGGATGCCTCCTAGTCGCCTGTCACGACTAAAAGTGTTCTTTTAAAACGTTCGGGTGACCGGACGGACAATGAGGAACACGTTGACAGCACTCTAAAAAGCCCGTTTCCTTTTTCGAGAAATCGAATCGATGAGGAGAATTGTTATGTGTGGAATTGTAGGAATGATTGGTCAAGTCGGAACGAAAGAGATTTTATTAAAAGGGTTGGAGAAGCTCGAGTATCGGGGCTACGACTCAGCCGGAATCGCGCTCGTCGGTGATGATGTCCATGTATTCAAAGAAGTCGGTCGCATCGCCGCACTTCGTGACATCATACCGGTCGAAACGGAAGGCGCCATCGGCATTGGCCACACACGTTGGGCGACACACGGCGTGCCGAGCGTCCCGAACGCCCACCCGCACCACAGCACGACGGGCCGCTTCACGCTCGTCCACAACGGTGTCATCGAGAACGACGAGCAGATCAAGGCGACGCTCGACGTCCCGTTCCTCTCGGAGACGGACACGGAAGTCATCGTCCAGTTGATGGAGAAGAACTTCGTCGTGCTAAATGACGTTGAGGCGGCGTTCCGCAAGACGTTGGCTGAGCTCCACGGCTCATACGCGATCGCGATGATCGACTCAGAGGATCAAGAGCGCCTCTACATCGGCAAAAACAAGTCACCACTCCTCGTCGGACTCGGCGACGGCACGTTCAACGTCGTGGCGTCTGACGCGATGGCGATGCTCCAAGTGACGGACCAGTACCTCGAGCTCCACGACGGCGAGATCGTCATCTTGACGCGCGAATCGGCGACGATCAAGACACTCGACGGCGAGGTCCTCGAACGTGCCCCGTACACGGCCGAGATCGATGCGTCAGACATCGAGAAAGGAACGTACGCGCACTACATGTTGAAAGAGATGGACGAGCAACCGGCCGTCATCCGCAACATCATCCAGCACTACCAGAACGACGCCGGTGACATCGAGCTCACGGAAGGCGTGCGCTCGCTCGTCTCGGAAGCGGACCGCATCTACATCGTCGCCTGTGGCACGAGCTATAACGCTGGGCTCGTCGGAAAAGACATCCTTGAGCGGATTGCCGGCATCCCGACCGAGGTCCACGTCTCGTCAGAGTTCGGCTACAATATGCCGCTCTTAAGTTCACGTCCGCTGTTCGTCTTCTTGTCACAGTCTGGGGAGACGGCCGACAGCCGGGCCGTTCTCGTCGAAGTGAAGAAGCGCGGCTACAAGGCGCTCACGATGACGAACGTACCAGGGTCGACCCTCTCACGTGAAGCGAACGAGACGATGCTTCTTCACGCCGGCCCGGAAATCGCGGTCGCGTCGACGAAAGCATACACGGCTCAAATCGCCGTGCTCGCCATCCTCGCCTATGATATCGCCCGCGCAAACGGGAAAGAGTTGCCGTTCGAGTTGATGCCGGAACTCGCGCGTGTCGCGACGATCATGGACTCGATCATGTCGCAAAAAGAGCTGTTTGAAGATTTGTCGGACCGTTACTTGAAGACGACGCCGAACACGTTCTTCATCGGACGTGGCCTCGATGCGTCGGTCTGTCTCGAAGGCGCGCTCAAAGTAAAAGAAATCTCGTATATCCAAGCAGAAGGCTACCCGGGCGGAGAACTCAAACACGGGTCGATCGCTTTGATTGAAGACGGCACACCGGTCATCGCGCTCATCTCGCAACCGAAGACGAACTTGAACATCCGCGGCAATGTCAAAGAAGTCGTCGCCCGTGGTGCGAACGCGTGTATCATCTCGATGCAAGGCGTCGAGCACGAGAACGATGAGTTCATCTTGCCGCACGTCGAACCGATTCTCGCCCCGCTCATCACGGTGTTACCGGTTCAACTCATGGCGTATTATGCCGCGCTCGCACGTGGCTGTGACGTCGATAAGCCGCGTAACTTGGCGAAATCAGTGACGGTTGAATAATCAATCTATCATCAAAGCACTTCTCTAAACAGAGGGGTGCTTTTTACTGCTTGCCGATATCTTTGCCAACAAGCAAAATAGTAGGTGAAGTAAGCGGTTGCATCGTATGGTTAGATAAAGATAAGCGATGAAAGAAGGTCTGACATGAACGTATATATTGCCTGTCCATGCGGGTTCGTCACGAGCGCGATGGCGGCGAAGCTGTTTGCCGAAGCGTGTTCGGGAAAATTGTCGTGTGTGATTCAACACGGCACGTATCGAAACATCCCGGAAGACGTGGATTGGATTATCTATCAAGCCGGGACTGCGACAATCGATCATCCGACCGCGCACGTTCACTCGGTCAGACACATGTTATCGCTCACGGAATATCGACAACTCGTCGAGGAATGGGTGAATGCATATGAAACATGAGTGGAGCGCCCGAGAGCGCTCGATTTTACTACATCTATTGGCAACGGAGACGTCGACACCGCTCGCGGAAATCGCGCAAGCGGTCAATTTGTCTGAGCGGACGATTCAACGGGAGCGTCAACTGCTCGAAGGCATCCTGCGCGAATTCGAGTTGGAACTCGCTTGGCAGCGTGGGCACGGCCTCAGTCTCATCGGCCGTTCCGATGCGAAGCAACAGCTGCGCGAAGACTTGATTTTGTCGGCCGAGGCGATTCCGACGGCCGAAGACCGCATCTTCGAGCTCGCTTGGCGGCTCCTGTTTGAAAAAGACACGCTCAAGCTGCAGGCGGTCGCGAAACAGATGCACGTCTCACCGAGTACGCTCACACAAGACCTCGAGAAACTCGATCGTTGGTTCGACGAGTATCACCTCGAAGTCGAACGGAAGAAAGGGGTCGGGGCCCGAGTGCTCGGCCTTGAAGCCGAGAAGCGGAAGCTGATGATCAATGCGCTACTCGCCCATTGGGACACGCTCGCGTTCTATCGCTTCGTGCGCGGGGAGGATGATTACATCCCGACCTTTTTGAAGACCGTCCCGTGTGACATTATGCTCGAGGCGCTTCGTGACGGCTATGACTATTTGAAGGAACATCCGTATGAGCGGATGGATGACCGGACGATTATGCGTGTGACGTTCGCTTATGGGGTGCAACAAGCCCGTCTGGACGCCGGCTTCTTCTTAGAGATGTATACGAAAGGACGTTCCGACGACTATTTGAAAGTCGCACACGATATGGAGACGGCACTCGGGACGCCGTTCTCGATGGCGGAACGGGTCTGGTTCGCCGAGGAAGCGAACCGGCTCCGGTCGTTGAAAGAACAGATGAAAGAAGATGAAGAAGAGCGCTGGGTCATGCAGATTCGCGTGCATAAGCTCATCCATCACGTCTCGCTCATCCACGGATTCGCCTTCACGGACGATGCCGCGCTCGAGAAAGGGCTCCTCGCTCACATCCTATCGAGCATGAATACCCAGGCGCTTCCCGATACGGACACGGTCCGTCCGCACATCGACCGTGACTATCCACATTTGCGTTCGGCCATTCAACAGGCGGCCGATATTGTCTTCGGGACGAACACGTTCACAGAAGAAGAGACCGTGTTTTGGGCGATGCATTTCGCCGCCGCGCTCGTCAAACCGGTCCGGCGTCGGGAATATCGGGCTCTTGTCGTCTGTTCGGCCGGTCTCGGATCCTCGAAGATGCTCGTCAACCGGGTCAAACAAGAGTTTCCGGAGATGCAGGACGTCGTCAACTCATCATTGTTCGGTCTTGAGCAGCATCGACTCGACGATTATGATGTGATCTTGTCGACCGTGCCGTTGCCGCCGTTGTCGGTACCGACGCTCATCGTCAACCCGCTGTTGACGAACGAAGAAGTACAGCGCGTCCGCCACTTGCTGTTGTCGCTCCCACAGTCGTTCCAGACGAAAGAGAAGAGCCATTCGACGATGCTCGACTTCAACGAGCTGGGTGCACTCGTCGAGACGTTCGAACGAATGGACCGGCAGTTCGATCTCGTCACGCTCGATAATAGTGACCGACTCGAAGACATCTTGCTCGATATTGGGACGCATCTAGAAGAACGTGGACTCGTCCAAAGCGGTATCCAGTTATCAGCCCAACTGCTCCGGCGTCATGAAGTGGCGGGGCTCGGGATTCCGGGCACGAAACTGGCCTTGTTCCATGGGCGTCACGCCTCGATTGAACGGGCGAGTGTATTCGCTTTCGACTTGAATCAATCGATCCCGCTCCTCATGATGGACCAATCGACCGAGCCGGTATCGCGTCTGCTTGTCCTGCTCGCACCCGAAGAGGCGGAGGACGTCGAACTCCAGTTCCTTAGTGCGGTCAGTGGATCATTGATTGAGAGTGAGCAACATATGAACTTATACAGTAACGGTTCAAAGAAAGAACTGCGTCTCTTGCTTCATGAATGTATGAAGAAAATGATTCAAGACACGCTGCACGAGAAATGACCCGCCGTGGTCATTTTTTTATTTGGCATAGAATGTTGCCAAAGTATGAACTGAATTGAATTGAGAAAGCGCTTACTCTGGGACTACAATACGAGTGTAGAGCACAAACCGGTTAGCTATACTACAACAATCTACCTTTCACAATAATCGACTGGAGGTTTTATACATGGCGAATGCGCAAGCTGGCTCGGGCGGGGTTCGAGTCAAAGTACAACGGTTCGGGAGTTTCCTGAGCGGGATGGTCATGCCAAACATCGGCGCCTTCATCGCCTGGGGGATTATCACCGCCCTCTTCATTCCAACGGGCTGGTGGTCGAATGAAAAATTAGCAGAACTCGTTGGTCCGACAATCACGTATCTGTTACCGCTCTTAATCGGATTCACCGGCGGTAAGTTGATTCATGACGTACGAGGCGGAGTCGTCGGGGTACTCGCCACGATGGGGGTCATCGTCGGGACGGACATTCCGATGTTCCTCGGTGCGATGATCATGGGTCCACTCGGTGGATATGTCATTAAACAATTTGACCGCCTCATCGAAGGCAAGGTCAAGGCTGGATTCGAAATGCTCGTCAACAACTTCTCGGTCGGTATCATCGGTGGTCTTCTTATGATCGGTGGCTTCGAGGTGTTCGGTCCAATCATGAGCGGCCTTGATAAAGTCATGGCAGCCGGTGTCGACTGGATCGTCGGTGCGAAACTGTTACCAATCGCCAGTCTATTCATCGAGCCAGCGAAAATCTTGTTCTTGAACAATGCCATCAACCACGGGATTTTGAGCCCGCTCGGTGTCGATCAAGTGGCGGACGCCGGGAAATCGGTCTTGTTCTTACTTGAAGCAAACCCGGGACCAGGTCTTGGTTTACTGCTCGCTTACATGGTGTTCGCTAAAGGTGCGGCCAAACGCACGGCACCAGGGGCGGCAATCATTCACTTCCTCGGTGGGATTCACGAAATTTACTTCCCATACGTCTTGATGAAACCGATCTTGATCCTTGCGATGATCGCAGGGGGTGCAACAGGGGTCTTCACATTCGTCTTGTTCGATGTCGGTCTCGTCGCACCAGCGTCACCAGGTAGTATCTTCGCGATACTCGCGATGGCTTCACGCGGTTCGTACCTCGGACTTGTGACAGGAATCCTGTTGTCGGCAGCGGTCACGTTCGCCGTGGCAAGCGTCATCTTGAAATCGAGCGCGGCAGAAGAAGTGTCACTTGAAGAAGCGACACAAAACGTCAGCGCGATGAAAGGCAAACAGTCGTATGCGTCAGCTCTCGTTCACGACCGTCTCGACAAAGTCGATCACATCATCTTCGCTTGTGACGCAGGGATGGGTTCGAGCGCGATGGGCGCCTCGGTGCTTCGCAATAAAGTGAATAAAGCGAACTTGCCGATTCGAGTCACGAACACATCGATTAGCCAGTTGCCGAAAGACGCCCAATTCGTCATCACCCATGAGGATTTGACGGACCGGGCCGAGGCACAAGTGCCGGATGCGATTCACCGTTCGGTCACGAATTTCTTGAACGCCGACTATTACGATCAATTGATTGAAGAAATTAAAGCAGAACGCAGCAAAATCTCATAACACAAGTAGACAGAGACAAGGGTTAAGGTATAGGAGGAACTAAAATGCCATTCATTCAGACAGAGATGATTCGACTCAACCAATCGTTCAACACGTCGGCTGAAGCGATTGACGCAGCTGGTCAAGTGTTAGAAGCAGCCGGATGCGTATCTCCGGCTTACGTCAAAGCGATGCACGAACGTCAAGCGCTCTCGAGCGTGTATATCGGGAACCAAGTCGCGATTCCGCACGGGACCGAGGAAGCGAAATCCGCCGTTCAAAAGACGGGGATTTCCATCCTCCAAGTGCCGGCCGGCGTCGATTTCGGTGGCCAAACGGCGAAACTCGTCATCGGGATTGCCGGTGTGGATGACGAACATTTGGAGCTCCTGTCCCAAATCGCAGTCATCTGTTCAGATGAGGATAATGTCGAACGTCTTGTACAGGCGAAGACGAAAGAAGAGATTTTGTCGCTATTCATGGAAGAGGTGGCGTAATGAAAGCCGTACATTTTGGGGCAGGGAACATCGGACGTGGATTTATCGGATTGTTGCTCAATCAGAGCGGCTACGAGGTCACGTTCGTCGATATTAACGATACCGTCATCCAGGCGTTAGAAGACAAACGGTTCTATGAAGTCGGATTTGCCGAAGAAGGCGTCGACAACGTCGTCGTCGATCGGGTCCGCGGCGTCAACAGTTTGACCGACCCGGAACGCGTCATCGCCCTCATCGCCGAGGCCGATCTCATCACGACCGCGGTCGGACCGACGCTGTTGCCGAAAGTCGCGCCACTCATCAGCGAAGGACTTCGTGAACGCGAGACGTCGGCACCAGTTTATGTGATTGCTTGTGAGAACATGATTGGCGGTAGCGCATCGCTCCACCAAGCCATCGAGACATCAGGCGGTGTCGAGACAGCGAACGTCTCGTTCCCGAACGCAGCCGTCGACCGGATCGTTCCGCTGCAGCAACACGCAGATCCGCTATTCGTCGAGGTCGAGACGTTTTACGAGTGGGTCATTGAGACGAAAGGATTGGCCGAGCGGCCCCCACTTCAAGGTGTGACATGGGTCGACGAGATTGGGCCATACATCGAACGGAAGCTGTTCACGGTCAACACGGGTCACGCCATTGCGTCATACATCGGTTCCTTGTTCGGGAAAGCGACGATTGACGAGGCGCTGAAAGATCGCCGTGTCCGTCAAGTCGTCCAAGGCGCGTTGTATGAGACTGGTTGGCTCCTCCTTGAGAAGTACGGGTTCGAGGCGAAAGAACATAGCCAATACATTCAAAAGATCATCAAACGATTCGAGAATCCGAAGTTAAAAGATGAAGTCTCACGCGTCGCCCGCTCACCGATCCGTAAGCTCGGACCGAGTGATCGGCTCGTCAAACCAGCCCGCGAACTCATCGATAACGGCATCGAACCGAATGAACTGGCCTACGGGATTGCAGCTGCTTTAACTTATTACAACCCTGAGGATTCAGAATCTTCTGAACTTAACTTATCCATTGAAGAAGACGGTATCGTGTCGACGGTCGAAAAATACCTTCAATTGCATGAAGACGATACACTGACAAAACTGATTCTCGAACAATATCATTTGATTCGTGAACAAGAAAAAGCACGTGTGTCTTAAAGTAAGGCCTCTCCTAATAATGATATGCTCCCCAATAGGTAGACAGATGAAATAACAAATCTGTTTATTCTATTGGGGAGTGTTTTTATGGCGAGAAGTCGGCATTCGATTGAACAAAAGCTGAGTGCACTACAGATGATGAAGGAAGAGATATATACGTGGAAGGAAATCATGGAGGCCCATGATGTCTCTAGAGATACCCTTCAGTTGTGGAAAGTGAAATTCGAGACCGATGGAATCGATGCGTTGAAGGAATCGAAGACATGGAGACCGTACACCAAGGAACAGAAGATCGCGGCCGTCCGTGACTATCTCGGTGGTCTCACTAAACTGGAAACCCTCTCCAAACATCAAATCAGTAACTGGTCTGTTCTTCACAAGTAGATTAAGAAGTATACTGGTCATAGCGTATTAACAGATTCGAGAAAAGGGATGGATCGAGCTATGGCAAAAGGGAGAAAGACAACATTCGAGGAACGCATGGAGATCGTCAGGTATTGTCTGGACAATGGACGGAACTATCAACGGACGGCCGAGAAATTCGCCGTGTCGTACCAACAGGTCTATGGTTGGACGAAAAAATATGACGCCGACGGCGTGCACGGGCTCGAGGACCGGCGCGGACGGACGAAGCAAGAAGAGGAACTGACCAACGAGGAGAAGCTCGAACGTCGCATCCAACAGATCGAGCGGGAGAACGAGCGCCTGCGGGCCGAGAACCTGATGAGCCGAGAATTCAGCGCGTCCCGACCGGACGAGAAGTGGTGCACCGACGTCACCGAGTTCAAATATGGCGCCGGAAGGAAGGCCTATCTGAGCGCAATCATCGACCTCTATGACGGCTCGATCGTCGCCTATCGCATCGGGAAATCCAACAACAACGCGCTCGTCTTCCAGACGATGATCCCAGCCATCGCGGGGCTCCGTTCAGGAGCGATTCCGATGATCCATAGCGACCGAGGATTCCAATGTACCTCCAGAGGGTTCAAACGCATGGTAGAAGACGCGGGGCTGACCCACAGCATGTCCCGGGTCGGACGTTGTCTCGACAACGCCCCAATCGAGGGTTTTTGGGGTACCCTGAAAGTCGAGATGTACTACCTGCGTGAGTTCCAGGCCTACAGCGAACTCACATCAGCCATCGAGACCTACATATTGTTCTACAACCATGATCGTTTCCAGAAACGACTAAACGGCTTGAGCCCTGTCGAATACAGGGCCCAAGCCGCCTAATTTGGTTTTCATTATTTGCCCTGTCTACTTGACGGGGAGCAGTTCATAAACAGGAGAGGCCTTTTTTAGCAAAATAAATCAAAACGGAAAAACGTCCGTTTGGTAAAGTGAACATGAAAGGGGGCGCACAAATGTATGACGAGGCTATAAGACGGACGATTCGACATATCGAAGCTAATTTATATGAAGTCATTACTGAGGAGGACCTTCTCCTACACAGTGGGTTCTCGAAATTTCATTTTCACCGCATTTTTCAAGCTCATGTTGGCATGACAATGAGTGAGTATATAAAAATGCGCCGTCTTGCAAATGCTGCGAGTCTGCTGATTCATACAGATGAGCGGATTTTAGACATCGCTTTACAACATAATTTTGAATCACAAGAGTCGTTTACACGAGCGTTTAAAATCCGGTATGGTCTTCCCCCAGGACGTTATCGGGTGAGTATGAGGACATTACTACGACAAGGAGATGGGAAAATGGTTGGGTCAGTCAAAGGGTGGTTTTTAAGCGGTATGGACGCACAACATTATAAAATTGGTGTCGATAGGGAGATTGTTCATCAAGGAAGAGCGTCGGGTTATTTAAAAGCGACTTCGCTCGTAACGAACGAAAGCTTTGGAACGATGATGCAACAATTCAAAGCTGATCGGTATATTGATAAAAGACTTCGGCTATCTGGATTTATAAAAACTGAAGAAGTTAAGGTATTTACTGGATTGTGGATGCGTGTGGATCATAAAAATGGAGATGTAATTCAGTTTGACAATATGAGCAATCGACCAATTAAAGGGACAACAGATTGGAATCGCTATTCAATCGTTCTAGATGTACCAGCAGGTAGTGAAGTGATTTCATTCGGAGTGCTTTTATCAGGTGAGGGTAAGGTGTGGATAGATCAGTTAGATTTTAGCGAGGTGGATATTCGTATTCCGATTACGAATCTCGAGACAGCGGCAACCCATCAGGATGAACCAATTAATTTATCGTTTGAGGATGAGATTGGTATTTAAACAATCACTCAGCATCAATAAAAGAGGTGACTCTAATCCACATCGGGTTAGAGTCACCTCTTTTTAGTGTTAAGCCCGGGTCTTCCCGAACTCAATATATGTCGTAATCGACTTCACGTGCTTCACGACGTCTTTCTCACGAAGCGGGCGACTGAAGTAATAACCTTGGACGTAATCACACTGTTCGTTCAGTAACCATTCGAGCTGATCCGATGTTTCGACACCTTCCATGAGCACTTTCATGCCCAAGTTATGGCCGAGTTGAATCATTGAGCGAACGATGGCTTCCTGGTTCCGGTCGGTGAACAAGTTGACGATGAACGACCGGTCGATTTTCAACACTTGGACCGGTAGCTCACGCAATTGACGGAACGACGAGTAGCCCGTCCCGAAATCGTCGAGTGAGATTAAAATCCCGAACTGATGGAGCTGGGTGAGTTTCTCTTGCGTCGATTCTTCATATGATAGCATCGACGACTCCGTCACCTCGAGCTCGAGGAACATCGGGTCCATCCCGGTCTCATCCAAGATGGCCTGGAGCGACTCGACGAAATCCTCACGCGCGAACTGGAGCGGCGAGACGTTGACCGAAAGCGTGAACGGTTTCACGCCGGATTTCTTCCAACGGACCCAGGCCCGGCACGACTCACGCATGACCCAGTTGCCAATTGGATGGATGAGTCCGGTGTTCTCTGCAATCGGAATGAAGTCGTCCGGTGACACAGAACCGAGTTCCCGATTATTCCAACGGAGGAGCGCCTCGACTCCTTCGAGACGATTTTGCGTAAGTGACACTTTCGGCTGGTACACGAGTGAAAACTCGTTTCGGTCGAGCGCCTGCGCGAGCGCTTTTTCGATTTCGACGGTACGAAGAATTTGATGCTTCGACTCGTCTTCGAATTCTTTAATTTGATTCTTACCAGTCCGTTTCGACTCGTGGACGGCAAGACGCGCGTACTGGACGAGCTCTTCAGCCGACTTCGTATCGTTTGGATAATGACTAATTCCAGCGCTGAGCGTCAAATCGACAGTCGTGCCATCGATATTGAACGGTTGCGAGATTGCCTTGATACACTTTTCGGCTTTCTGTTTGGCGAGCGTGCTGCGTTTGTCGAACAGCAAGATGATAAACTCGGATGAACCGACGCGTGTCAAAATGTCATCCGGATGAATCGTATGTTGCAGGCGCTCGGCAATCTGCATCGTCAGTTCGTCCGAGCCGTGATGACCGAGCATATCGCTCAAGAAGCGCCAACGATCGATGTCGATGTAGAGGCAAGCGACCGGATCTTCGATTCGGATATGCTCAGCCAAAATTTGTTCCAACTTGTGCCGGTTCGGTAAATCAGTGAGCGTATCGTGATACGCCATATGTTCGACGAGGCGCTGTGAGGCGATCGTTTCTGAGACGTCGCGCATGAACCAAAGTACCTGGTCCATCGTTTCCCCTTTAAGCGGATAGCTCGTCACTTCAATCGTCCTGTCGTCGAAATTGACGCGTCTCGTTTCATGAAACGGTTGATTGATGGTGAGCGACGGATGATAGTCTTGGAAGAATGCATCCTTCTCCACTCGGTCGAACAAGCGATAGAACGCTGTGTTCGCGTATTGAATCATTCCGTCTTTCGTCGTCGTGACGACCGCATCCGTCGTGGAGTCAAGAATCGTTGCTTGGATAAAATCCCGTTTTCGAAGATGACGGTCAATCGTGAGTGATAAAAAGAAGATGGCAAACAAGAGAATCGTGATCGCGCTCACGAGCCATGCGAGCAACGAAGGCTCAATCGCATTGGCGAACGGTCTGTCTGTCTCGACGAACGTGAAAGTTGCCGCCATCATACCGACGAAATGCATGCCGAAGATGGCGACACCCATCAAGAGGGAGAAGAACACTTTCAATTCGATGTGCATTTTTTTCTCGGTATACTTCGAAAAGAAGCCGATCCACAAAGCAACGAGCGAGGCACCTAGCGCAATCAAAATCGAGAGTGTCGCCAACCATGGATTGTAGGAAGTCGTGATGCCTTGGAGCGCGGCCATTCCGACATAATGCATGCTGGCGATACTCCCTCCCATGACTAGTCCGGCACCGATTAGGGCTGGTCGAGTCGTGCGACGCGAGACAATCAAGAAGCCGAACATACAACCGGCCATGGCGATGACGACGGACAATAGGACGAGCGGGACCGAATACGTGATCGGTCGCAATACCTCATGGGCCAGCATGGCGATGAAATGCATCGACCAAATGCCGAGACCGAGTGTCGCGCCACCAGCGATGATCCAGACATTTTGGGTGGAACGGTTCGCTGAATTGACACGTCGGGCCAGTTCGATGGCGGCGTAAGCAGAAACGGCGGCAATCAGATAAGACAGAATCACGAGAAACCCATTGTGACTCATCGAGTGTTCAACGACTGGTTCCATATATACCTCACTATGAATGTAATTTTTTTGTAATTTCAATTATACCTTGGAATTCAAAAGTCCATCTATCATTTTGCTTCATATAATAAAAATATTTTTTGCATGAAATAGGGAAGTCGTTCGGAAAGCGGGTAAACTACGGATAGAAGGAGGGGAGACGAATGATACCGACAAAGAAAGAAATCATCTTATTTCTCCTCATCGCGTTCGGGTTCTCATGGTTGGCGTGGTGGGGACTATTTATTGGGACCGAGTTACCGATTCAAGCGATTGTGCTGATCGGAGCGTTCGGTCCAAGTCTTGCCGGGAGTTACATGGCGTTTCGGGAGAACGGTTGGGAAGGTGTCACGACGTTATGGAAGCGGGGATTCGAGTGGCGGATGGCAGGCAGATACTATGCGTTCGGCCTGTTGTTCCTTCCCTCCGTTTTCCTGATTGCCTATTGGTGGTCCGATGCGGAAGGGGCGTTGCTGTTTGAGCGTCCGTGGCTCGTCGTGCCGACGTTCTTCTACATGCTGTTCCTTGGCGGCACGATGCAAGAAGAGTACGGATGGCGCGGTTATTTGCTCAACGCGTGTCAATTGAAGACGACCCCGATCAAAGCGAGTTTGTTCGTAGGGGGCATTTGGACCGTCTGGCATACACCACTCTTTTTGATGGAGGGGACCGGGCAATCGCTCATCCCGTTTTGGGCATACGCCATGGCGATTCTCGCTTTCACGTTCATCATATCTTGGCTCTACAATGTTACGACGATGAATTTATGGTCCGTTTTCTTGCTCCATACGATGTTCAATGTCTCGTTCGCACTCATTCCACTAATGAAGCCGGGCATGTTTCCGATCGGCTTTCTCCATTTGACGTTATTGCTCGTCACGACTGCAATCGTCCTCATCTGGAGAACGCATGGACATCTCGGTTACGATCATCTCGAGCAGCTCGAGGCGGTGGAAGGGTCGCATCAACCGAACGTTACGCCAGAAGCGGACGCGGGTAAAGACTAGCACGTATCATTCAGGAACAGAGGGAAGTGGAGAGATTGAACTTTCGCCCGCTCGAACGTGAAGATGTAAAGCCGCTCCAACGGCTGTTTATGGAGAGTCTGAGTGATTTGATTCGCCGAGAACAGTTTGAAGATGCCGACTTGTTGGATGAGGAAGTCGAACGGTTGAATACGACCGTTCAAGACAGTTTCGAGGACGAGACCGTTCAAATTTTCGTGGTGCTCCAAGACGACGTCATCGTAGGGACGGCCGCGATTTTGCCTCCGAATGACATCATTACCGCACACGTCGACATCGAGCCGAACGTTCCTGAAATCGGATGCATGTACGTCGCACCTGGTGCCCAACGCCAAGGTATCGGTCGTTTCTTGATAGACAATATGAGACGGCAACTCGTGGCGAATCAACAAACGGCATTTTATTTAGATGCCGGCTTTCCAACGTCACAAGCCTATTGGGAGAAGCGGCTCGGCCCGCCGCTCGTGACGATTGAGCACTATTGGGGTCCGGGGGCGCATCATAAAATTTGGCGTTGTCCCGCCAATGAAAAAGAGACCTGATCGCATGCGATCAGGTCTCTTGCTTATTTATAAGTGCTCATAAATTGATGAATCCCAGAAGCGGTGGCATCTGCCATCCGTTGCCGGTATGTGGTGCTCGTCAAGTGCGAGCGGTCGTTCGAGTTGCTGATGAAACCATATTCGACAAGGGTCGATGGGACGCTGTTCTTGCCGACGACATAAACGTTTTGATATTTCACACCACGGTTACGAATCGTTGGGATTCGGACACCGAGTTCACGGTTGATGGCTGCCCCTAAACTACGGCTAGCCGAGATGTATGGGTTCGTCGTATAACTTTCACCGGTCGGGATGAGGACTTCGTGACCGTGGTAAGACGTATTCGTCGACGAGTTGTTATGAATGCTGACGAAGGCGCTACCTTTATACGATTTTGTCAATTCGACGCGTTGTGCGAGCGACAAGTACACGTCGTTCGAGCGCGTCATCCGTGCGTTATAGCCATATGTATTCGAGAGCGTACTCGCGAGACGTGCGGCGATATCGAAAGCGATGACTTTTTCGTACACTGATCCGTACACAGCCCCTGGGTCATTCCCGCCGTGTCCAGCATCGATCACGATTGTCCGACCTGAACCGGTTGATGTTGTTGGTGTCGTCGTCGTGGCCGGCTTCAAATACTGTGAAGCGACGTAACCCGTCTTGCCGCCGTAACTCACCTTATACCAAGAGCCGTACTTGCTGATGTACTTGACGGTCGCACCGTTTGGGATAGTCAGCAACACCGTGCTCCACGAGGCTGCCGTCAAGCGCATGTTCAAGTTGACCGTCGTTTGGTAGGACGTGGTAGAAGTCGTCGTAGTCGGGGCTCCGGTGGCTGTTAAGTATTGCGAAGCGACATAGCCCGTCTTTCCGTTGTAACTGACTTTATACCAAGAGCCATAACGACTGACATACTTGACGGTGGCGCCGTTCGGGATCGTCGTCAAGACCGAGCTCCACGAGGCTGCCGTCAATCGCAAGTTTAAATTGACCGTCGTTTTGTAGTACGAGGCTGAGCTCGGCGTCATCGTCGAGGGAGTCGAAACTTTCACGTATTGCGAAGCGACGTAGCCGGTCTTTCCACCGTAGCTGACCTTGTACCAAGAGCCGTACTTGCTAACATATTTGACGGTCGCCCCATTTGGAATCGTTAAAAGGACAGGACTCCATGTGGCGGCACTTAAACGAAGGTTCAAGTTCGCTGTCGTCGTGTATGTAGAGGCAGCTTCGACTCGGCTCGATTCGAAACCGTTCGGCGTCAAGTCGAATGGGGCGATGGCCATGCCACCAATGACGAGGGAAGAGCTAAGCAACAGTTTCAAGTTCCAAGATGATTTCGTTTGGTTCAATCGAGATCCGCTCCTTTATTCATAAGATAGGTGAAGTAGCTGTGAAATGAAATCGTCATCATGTCTCCGTTATTATATAAGGAAACAAGAAAAAAATGGAGGTTAATATGTAAATTGTTTGACTTTTTTTCAATAAGTTTATTTCCAGAGTTTCGGAAATAAAAAAAGAGACGCACGAGGGCGTCTCTTTTAATAATCACGTAAGGCGTGGTAAATCTTCGCCTAATGGTTTGATTGTTGGTTCGATTTTTGTCAAACGCGGAAGGTCTTCGCCTAATGGTTTGATAATTGGTTCAAATTTCGTCAAACGTGGGAGGTCCTCACCAAAGGTTTGAATTGGTGCATTAAATTTCGTCAAGCGTGGTAAATCTTCGCCCATTGGTTTGATTGAGCTACCAAGTAATAAAACTGCAGCAGCGATGAATAATAGCCCTGTAATCTTTTTCATCGTGAATCCCTCCGTTGAATAAATTATTGTGAATAAAGCAGCGATCCCTAGTATGTTATGACAGTGGTTAGTAGTCAGAAACTGGAGATTCTAGTAAATTATATACCGATTCTGACTGTTGGTAAACACGTGATTCCAAATCTCCTACATATTGTTGTGGTAGGTTTGGTTCATGTAGCACAACTTTGTCCAAACCTTCTCTAGTAGAAGAAGATAAGATTGGAACGTGTGCTTCTTGACTAAGCAATGTGCTACATAATGGAGTGAGTAGATTCTCTAACGAGTGAAAAGATTCTGGTCGCCAGCAAATTGATGCTTCCGGAAGAATATACAAGATATGTCCTTCCTGCAATAAGGCTAAACATTGGCGAAGAACTGCTTGAAAATCTCGTTCGATATTGATATATCCATATTCTTGGAAGTGTTTCTCATAGACGGTTTTTGAACTGCGCTTTAGAATAGAGAGAGACAGTTCAGGTCCAAGAATGTATAGTTTTTTATATGACCGATTTTCTTTAAGAGTTCTTGTAATTAGTTGTGGCAAAGTTTGATAATAATCGATTTGAAAAGCGTTTACGATAAATCCTTTTGGAGAACGCAACAATTGGGTCAAATGTTCTAGTCCCTCAAATTGATTGTGATCGGTATACGAATAGGATGTATTGAATACCGGGGCTTGTTTAGATTGGAAATAGATTTTAGGTTTAATATAATCTTCAGCCAGTAAAAAACTTAGTTTTCCCATCTGATGTATTCACCTCCGAAATATAAATCCTACAACTGGTTTTAAAGTGAATCATTTTACCTATAAAAATATAAAGTTTTATATTTACTAGTTAAATTTTATCATGATTAAACAGTCTAACGAACTGCTATAGGTTGGGAAAATCATAGCAGAAAAACATCAAAAATATCGTTTTTAGGTTAAAAGTTTCCTGATATGCACGTTTCCAGACTATATTTATTTTAAAAAACGCTAATAATTAGGGCGAAGGGGCTATTTCTTGGGATGGAATACAACTACGGAAACCTTATAAAAATTGAGAGAATGCGTAGGAATATGAAGCAGTCTGTCTTAGCTAGAGGGATTTGTTCAATATCTTACTTGAGTAAAATTGAAAATAACCAAACATCTCCTAGTGAAGAAGTACTAGAGATGATTTTTAAGAGGCTTGAAATTGAAGTGCCTCTGTACTATGATTTCAGCGAACAAGTCGAGAAAGTAAAGAGCGAAATTGAAGAGATTTTGAAAGATGCTATTTTAACAAGGAAAGATCAAGATAAGCGAATTGAAATCAACAAATATTTAACTAATCCTGTGGTCAATCAATCAAAAGAGTTATATATAACATTGTTAATAGCGTTGGCTAGGTTTGAAATCATGCCCGATGGTGAGGGGAAATACTTCACTGAGATTGGTTGGATTGAAGAACAGTTAAATCGAGAAGATAAACTAAGATATACTTTGATAAAATGTATTAGACTGATTAACCAAAATGAGAAAGAAAAATCCTTAGAGTTACTTGAAGATCTGAACGAACAACTTCCCCATTCAAATTTACCTACGTGGGAAATGGCGGATATGAGGTATATCATGGGTGGATTGTATTACAAATTCACAGATTATCTACAAGCAATCGAGAATGTAAAATTCGCGCTCGATTATTTCCAGGAACATTTTTTCTTAGAAAGAATCGTTGAATGTCATATTATCATTGGACTAGCCTTTAAACGTCGAAGACGCTTTACGGAAGCTTTGGCTCATTACCATAGAGCGGTCAAAGTAATAAGTGCGACAAGTCTAAATAACTATTATGGAATGCTCTACAATAACATGGGTGAGATTTATTCTTCACTAGGCGATCAAGAGCGGGCACTTGAATATTTTATGCAGAGTTTCGATTACAAAGTAGAAGTGAAAAGTAAATTGTATAGTGTCGTGTCGTTGATTGAAGGATATACAAACTACAACAACACAGAAGAAATCTTAAATTGGTTGGCCAAAGGATACGAGATTAAAGGTGATCGAACGGGATTAGAAGAATTCGATCATCATTTTGAAATTTATAAAAACTGTTATCAAGTCCCAGACAAGCTTGAGTTGATTAAATCACTGAAAGACGCAGTTCACTATTTTGAGATGAATAATGATTATGTGTATATGCAAAAATACTCTTTATGGTTAGCTAGAGAACTTCGAAGTAATGGGAAATATAAATTGGCCACTGAGTACTATGAAAAAGTCATTGATATCATGTCTCACATTGATTAACGCCTCCTCAGGCGTTCTTTTTTTGCACAAAAAAAGAGACGCCCGAATCGTCTCTTGTCGTTTATGGAGTGGTGAAATAATGAATCGTCCAAATCGGTTCGTTCATCAATGCTTCGTCTTCCACATGGCCCGTTTGAACTTGTTGGAGCAGGTGAATGATATGTTTTTGCAAATTGGCATCGTGAGAGCCGCTTCGCAAAATCCCATCTTCACTCGCGATGATATAAAACCCACCCAACCGCAAAGGAATATGATGTCTAACAATCGATACGGCAGCTTGCAGTTCGGCTTGCCCGCCTTGAAGTGGCACGTTTATATCAAAACGTCCCCATTGTTTAAAGTCGCCTAGTTCTGAAAACGGTGGGTCGCGGTGATCCAACTTCATGACCTCCAATCTTGTCTGTCTCTTCCTTACTAGTATAGCTCTTTTTCTAGACTTAACCTGCGAGAAAAATGGGAAGGGTAAATCGATTGTAGACGTCAAGTTGATTTTGACACTTTTTGCTCGTTTGCCTTTTACACTTCTGCCGAAAACAATGATTTCCGGTTTCTCATCCGATGACTGTCGTCATCACTATGTATGATTTCGACGCGATGGAGTAAGCGGTCCAGTATCGCAGTCGTGATGCCCTGGTCCCCGATCAATTCGCCCCATTGTTCGGGGCTTTTGTTCGAGGTCAGGATGATCGAGCTGCGCTCATAAAGGTGGTTGACGAGATGGAAGAAGAGATTGGCTTCTCGTTGGTCCATGGCCATATACATCAGGTCATCGATGATGACCAGGTCCGAATCTCGCAACCTTTTTAACTGGATCTTCGACTTGCTTGAGAACTCTTCACTTTTTAATAGTTGGACGAGTTCGCCCATCGTGACGAAGTATACCTTGAACCCGTGGTTGACCGCCTCGATTCCGAGTCCCACGGCCAAAAACGTCTTTCCGACGCCCGGAGGGCCCAAGAGGATCAGGTTGTACTGTTGTTCGAGCCAGTTGAGCTGTTTCAACTGCTTCAGCTGTCGGGCGGTTAGTGCGGTCTGTTCCTCCAAATTGAACTCCGAGAGGGATTTGATGAACGGGAATCGGGCCCACTTCATTCGTCTCTCCAAACTTTTAGCGTCTCGTTTGGCGCGTTCATGGTTCGTGATGGCACTTAGAAATTCGATATACGTCCAGGAGGCCATTTCGGCCTCTCTCAAAATCTGTGGGAGGGCGTCAGCCGTCTCGGCGAGACGAAGCTGCCGAAAGTCCTGTTGTAACTCGGAAACGCTTTGACTCATTTTGTCGCCACCCCTTTCAGGATGTCGGTGTAGGCTTGGAGTGACCTCGTTGCGACCTGTATCCCGGATTTCTTCGGACGTTCGGTATCGGGTTTTGGATCACACCCATCGTCCGCGAGGATCGCAAGATAGTGGACCACGTCTCGGAAATCGTTGGCGCTGAACAGACTCTCTTGCGAACACTTTTCCAGTGCGTTCGTTAAGTGATTGGGATACATGATCGCGACGTCCCTGATGATGTTGAACTGGTCACGTCGGTATCTCGGGTAACGCTTTGAGAGCTCACCCAGATAATCGGACGCCGCCTCTCTGTCCTCGAAATAGGTGAGGACCTGTTGCTTCAGTTCTTCGATTCCTTTGGAACGATCCCGAAGGTGGTCACGGCTTTGAATCAGTTTTCCGCTCTCTTTGCTGACCCGGTGGTCTGCAATCACTTCTCCCTCGGGAGATTCGCGAATCAATAACCGTTCCTGTTCGGTCACTTCGAGGAACACCACTTTCTTCTTGACCGATGAGTAGGTCCCGATTGGGACGGTGTAACGGTTTGAGCGATAACGGATTGTGTTGTCCTTGCTGACGTTCCTTGCTATACTTTCGGTACGGATACTTTCGAAAGAGAGTAGCGATAAGACCGGTTGTAAGTGTTGTTTTTCGACGGAGAACACTTCAGCTGGTCTTTTTTTCGTTGTCTGATGGACGTTATGATTTCCTGTCCTCTCCAACCATCTCATGGAACGGTCGTTCCAATCCTCGATATGCCGGTACACTCGGCTGTCCGCGAAGTTCCGTTTGATGTACTTCACGACGTTCTCGATCATACCCTTTGACTCCGGGTCAGCCCGACGACATAAGTGGATTCTAAACTTTCGTTCGTTCACGTAGGCTTGAAACTCATTGGTCAATAGGACGTCACCTGCGTTCTCGTTGATTGCGATGAGGTGATCCTGGTCATAGACGATTTCAGAAGGACGCCCACCATAGAATTGGAATGCATTTTCGTGGCAGTGAATAGTGTCCTTGGTGGTGAACGGTCGTTCTCTCCATTCGACATACTTCATCCGAGAGTGCGCAAGTACGAACGCAATGAAATAAAGCTTTATCATTTTTCCATCTTTAGTCCGTTGTCTGGTCTCACCCCAGTCTACCTGTATTTGCTTGCCCATTGGTTGTTCTGGGATAGCCTCGTAATGGCGGACAATCCTTTTCTTTTCAATCTGATAGATTTCTCGGATTTCCTTCACGTATGTCCTGACCGTGCTCGATCCGACCGACAGGCCGGGATATCTTTCAAGTAACCAGTCATGTACTTGTGCGCTGCTCAAATGCGGATACTCCTCCAACCATGCAATGATCCAGTCTCGGTAGGCATCGAGCTTCTTCTTTCGTGAGCAGGCTTTCTCGTCAAATTCATGTAGGGCATCTTCATATGTCATCTTCAGGTACTTATATACCGTCGGTCTCGATACCTTCAGTGCTGTGGCGATTTGAGCCACTTTCATGTTTTGCTGATACATTTGATGAATCTTGATGTGTAGCACTAACTTTTCCTCCAAATCCATTCCCTCCAGATAAAATAGCCTCAACTACTCTATCGGAGTTCTGTTCTGATTTTTCGGCAATAGTGTAAAATCGTATCGAGCAAAAACTGTCAATTTTATTTTAGCGTTCACAATCGATGTTGCCTTCGTTTCTCGATGTTACTCTTTTTCTAGATTATCCCAAAACATTCCTGCTAAAAATAGAAGCTAAGGCGTAAAAAACACGACCGGAACGACTCCGGTCGTGTTCATTGATGAATCGCTTCTTTCGATGTCGGCAATTCACAAATAAATGTGCTACCTTCCCCGTAAATCGATTCAACGTGTAAATGTCCGTCGTGCGCTTTCGCGATTTCTTTACAGATGGCGAGACCGAGTCCTGTCCCTCCGATTTTACGACGGTCTGAGTTATCGACCCGGTAAAATTTGCCGAACAAGTTCGGCAAGGCGGAAGAAGGGATACCCATCCCGTTGTCGCGGACTTTCATGACGACTTGTCCTTCGAGTCGTTCCAACGAGACGAGCACGTTGCCGCCTTCTGGGGAATACTTGATGGCGTTACTGAGCAAGTTACCGAGCAACTGTCGCATCCCTTCCAAGTCGGCCTCGATTTTAAAGTCTTGTCCGACATCGGCATCAAGGTGTAGATGATGCGAATCGGTCGTCTCTTGATAAAAGCTGATACTGTCGCGGGCGAGCTCGAGCAAATCGACCGTCTCCCACTCGAACGTCTGTTTTCCGGCCTCCATCTTTTGAAGGTCGAGGAAGTCGTTGACCAAGTACGAGAGACGTTTCGCCTCATCGTGAATCGTCTTCAAGTACAATTCGCGGCGGGTTGCCTTCAAATCACGCTCGAGCATCAACTCTGTGAATCCATAGATCGATGACAGCGGCGTTCTCAATTCGTGAGATACCGTCGAGACAAGCTCTGATTTCATTCGGTCAATTTCAGTTTCGGCCGTCACATCGCGCAAGACGAGCATCGTGCCGTGAATCTTCCCGTCTCGGTAAATACTCTCTGCATAGACTTGGAGGAAGCAATCGCCTTGATCCAATGAAATCGATAAACCGTCTTCCGGCGGCTCTTGGTCGAAGACACGTTCGATATAACTGATGAAAAGGTCTTGTTGATCGACACGTTCGGCAAACGGTTCGATATCAATCGATAACGTTGTCAGTTCCTCATAACCGGCGTATTCGAATTGAAGTTCATCGAACATGCGGATAAAGGCGCGGTTGCCGACAATCGTGTCTTCTTCATAGTTGAAATAAAGAATCGCTTCACGGACCGAGTTGATTAATTGTGCCGTCTCTTTACGATCCTGTTGCATCTGGCGATAAAGCCGCGTCCGTAAGAGCGAAATGGCCAACTGGTTCGCGAACGCGTTCAACTCTGATGTTTCACTCGCATCGAACGGCTTATCGTAACAGGCCAAATATAAACAACCGATCATCGTTCCGTCTGATGGATCTTTTACCGGGATGACGGTCTCATGGATATAGTACGGGTAGCCGTGAAGCTGGTCGGCCACTTTTTTTGAACTCGCCTCTAGCGTTCTTGAAATCATAACGCGTTTGAGTAAGAGCGACTGTACTTTCAAATCTTCTTGTTGTTCAGTGGTCATCCCTTTCGGTACGACGGACGTGATTTCATCGTCTTTGACGAGCAATACGGCCCCGAACTCGGCCTCGGTCAACCAGACGATTTTTTCGATGACAGCCGAATAGTCGAGTAACGATTCCTTCGAAGCGAGTACTTCAATCAATTCGTTACGATACTGCAGTTTGGTCTCGTTTTGTTTCGACGCCTCGAGCACGGACTGCATCTCTGTTTGCTTCGCGCGCATATTTTCGTTTTGACTGACCATTCGTGTAATCAAAGGACGTCCAATTAATAAAATAGCAGTGATAAACATGACTAGCCCGGTCATCCAGATCCAACGCAACGTCAGAAGTTCGGTCGGTGAGACGGTATCGTCCCGAACGAACCAAGCACCGATTGCTGTTAAAACGAGGCTGGTGATACAAACACCATAAAGGATGCCGAGAATTTGACGACTGTTCAATTGTTCAATCCACTTGCCCATAATACACTCTACTTCCTTCCTTAACTAAAAACCAACTCCAATTCCATTGTCGTATAACGGAAATATACAAAAAGAAAAATTAGATGAACACCGAATTGCTCAAACAATGTGCCATCAAGCATTCTCTGTTTAAATATCATATCTAGACGGATATACCCCGGATTTCAGCATCTTACACATTCAAATGTGCTTCCGATTGACACATGCGAAGGGAACAGGATAGCTTGAAAGAGAAGACATGACTATGGAAGAGGTGCTCTTATGCTATCGATTGAACCTTCAGCGTTAACCGAGCGAGACACGTACAAATTTATAATCGGGAGTATCGTTCCGCGGCCAATCGCTTTCGTGACGACTCGAAACGGCGACACAATCAATGCTGCGCCGTTTAGTTACTTTAACATCGTTGCGTCCGAGCCGCCGCTGCTATCGGTATCGGTTCAACGTAAGAACGGTGTCATGAAAGACACAGCCCGTAATGCGGTCGCGACAGAAGAACTCGTCATCCATATCGTCGATGAGACGAACGTGGCTCTCGTCAACGAGACCGCGGCCAATTTAGGGCCAGCGGAGAGTGAGCTCGATCGGACGACGTTCACGACCGCACCAAGTGATATCATCGAGACGCCAGGCGTGAAAGAAGCCAAAATCCGAATGGAATGTAAACTGCACCATCACGTTCCGATTGAGCATGACGGGAAAGTGACGGCTGACTTATTGATCGCGCGAGTCGTGCGCTTCCATATTGACCCGGCGCTTTATGAAGCCGGACGTATCGACGCCGAACGATTGGCACCGGTAAGTCGACTCGCTGGAAACTTCTATGCCACGCTCGGCGAAACGTTCGAAATCGAACGACCGAAATAAATGCCATGGTGCCTGCTCGAATCGGAGACAAGGCACCTTTTTTCGGGTAAAGAATGGAGAGCCCATTGGCATAATGGTTTTCTTTCACACGAGCGCTCGAATGTGTCACAATAAAGTCAGAACATTCTAATTTCTAACGCGTCAGCGATCAGAGAAAAAAGGGGAGTCGGCTATGTCATATCGTCCAGCCATTCAATCGATCATCAATGCCATTGAGACGGTGATCGTCGGAAAAGAAGATGTCATCGCAAAGAGTTTGACTGCTTTACTTGCCGGAGGGCACGTGTTATTAGAAGATGTCCCGGGCGTCGGGAAAACGATGCTCGTCCGGACGTTCAGTCGAGCCATTGATTTGGATTTCAAACGTGTCCAATTCACACCGGACATGTTGCCATCTGATTTGACCGGAATCTCGATGTACAATCAAAAAACGAAAGAGTTCGAATATCGGCCGGGTCCATTGATGGGTAATATCGTCTTGGCCGATGAAATCAACCGGACCTCTCCTAAAACCCAATCGGCCTTGCTCGAGGCGATGGCGGAGCGCAGCGTGACGGTCGACGGTGAAGTCAAAATTTTACCGTCCCCGTTCTTCGTCATGGCGACGCAAAACCCGATTGAACATGAAGGGACGTATCCGCTCCCGGAAGCTCAATTGGATCGATTCCTCCTTAAAATCGAGATGGGCTATCCATCTTTCAATGAAGAGATTGCACTGCTGACGCGGTTTGAGAAAGCAGAACCGCTTGAGGCGTTACAGAGTGTCATTACGAAACATGAAGTCGAACAGATGCAACGCGAAGTGCGCGATGTACACGTTTCGAGTGCCGTCAAACAGTATATCGTCCGCTTGATTCACGAGTCGCGCAACGACCCGAACACGTATCTCGGGGGCAGTCCACGGGCGACACTCGCTTTGATGAAGGCGGCACAGGCGTGGGCGTATATCCACAACCGTGACTTCGTGCTACCGGATGACGTGAAGGCGCTCGCCGGTAGTGTGCTCGGTCATCGCATCTTACTGACGGCAGAAGCGCGCTATAAAGGGAAGACGGCCGAACAGCTCGTCAAAGGTTGGCTCGACACACTTCCGGTCCCGATGGATCGTGAGGTCAAAGAAGTATGAAAAATTGGATGAAGCTGTTCCTTGTGTGGGCGGCGGCATTCGGACTTTACGCATTCGCCCGGATTGAAGGGAGTATCGTCGCGTCGACGCTCTGGTGGTCATTTTTCGTCCTGGCCGCCTATTGGACGATTTTCATGATTTATCCGGTCACAGCCGCGAACGTGTCGCGCCGTGTGACGACGAAACGACTCGTCTCGGGCCAAACGATGGACGTGGAACTGCAAGTGGAGCGGAAATACCCGTTTCTTGTCGGGGTCGTCACGTTAGAAGAGACACCGCCGCCGCGACTCGCGACATCCACTGATGTCATCATTACCACGGTCGATCGTTTCTTTCGACGGACAGAGACGGTCCATTACGAAATCGAACAGATTCGACGCGGCATCCACGTGTTCGATCGGACCGTCCTTCACGTGCGAGACGTGTTCGGACTGTTCGACCGCAAACGGACGTTGCGACTCGAGACGGTCGTTGAAGTCTCACCTGCTGAACTTCCGTTCGACTTACCGCGTGACGAGCAAGTCGGTGGGCGAGGCGAACAGTATCGCCGCACGCGCACATATACCGAGGTTGCCAATACGACGAGTGGTGTCCGTGAGTATGCGGCCGGGGACCGCATCGGTCGAATCGATTGGAAAGCCTCGGCTCGACGCGGAAACTTAATGACGAAAACGTTCGACCAAGAGCAGGAGAAGAAACTGTCGCTTGTCTTTGTCCCATCGACAACGGCTGGGCATGAAGAAGCGTTCGAACGTTCATTGTCGCTTCTCGTCGGTGCAATCCGACAACTCGAGCGGAAAAATCTGCCGTTCGAACTGTATGTCATCGAAGAGCAGGTCCGTCTGTTCCATTTGCCGGACCAAAGCGCAGAGGTCGGCCATTACTTGCTGACAGCGACACCGGAGCCGGAAGGGCGCCTTGTCGAACGAGTGAAGCGCAACCTGCCGCAAGAAGTGGGGAACTTGATTTTGATTAGCCCACTCGAGACGAAATGGGTGCGTGAGATCATGAATGAGACACAAGGCAGCTATCATTTGTACACGGCGAACGAGGTGACGACATGACGACATGGTTGAAACGAATCGTCTATACGGCGCTTGCCGCCTACTTGTTGTCATTTTGGGTCGAGCCGATTGTGGGCAGTACGACATTTGATGTCAATTGGCCGTTCTTGTTCCTGCTTCTCGTTCCGATGTTTGCAAGCTTGTTGCCTTGGTATGGTTTCATTGGTGTGGTCGTCTTCAATTTCTTTATCGTCTTGTACGTGTACCACGGGAGTATCCTGGATTGGTTCGGTCTATGGTTAGAGGATTTGAGCGGGGTACTGAGCGGGGCTTTGCCGGAAGAGGCGATTTTCTTCTCGGCGATGGCACTCATCGGGGTACTGTTCGCCATCCTGGTCGGACGCACGTATCCGAGCTATGGCTTCGTTCTCGGGATGATCGTTTCGACGCTCGGACTGATGGCTTACTTTGACACGTGGACGCTTTATGACGGGGAAGGGAAGATTTTACTCGCAATTTTAGCATCGCTCTTATTGCTCTTCGTCACCGACCTGGCGAAACGACCGAGCAAATCGCTCGTCCGCTATGTCAGTATCGCGCTCCTCGCTTCGGTCGTGTTGGCGCTCGCGAGCGTGTCGCCGACAATTGAAGGGGATTGGTCCGATCGGTTGACGACGAGTTTCCAAAATGCTGGGAACGATGAAGGTTCAGGCAGCGGTCGAGTCGGCTATGGGGTGAACGATGAACAACTCGGCGGACCGTTTGAGCAAGATGACGGCATCGTCTTCATCGCCCGTGGTGTGCCGGCGCGCTATTGGCGCATCGAGTCAAAAGAGATTTATACGGGGAAAGGCTGGGTCGAGTCCCCGGTCCTCGATTCCGAATATAACCGCGGACAACTCGTCGACCAAGCTGTCGATACGACACCGGAACAGGCGTTGCTCCGATTTGACCGGCGCCAAACGTTCGTCCCGTATGGTGGAGAATACCCACAGGCGACGGAGACGGACAATGGCACCGAATTCCGAGTCGGGAATATCGAAGAACCGTTTCCGAACGAGACGATTCACATCCGACCGTCCGGGAAAATCGTGTTCGACAATGACGGGCAAACGACGCCTCAGACGATTCAACTTCGCTACAGTGTCCCTTCCTTCACAGAAGAGCAACTGGCGTTGAATGAGCCGGTGACGACGTTGACGGAAGAAGAGCGGCAGGCGTACTTACAATTGCCGGATTCACTTCCGGATCGGGTCCGCGACTTGTCGGCCGATATCACGGGCGACAGTGAGACACCTTACGACCAAGCCCAAGCAGTCCAAGCCTACTTCCAATCTGGAGATTTCCAATACAATACGGAAGATGTAGCCGTCCCGGAAGGTGATACGGATTACGTCGATCAATTTTTGTTCGATACGTTAATCGGGTACTGTGACAACTTCTCGACCTCGGCTGCCGTCCTTCTCCGGGCGAGCGGAGTGCCGACGCGTTGGGTCAAAGGTTTCACGATGGGTGATGCTCGCGGGATTATCCAAGGGGAAGAAGAATACACGGTCCGGAACCGTCACGCTCACTCATGGGTAGAATATTTCGTGGAAGGCGCAGGCTGGGTCCCGCTCGAGGCGACCATCAGTTTCTCGGACGCCAACTTGCTTCAAGTCGAGACGGAGGACGAAGCGAATGCAGACGATCCAGCGGCCAATGATCCACAAGCGTCGCAAGACGACGAGCCGACGAATCGTCCGCAAGAAGATTTGGCACTCGATGATGTGACGTCGGGAGAGGCGGCAACGGAGAACTGGAATATGCCGGTGTGGGGTTGGATTGTGATTGTCTTTACGGTCGCCGTTCTCGTATGGAACCGAAAATCGATTGAACGCCTCGTCATGATGCTTTGGTGGACACGGCGTCCATTGAATGAAAATCGACTTGTCGCCATGCATCGATATCTAGTGAAACGACTCCGCGGAGCAGGTTTCAAAGTCGACGGGCGCACGCCGTCCGAACTCGCCGCAGAGGTCGATGCTTATTATGAATCGACGGAAATGACGAGATTGACCCGTTTGTTTGAACAAAGTATCTATGCCGAAAAAACGCCGAATTCAAAATATAAAGAATATTGGAAAATCATGATTCGTCGAATTATGAGTTGAAGTAGGCGGATGCATACAGTAAGATAGACGCATTAGTTAGATAATTGAACAGCAATCCTTCGTATATACTCGCGAATTGGCGCGAGAGTCTCTACCGGACCACCGTAAATGGACCGACTATGAAGGAGCACGTTTCGTATACACAGAAAAGGGCGTGCTTCTTCTTCGGTTTAGTGAATCCGTGGGAGAAGCTCGCTCTTTTTTTGAGAAGAAGGCAGAAAGGTGGAGGTTTTGTGAAAATAGAACAAGAGATGATTTTGGTGCTCGACTTTGGAGGCCAGTACAACCAGTTGATCACACGTCGTGTACGTGACCTTGGCGTATATAGTGAGCTTCATTCCCACAAGATGACCGCTGCTGAGATTCGTGAATTGGCTCCGGCCGGGATTATTTTCTCGGGTGGACCGAACAGTGTGTACGCGGAAGGCGCATATCGCTGTGACCCGGAAATTTTCGAACTTGGCATTCCGATTTTCGGAATCTGCTACGGCATGCAACTCATGACGCATCACTTCGGTGGACGTGTCGAACGAGCGGCACATCGCGAATACGGAAAAGCGACGCTCTTCTCGACACCGGAAGCGTCGGCGCTCTACAAAGGTCTCCCGGTGGAACATACGGTTTGGATGAGCCACGGCGACCTCGTCATGGAAGCACCGCCAGGATTTATCGTCGATGGGACGAACCCGTCATGTCCGGTCGCTTCAATCAAGAACGATGAACTCAAAATGTACGGCGTCCAGTATCACCCGGAAGTCCGTCACTCTGAGTACGGCAACGACATCTTGAAAAACTTCATCTATGAAGTGTGTGGTGCCAAAGGTGAGTGGTCGATGGAGAACTTCATCGATATCGAAGTCGAGAAGATTCGCGAGATTGTCGGTGACAAGCAAGTTCTTTGCGCGTTGTCAGGTGGCGTCGACTCATCGGTTGTCGCAGCGCTCGTTCATCGTGCCATCGGCGACCAATTGACATGTATGTTCGTCGACCATGGTTTGCTTCGTAAAAATGAAGCGGACAGCGTCATGAAGACGTTCGCGGACGGTTTCAATATGAAAGTCATCAAGATTGACGCGCAGGAGCGTTTCATGGCGAAACTTGCCGGCGTTTCAGATCCGGAACAAAAACGAAAAATCATCGGCAATGAGTTCATTTACGTGTTTGACGAAGAAGCGTCTAAACTTGTGGATATGGACTTCCTTGCCCAAGGTACGCTTTATACCGATATCATCGAGAGTGGAACGGACACGGCACAAACAATCAAGTCGCACCATAACGTTGGTGGACTACCGGAAGACATGAACTTCACGTTGATTGAGCCACTTAACACGCTCTTTAAAGACGAAGTGCGTGAACTCGGGACTGAACTCGGGTTACCGGACTATATCGTTTGGCGCCAACCGTTCCCGGGACCAGGTCTTGGCATTCGTGTTCTCGGTGAAATCACAGAAGAGAAACTTGAAATCGTGCGTGAGTCAGATGCGATTCTGCGCGAAGAAGTGAAGAAAGCCGGTCTCGAACGTGATATTTGGCAATATTTCACGGTCCTTACACCAATTCGTTCAGTTGGTGTCATGGGCGACGAGCGGACGTATGACTATGCGGTCGGCGTACGTGCCGTCACCTCGATTGATGGAATGACTTCAGATTGGGCCCGCATTCCATGGGATGTACTCGAGAAAATCTCGGTTCGTATCGTCAATGAAGTCAGTCACGTCAACCGTGTCCTGTACGACATCACATCGAAGCCACCAGCAACGATCGAGTGGGAATAACCACCAGAGGGGAATAATCCCCTCTGTTTTTATTTGGAAAATCCGAACATTAAAGCGTAATAAAAGATTAAAATCCGTTATTTGTGTTGACATACGATTTCGTCGTTGTTAAGATAAAAACGTTCTTATCATATCCGAACAATTAAAAATTATTTTGCCGTATAATATCGGGAATATGGCCCGAGAGTCTCTACGAAATCACCTTAAATGATTTCACTACGGCGAGACATAGATGGGGGACGTATGTCCCTATATGTTTCGCGTGGGGTCTCCGGTTATCAATCGGGGACCTTTTCTCGTTTTACGGCGAGCCAAGGAGGAAAATCAATGAGCACACAGCTCAAGCAAGAACCAAATCACCAACCATCAGGAAACCGGATTGAACGTTACTTCCAATTGAACGAACTTGGAACGAACGTCAAAACGGAATTGGTCGCAGGGTTCACTACGTTCCTAGCGATGGCTTACATCTTGTTCGTTAACCCGAACGTGTTAGGCGCAGCAGGAATGGACATGGGCGCTGTTTTCGTGGCAACCGGTCTTGTCGCCCTCGTCGGTTCTGTCATGATGGGCTTGTTCGCCAACTATCCGATTGCGATCGCTCCGGGTATGGGGCTTAACGCCTTCTTCGCGTACAGTGTAGTTCTCGGCATGGGTATTCCATGGCAAACGGCACTATCAGGGGTTCTCGTTTCTGGTTTGTTCTTTATCGTTTTAACACTGTCAGGTATTCGTGAGACAGTCGTCAACGCAATTCCGGGACCACTCAAAATGGCGGTCGCGGCAGGGATTGGTTTCTTTATCGCCTTTATCGGTTTGAAAAATGCAGGTATCGTCGTCGCCAACGAAGCGACGCTCGTCGGTCTCGGTTCACTCGGAACAGGGACGACACTCCTTTCAGTGTTCGGTCTTGTAGTGACAGCATTGTTAATGGTTCGAAATGTAAAAGGTGGTATCTTCATTGGGATGCTTCTCACGGCAATTGTCGGGATGATCTTCAATCTTGTACCGACACCGACTGCCATTTCAGACATCATCTCGGCACCACCGAGCATGTCATCGACGTTCGGACAAGCGTTCATCAATTTCTCAGAAGTCTTCACGGTCCAAATGCTAGTCGTCATCTTGACGTTCTTCTTCATTGATTTCTTTGATACAGCGGGTACGCTCGTAGCGGTAGCTCGTCAAGCAGGAATCATGAAAGACAACAAAGTGCCACGTGCGAGTAAAGCGCTCATGGCTGACTCAACAGCAACAGTGGCAGGTGCAATCTTTGGGACATCGACTGCGACGTCATATGTAGAATCGTCGGCTGGTGTAGCGGCCGGTGGTCGTTCGGGCTTGACGGCTGTATTCGCAGGTTTGTTCTTCGGATTGGCGCTCTTCTTCTCGCCACTCTTGGCAGTCGTCACATCGGCGGTCACAGCCCCTGCATTGATTATCGTAGGAGTACTCATGGCTTCGGCTTTACTCGATATCGACTGGAGAAAGCTAGAAATCGCGATTCCTTCATTCATGACGATTCTGATGATGCCCCTCACTTCGTCGATTGCGACGGGGATTGGGCTCGGATTCATCTTGTATCCGCTCATGATGATCGCGAAAGGGAAGACGAAAGAGATTCATCCAATCATGTACGGCATGTTAGTGATCTTCTTGGCTTACTTTATATTCTTGCCGCACGCGTAATGAAATGAAGCCGACTCGATTTATGAGTCGGCTTTTTTGTATGCAGTGTTTTCAGGTAAGAAGGGGTCGTACATGGTTAAAGCATGGTTTTCTGTGATGAACTCATTTCGGATGAATGTGCCATCTTGGGAGAAGACGCTTCTAAATATTTGGTTATGCCGAACTGTTCCACCCCACCATTCATTCGTGAAGTGGTGGTTTTCTTCATATATCTCATATTGAACGGTTGGTGGGATATTGGACCGCCATTGCCCTACGAGATAATCCCCCTCTATATATAGAAGGAGTTGAAACGTCTGTGCCGTCCGATTGGTGATTTGAAGGTCTAAATAGTTGTAGGAACATGTGGCGCCACTCCCAAAAGGTTGGTCCCTTCGTGAATCAGGGAAGACATCATAACTGTGGCGGTAACGCTCGGTCACTGTGAGTGGGCTATGGAGCGTGATCCAATAAATCAAGTTGGATAATTGACACAATCCGCCCCCGGTTCCAGTCGTGACCTTTCCGTAATGCAAAATCATTCCGTCCACATAGCCCTTTCGTTTTGTAGGTCGCCCGATGGCTTTCCAATATGAGAGCACTTCATTTGGAGAAACGATGATGCCATTTAACTGTTTAATGGCGATATTAAGATTAATGACTTTATTCTGTTGCATTTTGAGATCGATATCTCGTAATTTTCGGTAGAGTGGGGTGCGGTGCTCATAGATGAGGTGGGGCAGTGGTGCAGTATCTCGTTTAGAAGTGTACCGCTTCTTATCCGTCATCCATTGTGTTCGGCGTTTTAATATGTAATACTGTGTTCCTGCCCAGATGCGCAGGTTCGATCGTTTCTTTGGCTGCAGTTGGAGCATCAAGTGTCACCTTCTTATAAGTTGGTATTGATGAGTATTCGTCGACAGGGAAAAATTCCCTTCTCCAATACAATAGATGCGAGTAAGGGGACGAGAAAAATCTTTTAAAGTTTTTTTAGAATAATGCTTGCCATGTGATAGAAAGGGATGCTATAGTTATCTCTGTTGCCAGCGCTGCTTACAACTTAGTAAACAAACTGGTTGACACACAATAATGATAAATGTTATTATCATTTAGTCGCCAAGAGCGACAGACGAACTTTGAAAACTGAACGATGAGGCAAAAACGATTTACAATTTTTGAATGAAGCGCAAGCTTCGTCATTTTTAAAGAGCTATATCAAATTCTTTGGAGAGTTTGATCCTGGCTCAGGACGAACGCTGGCGGCGTGCCTAATACATGCAAGTCGAGCGCAG
>NZ_JACSLT010000010.1:0-136221 GCF_018618275.1 Exiguobacterium sp. s194 | reverse complement strand
ATATCGTTCTACAACCACGAGCGTCTCCAGAAACGACTAAACGGCTTGAGCCCTGTCGAATACAGGTCTCAAGCCGCCTAGGTTGGTTTTCATTATTTGCCCTGTCTACTTGACGGGGAGCAGTTCAACGTGCGGTGGTGTGAAGAGATCCGGTCAAGCGGAAAGAAGGGTCACCCCTTAGCCTGAAATTGGACACACTTCACCCGTGACTGTTCGTGCGAACAGTGATGATTCGTTTCATCAGTTGAGTGAGTGTGACTTTTTCATGGCACGCGGTACCTTCCTTTCCTAAGTTACTGTCACCGTACCAAATTGAAAGCGGATTCGCAAGAGCCGGACCACAATCTCCCATTTTTTCTACACCTTCCGGCGGATGCGGGGTCGTCGGTCGAGCGGTATGATTAAACCATCTTAGATGATGAGGTGACTGTTATGCGATTACGAAACCTGCTCGTCCCGAGCGCCGTCCTGGCGAGCGTCGGTACGTTCTTATATACCCGATTGAAACGAAGACTGCCTCGACCGGCCTTCAAAGTCCCGACGGTCAAACCGGACCTCGCCTCGTTCGATGAGACGATGGTCAGTGCCACTTGGGTCGGCCATTCGACCGTGCTCATCCATTGGTACGGATTGAAAATTTTGACGGATCCGGTGTTCTCGAAGCGGATCGGCGTCCACGTCGGGCCGGTCACGTTCGGGATGAAACGTCATACCGCCCCTGCCCTCTCGATTGAGGAGATCGGGCACGTCGACGTCATCCTGCTCAGCCACGCCCATATGGACCACTTCGACCATAAGAGTCTGAAACGACTGATCACCCGCGACACGGTCGTCATCTCGGCCCCGGGCACGAGCAAGCTGTTACGTAAATACCCGAGTCTGCAGACGCTCGAGATGCATCCGCACGACAAGCTGACGCTCGCGAACGGGCTTCACGTCCAAGCCATCCCCGTCGCCCACTGGGGCAATCGTTTCCCGTGGGACAAACATATGGGCTATAACGGCTACGTCTTGAAATATAAAGGCGTCCGCATGTTGTTCGCCGGGGATACGGCGTTCACCGAGTCGTTCAACGGGCTCGCGAACAAAGAACCGATCGACCTCGCTTTCTTCCCAATCGGTGCCTATCAACCGGAGTCGTTCGAGGAAGCCCACTGCACGCCGGAACAAGCATGGACGATGTTCAAACAGAGCGGTGCGAAACGTTTCGTCCCGATGCACTGGGACACGTTCGTCTTATCGTACGAACCGGTCGAGGAGCCGTATGAACGTCTCGTCGCCGCAGCCAAACTTGAACGTGACCAGATTGTGATCAAGGCGCACGGCGAAAGCATTCGGTTGTAGCTTTCGCTTTCACTTCCGTCCGATTTTCGGTAACGTAAGAGTTGAGAGGGAGGGAATCAATATGGAATGGACAACACTCAACAATGATGTGAAACTGCCGATGCTCGGGCTCGGTGTGTACAAAGTGGAAGACGGGGCGGTCACGGTCGATACGGTCAAAGCAGCGCTTGACGCGGGCTATCGATTGATCGACACGGCCGCTATCTATCAGAATGAGGAGAGCGTCGGCCAAGCGATTCGCGAATCCGGCGTCCCGAGGGAAGACATTTTCGTGACGACGAAACTGTGGAACGAGTTCCACGGCTATGACGAGGCGCTCCAAGCGTTCCAAGACAGCCTCGACCGGCTCGGTCTCGAGTACGTCGACTTGTTCTTGATTCACTGGCCGATGCCGCGCTTCGGTAAATTCGTCGAGACATATAAAGCGCTCGAACAGTTGTATGAGGAAGGCAAGGTCCGGGCCATCGGGGTCTCGAACTTCGAGGTCAGCCACCTCGAACAGATCATCCAGTCGTGCTCGATCGTCCCGGCAGTGAACCAAGTCGAGATCCACCCATACTTGTCCCAAAAAGAGTTGATCGCGTTCTGCCAGCGGTACGATATTCAAATCCAGGCGTGGAGCCCGCTCATGAAAGGGCGCGAGGCGCTTGAGGATCCGGTCATCGCCGAGATTGCGACCAAGCACGGGAAATCACCGGCTCAAGTCATCCTGCGTTGGCACTTACAGAACGGTGTGGCCGTCATCCCGAAATCGGTCACGCCGAGTCGAATTCGTGAGAATATAGAGGTGTTCGACTTCACGTTGACGAAAGAAGAGATGCACGCGATCGACGGACTCAACCGAAACGAGCGGACCGGGTCTGACCCGAACGAGATGCACAAAATCCACTACTGAGGAGAGATTTGACATGTTCAAAAAACTAGCTTCTGATTTGACGGGCTTCAGCGATATCGGTGAAGTCATCGACCCGAAAGATTTCGATAAGGCGGATTCGGACGATTACGTCCTCCATGAGGATAACGAGAAGATTTACTTCTTAATCAAGTCGAAATCGGACGAGTACTGCTTCACGAACTTGGCGATGATTCACCTCGACGGAACGAGCGCGATGAGTTCGAAACGCGTCTTGTATCGCTATCCATACGCCCACTTCCCATTGAATAACGTCATGTTCGAGACGGCCGGCACGGTCGACATGGACGTCGAGATCAAATTCACCATCGGCGACAAGCCGTATTCGATTGACGTGAACAAGAAACAAATCGAGCATGTGAAAGACTTGTACAAATCGCTCCTCGCCATCGCCGAGAAACAACGCGAAGGCCGGAAGATGATGGAGTATGCCAACGCCTCGCTCACGCATTCGGTGTCGATTTTGAGCGGGCTTCGTCAAGGCGATATGAATGTCGCCTCGACGTTCAAGGAATTGAACGAGCAGAGCTTCGACTGGCTTAAAGGTCACTACCATGAGTGGAACCGCAAAGACTTCGGTGACGTGTTCGAGAAGTACATCAACAACTAAAAAGGCGGTGACGTATGGACCTCATGTGGCTGTTGATTGGGTTCTTCTTGTTCATGCTAGTGATTTTGACCGTCTTTATTAGCAGTATGCTCAACGCCTTGTTCGGACAGCTACATCCAATCGTCCACGTCATCGCCATCGTGTTTTTATCGGTCGCGTATGAACGTCTATTATTAGACTATAATCTCATATGGATTATTACCATTCTTGTGACCGTAAGTTATCTATTACCACTTCTCATCGCCAAACTGTATCACAAAGGCGAGCGCATTGAACGCGAACGCCTTAAATGAAGAAATGCCCCTAGACTCCAATCGGATTCTAAGGGGCATTTTCATTTGCTTTCATCAATCAACTGTTCGGCGAGCCGTTGGAACAAATGACTCATATGGACGGCTGAGGCGATGGCGAGCGACTGTTGGATGCCGTTCGTCTCACTCGTGCGCACGTTGGCGAGGAGCGTCTCGGCTTGTTCCTCGAACGCCTGCATGTTCTGTTCTTTCTGAACCTGGTACGCGTCATAGAAGTCCTCGAGCGAGAAGCCCTCGTCCGACTCGTTCAGCGGCCGGAGCGTCTCTTTGATGTCATTGATCGAGAGCAATCCTTTCATCTCGTAAATCAGGCTGAGCAACATCAAGTGCTCGTTCGTGTACTTCTTGTTTTTGACGGGATGGAACAGCTTACCTTTGGCGTAGTTGTTGATCATCGTCTTCGTCAAAATCGTCTCGTCGTCACTCCGCTTCATCTTGCCGTAATGTTGCTCGAACAGCTGGATGACTTGGTCCATATATAAGTCGATCGTCGGGAGCACCTGCTTCGGCAACGTCCCTTCCGTCTTTACAATTTCATGCGGTTTCATCGAATCACCTCCCCTTCAGTATACGGACAAACCGGATTTGTCGAAACAAAAACCTTGTCGTTCTGACGTATACAGCTTATCATGTAGTTATGGATACTACATGACGTGATAAGGAGTGTTTTACATGAATTCGATTTTTCGGGAACCGATTAACGCACTGACCCACTTGGCCGGTGCCGTGCTCGCGTTCGTCGCGTTGATTGCGATGACGGTGAAAGCGTCACTGCTCGGCGAGCCGCTCGCCATTATGGCTGCGATTTTGTTTGGCATTAGCCTCGTCTTTCTCTATTTGTCGTCCGGTCTGTACCACAGCATCATCGCCTCGCCGAACGTCATCGCCTTCTTCCGGAGAATCGATCATGCGATGATTTACGCCTTGATTGCCGGGACATACGCCCCGCTCACGTTGCTTGCGCTCGAAGGGCCGACGCGTTGGGTGTTGTTCGGCACCGTCCACGCGCTCGCCTTGTTCGGGATCATCTTCAAGCTCGTCTGGTTCCACGCCCCGCGCTTCTTGTCGACAGCGCTCTATATCGGCATGGGCTGGTTATCGGTGTTCTTCATCGGACCGCTTCATGACGTCATCGGCAACGCCGGCATCTTCTGGCTCATCCTCGGTGGCGTCATGTACACGATTGGCGGCCTCATCTACGGCTTCAAGCCGAAGTTCGTCAACTGGCGCGGTTGGGGCTTCCACGAGGTGTTCCATTTGTTCATCCTGTTCGGCAGTTTCGCCCATTTCGTCTGCGTGTTCTGGTACGTTTTCTAAGTCCTCCTTGCGAGGGCTTTTTTCGTGAGCACATTCATTTACTTCGATTTCAAGACATCCTACACTGACTGTAGGAGGGATTAAATATGAAAATTGAAGTTTGGTCAGACTATGTCTGTCCGTTCTGTTATATCGGCAAGCGCCGTCTAGAAGAAGCGCTCGAACAGTTCCCGCACGCGGACAACGTCGAAGTGGAGTTCAAGAGCTTCGAGCTCGACCCGAACGCACCGACGACCGACTCGCGTTCGATTTACGAAGCACTCGCGAAGAAATACAGCATGCCGCTCGAGCAGGCGAAAGGCACGACGGCCCAAGTCGCCGCCCAGGCCCGCACCGTCGGACTTGAGTACGATTTCGACAACATGGTCGTCACGGGCACACTCGACTCGCACCGGTTGACGCACTATGCGAAGACGGTCGGCAAAGAGAAAGAATTGTCAGAAGCGCTCCTTAAGGCGTATTTCGTCGACGCGAAACATATCGGCGACCACGACGTCCTCGTCGAGATCGCAACAAGTGTCGGACTCGATGCCGACGCCGTGAAAGACGTGCTCGCTTCAGACGTATACACGGAAGACGTTCGCGCTGAAGAGAAGCGTGCGAGCGACCTCGGCATCACCGGCGTCCCGTTCTTCGTCTTCGACAATAAATACGGCGTCTCTGGCGCCCAGCCGACCGAGGCGTTCACGCAAGTGCTCGAGAAGACGTGGGCCGAATCGGCACCGACGCTTCAAGTGCTCTCGGGTGGCGCGACGTGCACGGACGATAACTGCGATATTTGATGTGAAACGAATAAAAGCAAAGCATTCGCCCATATTTGGACGAATGCTTTTTTGTTAATTTAAATCTTTCATCATATCCTCAAATGAAATGGTTTCAGAACGTTCTTTGTGCCTATGCATTGCTTCGTTGTAAAATTTCAAATCGAGTTCATTCTCGATACGTTCAAAGACAGTGTCCCGAACGAGAGTCGAGAGGGAGAGGTTCTTAGACTTCGCATACGCTCTAATCAGACGCTCGTCTTCTTCGTTGAGTTCAAAAGATATCGTCCTCATACAATCGACCTCCTATATGGAACATTGTATTACAAAATGGAAATGTTCATGTAGTCAAAACTTATATCTCTCGGAAGCCGAATCCCGGCTTCTTTTTTGTAGCTTTCTAAATCGTTCTGAAGGATAATTATTATTACCTAATAAGAATCGAGGACTTAACCATATGTGGAAAAATCGCAACGTCTGGATCATCTTGACCGGGGAGTTCGTCGCCGGTCTCGGGCTTTGGCTCGGCATCATCGGCAACTTGGAGTTCATGCAGGAGAAAGTGCCGTCTGACTTCGTCAAGGCGCTCATCCTCGCTGGCGGATTGCTCGCCGGGGTCGCCATCGGGCCGCTCGCCGGCCGTCTCACCGACCAAGGCTCGAAAAAGAAAATCATGCTCATCTCAAGTATTGTCCGGGCGCTGAGCGTTCTATTCATGTTCGTCGCCATCGAGACGGGAAGCGTGCTGTGGATGGTCGTCTTCCTCGTCTTCCTGCAAGGGTCGGCCGCGTTCTACTTCCCGGCACTCCAGGCCGCCATCCCGCTCATCGTCAAGGAACGGGAGCTGCTCGCCTTGAACGGGGTGCATATGAACGTGTCGACGCTGTCCCGGGTCATCGGGACGGCCATCGCCGGCATCTTGCTCACGCTCATCTCACTTCGGGACGTCTACGCGCTCTCGCTTGTCGCTTATCTGCTTCTCGCCGTCGCGACGTGGTTCTTGAAGATCGACGAGACGACCGTCCCGTCTGCGAAGAAAGTGGACGCGAAATCGTCCGGCGGGTTCAAGGACGTCTTTCCAATCATCAAATCGATTCCGGTCATCTTTATGACACTCGTCATGACGCTCATCCCGCTCCTCTTCATCGGTGGGTTCAACTTGCTCGTCATCAACATTAGCGAGCTGCAAGATTCGACGGCAATCAAAGGATGGATTTACACGGCCGAAGGGATTGCCTTCATGGTCGGTGCGTTCCTCATCAAACGGATCGGTGAGAAGTTCTCCGTGTTCTCCATCTTGTTCACGTTCTCGTTTTTGATTGGAATCGCCCAGCTCATGCTTTACTTCGCCGACATCCCGGCCGTCTCGATCGCCGCATTCGTCTTGTTCGGCTTCTCGGTCGGTTGCTTCTTCCCGACGGCCGTGACGATTTTCCAGACACGGATGCCGAAAGACTATCACGGCCGCTTCTTCTCGTTCCGGAACATGCTCGACCGGATCGTCTTCCAAGTCGTGTTGCTCGTCACTGGCTTCTTCCTCGATTTGATTGGCTTACAGCTCATGGTCGTCTTGTTCGGGATCAGCTCGATTCTCATGACGGGTGCATTCCTCGTCTATACGCGCAAACACAAACTTCATATCGAAACGGACGAGGCCGAACGCCTCTCTTCATAAAAACAAGCGGTGACCGATTCGGTCATCGCTTGTTCGTGTCTTCGATGTCACGCCACCAGTTGGTCGTGTCGTTCCGTCCGTCGAGTGTGATCCGCTCACCGATTCGTGGCGTGAGCACGTCCTCTCGTGGTAAGAGCCCCACCATCTGCTCAGCTGGGTCGAACCAGGCATGGAACGATAGCGTGAACGCGCCCCAATGAATCGGGAGCATCTTGTCGGCCCGCACGTCACGGAACGCCTGTGCCGTCTCACTCGGTTGCATGTGCACGTCCGGCCAGCGCTCATCGTATTGTCCGCATTCGAGCGCCGCGAAATCGAACGGTCCGTACGCGTCGCCGATTTCTTTGAAGTGTGGTCCATACCCGCCGTCCCCGCTGAAGAACAGGCGGTCCGTCTCGCCGAGGACGACCCATGACGCCCAGAGCGTCGCGTTGCGGTCGGTGAGCGAGCGACCGGAAAAGTGCCGAGCCGGCGTACAGACGAACGTCCATGAGCCGAAGTCAAACGTCTCGCCCCAATCGCGCTCGACGATGCGTTCCGCCCCGACGCCCCACCGTTTTAAGTGGCTGCCGACGCCGAGCGGGACGATGAAGACGGCGACCTTGTCTTGAATCGCTTGAATCGTCGCATAGTCCAAATGGTCGTAATGGTCGTGCGTGAGCAAGACGACATCGATGTCCGGCAAGCCGTCGAGCTCGAACGGCAAGTCTTCGCTGAACCGCTCGTTCTTCGCGAAGGGGAGCGGCGATGGGCTCCGGCCGAACATCGGGTCGACGAGCATCGTCTTACCGTCCATTTGGACGAGCATCGCCGAGTGTCCGAGCCAATAGATGCGTGTGAAGCTTGAACCGAGTTTCTCGCTGAAGTCGATCGGGACGACCGGTAAGCGCTCGCTCGGTTTCCGGAGCGAGTCCGGATTCAAATATTCCTTCGACATCGAAATCATGTCGTCCGATGAGAACCGCATCGGCGTCTCGAGCTGATTCTGAAACTTGCCGTTCACCAGGTTCGGCGACCGGAGCGCCTTCGGCTTTTTCCCGAGCGGTTTATATTGCGTGAGCACGGTACCTGTCACGGCAGCCAGGCCCATCAATGAAAATAATAGTGTCTTCTTCAATTCCATCCACTCCTCTACCTTATTCATTATACGGCACCAACGCCGATTCCCCTGTTTTCGAATACAAAAAAGACGGCACGGGCCGTCTTATGAGTTCTGTAAAATCTTGATGTCATTGACGATATCCTCGATTGGCACGTCTTGGAATCCTTGATACGCCTTGATGATTTTCCCGTCCTGGTCGACGAGATAGAACCACGTCGCGTGATCCACTTGGGTGCCTTCTGACGGTTTGCGGACGAGCGCTTTGAAGTTTTGTTGCGCGAACGCCTCAATCTCTTCTTGCGAATAGCCCGTCAAGAATTGCCAATCGGCTTTCGCCAAGTCGTAATCAGCCATGAACGCTTGAATCTTGTCCGGCGTATCGACGGTCGGGTCGACGCTGAACGACACGAATTGGACGTCTTCGACGCCTTCCTCGACGAGCGCTTCATTGAGTTTCGTCATGTTGTACGTCATCGGTGGACAGACCGTCTCACAGCTCGTGAAGACGAAGTCGGCCATCCAAACTTTGCCCTTCAAATCGTCCAGACTAACCATCTCTTCATTTTGATTCATATAGTCGAACGACTCGATCTCCCAATTGAGCGGGTCTTCAATCTCCTGGCCGCACGCGGCGAGCACCGCCATCAAGCTGATCAATCCGATGAGCATCCATTTCTTCACACGTTCCATCTCCTTCATTGTCAATTGCGTCTCACGCGCCAGACGAGGAGCGTGATCAAAGTAAATGCCGTCAAGGCAAGGAACGGAATCGTCACGAACCCGAACCAGTTGATGTATTGTACGTTGCACGGTACGCCTTGCACGCACGGCTTGATATCGGCGAAACCGGGTACTTTTTGAACCAAATAATGGTACAGTGAAACCAGGCCTCCGAGGATGGAGAGCGGCAATACATACTTCTTCACCGCCCGGTCGTCCGTGAACACGGCGACCCCGAGCAAGATGACGAGCGGATACATAAAGATGCGTTGAATCCAGCAGAGCTCACATGGCACGAACTCGCGAATCTCGCTGAAATAAAGACTGCCGAGCGTCGCCATGAGGGCGACGAGCCAAGCGAGATACAGACCATAACGGGTCAAGAATGACTGCTTCATGGCGTGCCTTGCTCGATCAAGCGCTCAATCGTCTCGTAGTCGAACGGGTCTTCGAGCATGACGCCGTTAATCATGATTGATGGCGTAAACTGGACACCGTGCTCTTTGACGAGCCCGTCATCGAGACTCACCTGTTCGAGCACCGTCGAGTTCTCACTCAAATCATCCTCGAGCTTCGCCACGTCGACCGATGTCGTCTCGCTCGCGATTTCCGTTAACCGCTCGACCGTGACCCATGCCTCGTCGTGCTGTTGACTCGCGGGTTGCGCGTCGTAAAGCGCCTTATGGAACTCCCAGAACGCGTCCGGGTCTTGTTTATACACCGACTCAGACGCGAGCGATGCCAAAATCGACTCTTGTCCGTGGAACAGGACGTTGATGTAGCTGAAACTGATTTTCCCTGTATCGATATAGTCTTCTTTCAACTTCGGATAGACCGTTTCGCCCCACTGTTTACAAGACGGGCATTTGTAATCCCCGAATTCGACGACCGAGACGGGTGCGTCTGCATCACCGAGCGTCGGCTGACCTTCCGTCGACACGTGTTCTGTCGTCGCCGGTGCCGCCGTCTCGGCTTGTTCGGTCGGTTGATTCATCAAGACGACCACGACGGCCACGAGGGCGACCGCGAGCAGTGTCGCGATGACTAATAGTTTGTTCTGTTTCAATCGTTTCACCTCTATTTGTATCGATTCGTCTTTCATTATAACGAAAGCGCTATCTGTTTCCACGAAATCGACCTTGTTTTTTCTCAACTTTGCTTCATGTCATGGAAAAAATGACGATGAACAAAGTGGATGTTGTTATTGTAGGAGGAATTTGTTCATGAAATCATTTTCGATGCGTCTCGGTCTCATTTTGGCGCTCAGCATCGCCACACTCGTTTTTTTACTCACCATCACGCTTACGTATATGACGAGTCAACGTTCCGCCGCCTCGCTCGAAGCGGAGATTGGGGAACGGTTGTCGATGACGTCGCATCAGCTCGTCGACAAGCTCGACTTTTACATGTGGTCACGCTATCAAGAAGTGCAATTACTTCAAGGGCTTGACGCCTTGAACGACCCTGCCTCGAGCCGGGCCCTGCTCGACCAGGTCCAGACGAACATCCCCGCTTTCTCGTGGATGGGTGTGACCGACGCGTCGGGGAACGTCGTCGCTTCGACGAACGGAATCTTAGAAGGCGCCAGCATCAAAGAACGCCCTGTTTTCCTCGAGGCACAGACTGAGCCGTTCATCGGCGATGTGCATGAAGCTGTGTTGCTCGCCGAGCTGTTGCCGAATCCGAGTGGCGAAGTCCTCCAGTTCGTCGACATCAGCGTCCCGCTCGTCCGTGACGGGACCTTCCAAGGCGTGCTCGCGACCCACCTCAGTTGGGAATGGGGCAATGAAGTGCTCCGCCACTTCAACCGGACGCTCCACCATCAGTCCGAGTATACCGACTTGTTCGTCGTCAGCGGACGTGACAACACGGTGTTGCTCGGTCCCGACCACCTCGTCGGCAAACCACTCCCGACGTCATTGAAAGAAGGCTGGCACGTCGACACGTGGCAGGACGGAACTTCTTATTTGACTGGTGTCGCCACCGGTGAAGGTTATGAGGATTACGCCGGACTCGGTTGGAGTGTCGTCGTTCGCCAACCGACCGAAGTCGCGTTCGCCCCGGTCATCGAACTCGAGAACAAAATATTATGGATCGGTCTCATCGCCTCGCTCGTGACGTCTACGCTCGGATGGTTCCTCGCCTCGATTGTGACGCGACCGTTACAACGGATCACCGAAACGGCTGCTCTGATGAAGCAAGGGAAGGCCAAGACGTTCCCGCACCAGTCTGGAATTCATGAGATCGAATCGCTCGCATTCGCCCTCGAGTCACTTGTCTCGTCTCTCACCGAATCTGAGACAGAACGTGTCCATTACGAGTCACTCGCCAACCGTGACGTCTTGACCGGACTCGCGAATCGGACGGCGCTTCGACACTATTTGAACGAAGCCCAAGCGACGAAGAACGAGTACGTCTGTTTCTATATCGACCTCGACGGTTTCAAAGCCGTCAACGACACGTATGGACACGCCACGGGCGATGATGTCTTGATTGAGATTGCCGAACGGTTGAAACGCGTGACGCTCGATGGTGCCTATCCGGTCCGGTTGAGCGGTGACGAGTTCTTCCTCTTGTTCGAACGGAATGGAAAGAGTGAACGATTAATCACTCAAATCGGACAAGACCTCATCACTTCCCTGTCCGAACCGATCGCCATTGAAGGCGGGACGACAAGTGTCGGGGCAAGTATCGGCGCCTCGCTCTGGCAGACGGAGACGGTGCCACACGCCGCCATCGAACGGGCGGACCAGGCGCTCTATCGCTCAAAGGCGAACGGAAAGCATCAAATCACGCTCGATGAGACGCTCATCGCATAAGCAAAGGTCCATGCCGCTCGGCATGGACCTTCTTGTATTACGCTTCGAACAACAATTGTTCTGGATCTTCAATCATGTCTTTAATGTGCTTGAGGAACGTCACGGCCTCACGACCATCGACGATACGGTGGTCATATGAGAGCGCCACGTACATCATCGGTCGGTTCTCCATCGTTTCCGCGTCGATAGCGATTGGGCGGAGTTGAATCGAGTGCATCCCGAGAATCGCGACTTGTGGGCCGTTCAAGATCGGTGTCGACAAGAGTGAGCCAAAGACGCCACCGTTCGTGATCGTGAACGTTCCACCTGTGAGGTCGCTCAACCCGAGCTTGTTATTGCGTGCTTTATCGGCGAGGTGCAAGATGTCTTTCTCGATTTCACCGAAGTTCTTGCGATCCGCTTCGCGGACGACCGGGACGACGAGGCCGTCCGGAGCCGACACGGCGATACCGATGTCATAGTATTTTTTCAAGACGATCTCGTTGCCTTGAATCTCTGCGTTCAAGTACGGCATCCGTTTGAGTGCCGCGACGGCCGCCTTCGTGAAGAACGACATGAACCCGAGTTTGACGTCGTTGTCTTTGACGAACTTCTCTTGGCGACGTTTACGGAGCGCCATGACAGCTGACATATCGATTTCGTTGAATGTCGTCAACATCGCTGCCGTCTGTTGCACTTCGACGAGGCGGTTGGCAATCGTTTGACGACGACGCGTCATTTTGATGCGCTCTTCGTCTTTGCCGCTCGCTGCCGGTTGCGGTGCCACTGCCGGTGCTTTCGGTGCTTGTGGTGCTGACGTCGGTGCTGGTTTCGACTCGTGGCTCGTCACGTCATGGACGTTGATGCGGCCGATCGGGTCGTTCGTTTGAACGGCCGACAAGTCGATGCCTTTCTCACGTGCCAATTTACGGGCTGCCGGTGTCGCAATCGGTCCCTTACCTGGGCTTGCGACGTGCTCTTCACGGCGTTCGACTTTCTTCGCTTCCCCGACTGCTTCGACTTTCGTCTCGGCAGGTGCTGGAGCAGTTTCTGTCGCTGTTTCCGTTTTCGTCTTCGTCGCGACGGCCGTGCCGCCACCTGAGCCTGAGCTGAGGCGAGCAATCACTTGTCCGACTTGGACCGTGTCCCCTTCGGCCGCCAATTGCTCGTCGAGCGTGCCCGACTCATCGGCCGGCACTTCGATGTTGACTTTGTCTGTCTCAAGTTCGACGATGGCTTCCCCTTTTTCGACGTGGTCGCCTGGCTGTTTGAGCCACGACGCGACCGTTCCTTCCGTAATGGACTCTGCTAATTCCGGTACTTTAATTTCGATCACAATGAGTTCCCCCTTAACTTATTTACGATCTTTTTGGTATGTGCTCGTGCCGGCAGCAGCCGAGACGGCGTCACGTGAGATGGCTTCACGGATGATGCGTGCTTGCTCTTGTTTATGGGCTGTCGGGTTTCCTTCAGCCGGGCTCGAACGACGGCGACGGCCGACGTAGCGAACGTTTAGACGGTTCGATGTGACAGCTTCGAGACGTGGTTCGATGTACGTCCATGCCCCCATGTTCTTCGGCTCTTCTTGCACCCAGACGATTTCTTTCGCGTTCGGATAGCGGCTGATCAATTCGCGGATCTCACGGACCGGGAACGGATAGATTTCTTCGACGCGGATGATGTGCAAGAAGTCGAGTGACTCCTCTGACTTCATCGTCGCTTCTTGCAAATCGATTGCCATCTTCCCTGAACAGAAGACGAGACGTTCGACTTTGTCCGGATTTTCACCGAGACCGGCTTGTTCGATAATCGGGCGGAAGCTGTTGTCTGACAGTTCATCGACCGATGAGGCTGCAAGCGGATGACGGAGCAGGCTCTTCGGTGTCATGATGATCATCGGACGGACTTGTTCTGTCCCGAGCATCTTCGCCTGACGACGCAAGATGTGGAAGTACTGCGCGGCCGTCGACAAGTTCGCGACCGTCCAGTTTTTCTCTCCGGCGAGCGTCAAGTAACGCTCCATGCGGGCGCTCGAGTGCTCTGGCCCTTGGCCTTCATACCCGTGCGGCAACAGCATGACGAGACCTGACTTCTGTCCCCATTTGGCGCGACCGGCCGAGATGAACTGGTCGAACATGACTTGGGCCGAGTTGGCGAAGTCGCCGTACTGGGCTTCCCAAAGCACGAGCGTGTCTTGGGCGAACACGTTGTAGCCGTATTCGAAGCCGAGCACTGACCCTTCCGAGAGCGGGCTGTTGTGCACCGAGAACGAGGCGTTCGCCGTCGACAAGTGATGGAGCGGCGAGAACTTCTTGCCTGTCTCGACATCGTTCAACATGATGTTACGTTGCGCGAACGTACCTCGCTCCGAATCTTGTCCGCTCAAACGGATTGGTGTGCCGTCCGAGATGATCGAGGCGTAAGCGAGCGTCTCGGCATGGCCCCAGTCGACTTTCCCGTTGTCCGCGAACGCGTCACGGCGACGGTCGAGCACTTTTTGCAGCTTATGGAACACGCCGAAGCCTTCCGGCCAGACGAGCAATTCGTCATTCAATTGCTGGAGCACGTCACGTTCGACACCTGTCTCAACGAACGGGAAGCCTTTGTGGACCGCTTCCGGCAAGATGATGTCGGCATCTTCTTCTTCGGCCGGGACGAGGTCACGGGCCGATTTGAGACGGTCTTCAATCGATTGCTCGATCGTCGCTTTGTCTTCTTTCGACATGACGCCTTCCGCTTCGAGCACGTCGGCATACACATGACGGACCGATTTGTGTTCTTTGATGGCCTTATAGAGCACTGGGTTCGTGTTCATCGGCTCATCCATCTCGTTATGACCGTAGCGGCGGTAGCCGACCAAGTCGACGAGAATGTCTTTATGGAACTTGGCGCGATACTCGCTGCACAATTTAGCGACAGCGACACATGCTTCCGGATCGTCCGCATTGACGTGGAACACCGGAATCTCATAGCCTTTGGCGATATCACTCGCATAACGTGTCGAGCGCGAGTCGCTCGGGTCGGTCGTGAAGCCAATCGTGTTGTTGGCGATGACGTGGACCGTCCCGGCTGTACGATAACCATTCAAGTTCGTCATGTTGAGCGTCTCGGCGACGATGCCTTGACCTGGGAACGCAGCATCCCCGTGAATCAAGATTGATGCCGCCTTGTCGTCATGTTGGACGGCCATCCCTTTTTCAGAGCGGTCGTCTTGCGCGGCGCGCGTATACCCTTCGACGACCGAACCGACGAACTCGAGGTGACTCGGGTTGTTGGCGAGGTTCAAGCGGACTTCTTTCTTCTCTTCTAACACTCTGCGGTCGAGACCGAGGTGATATTTCACGTCACCGGACCAACCGAAGTTGATGCCGATCGATCCTTCCGACGGAATCAATTCTTTATTCGGGGCGTGCTGGAACTCGGCGAAAATCATCTCATACGGTTTGCCGAGCACGTGCGCGAGCACGTTCAAGCGTCCGCGGTGGGCCATCCCGATGTTGATATGTTCTGACCCGCTCGAGATGAGGCCGCCGACCATGGCGTCAAGGAGCGGCACCATCGCGTCGAGCCCTTCGATTGAGAAGCGTTTTTGTCCGACGTATGTCTTATGAAGGAACGACTCGAACAACTCTGTTTCCGCTAGACGTTGGAACAACTCGATTTTCTCGTTCTTCGAGTATTTCGCTTTCAATGCGCCCTGCTCGATGCGGCGGCGAATCCAACGCTTCTCTTCCATATCATCCAAGTGACGGAGCTCGATGGCGACCGGTCCTGTATAGACGTCAAGCAAGTGACGAACGAGCTCGAGCGCGTTCGCACCCGGCTTCGGCACGTCTTCCGACAACAAGTGAGCCGGTACTTGCTCGAGGTCCGCTTCACTCAACCCGTAGCGGTCAAACGCAAATAAGCCGTGCTCGCGCGGGTGGTCTTTGAGCGGATAGATGTCGGCCGCTTTATGGCCGAGTGCCCGGATATCATTGACCAACCGTGTCGCTGCCACGACTTTCTCTAAATCAAACGATGCAGCCGGCGCGACAGGTGCGCTCGCTTCCGGTGCCCCGTGCTCGTCAAAGTATTGACGCGTCTCCGCATCGACTGATTCTGGGTCTTCCACATACTGCTCGTACAATTCAACGATATAGCCTAAGTTTGGACCATAAAATGCTTGCACTTCTTCGCGACCGTTCGACGACTCTCCCATTGAATAAATCCCCCTATCCGTTCCTGTGCGCCCGATGTGTGAACGCTTTCATTTTAACATTAAGCACGAAGCAGTTCATCCTTCTGATTCGTCCTGCAAAAAGAGCCAAATCTTGCCTCTTTCTCTCCTCTCCATACTACACCTTTCCATATGGAAAGACCCTTTCAAATTCACAATTCGTCCATACTATTTCAATAAGTTTTCCTTATCAACAAATTGTGAAATCAGGCTTTTGTTTCAACAATTTCAAAAATAGGTGAAACCTTGTTTCAATCTGCCCCGTATAGTACGGTAATCCAGTTGGAAAATACTCTCAACGAAAGCAAGGTGACCTTATGTTATCCGTACAAAACGTACACAAGAAAATGGGGCAGACGAACGTCCTGACAAACGTCAGTTTTGACGTCACCCCTGGAGAAATCTTCGGATTCCTTGGACCGAACGGTGCCGGGAAGACGACGACGATCCGCATCATCACCGGACTCATGCCGGCGACACACGGAACTGTGACTGTCGACGGGTTCGACGTCTCAACAGATCGCCAACAAGCGCTCAGTCGCATCGGAGCCATCGTCGAGAACCCGGCCTTCTATCCATATTTGACGGGCCGCGAGAACTTGATTCACGCGATGAACTTGATTCCCGGCTTAAAGAAAGTCGATTTGAACGCCCTCGGTGCCCTCGTCGGACTCGAGACGAAACTTGATATGAAAGTGAAACAATACTCGCTCGGGATGAAACAGCGCCTCGGGATTGCCCGTGCCCTACTCCATAACCCGAAAGTTTTGATTCTCGACGAACCGACGAACGGGCTCGACCCGGCCGGAATCGCCGATTTGCGTAACTACTTACGGCATTTAGCCGACCATCGCGGCATCGCCATCCTCATCTCAAGTCATTTATTGAGCGAGATGGAACTGATCACCGATCGGTTCGCCATCATCGACCAAGGACAAATCAAATCGATTCAAGGTGACGGCGAAGCGAAGACGGAGAGCGTCATCCTCTGTAAAGTCGACCGCAAACAAATGAACGAGGCGCTCGATGTCGTCGCACTCGCGTTCGATGACGTGAAAATCATTCAACAATCGGCCGAGACGTTCATCGTCCCACGTCCGGAAACGGATATCCCGCACTTGTTGAAACATCTTGTCGATCGCGACATCGCGGTCTATCAAATCGGCATGAAGCACGAGACACTTGAGGAGCAGTTCTTGAAAGTGACGAAGAAAGAAGGAGGCACGAACAATGCGTTCATTACTAGCCAATGAATTTATGAAGTGGCGCCGCACGATCAAACCGTTGATCGCGCTCGGCATGTATACCGGGATTATTATCTTGACGTACTTCATCGTCCGGAGCGGCGACAATCCAGGTGACGCGGAAACATTCGTCAACTATGCGACGATGGCCGCCATGACGTTCCTCGGTATTTTCACGATCGTGTTCACAGCCGAGATGATTGGAAATGAGTTGAAATTTGATACGTTGAAGCACTTGCTCATGAGCCCGTACTCGCGCGACCGGATTTTACTCTCGAAACTTGTCGCCGCGCTCTTGATTATGCTCGTCCAATTCGTGTTCATCCTTGCCGTCACATATGGCTTCGCCTGGACGCTCGACGGAGCATTGACGTTCGAGCAGTTCCGCAACGTCTTACTTAGTGTCTCGAGCGGCGTGTTCGTCATCTTCTTGACGCTCATGTTCTCGGTCGTCTTCAAGTCCGTTGGCGTCGTCATTGGTTTCACCGTGCTCGCGAACTTCGTTTCGACGATGATTGGCGGACTCCTCATCGCTTGGAAGCCGGACATTGCCAAATGGATCGTCTTCTTGCATACGGACCTGTCGATTTATTACCAGAGCCCTGGCTTCATGGAAACAATGGACGTAACGATTTGGTTCTCAGCGTTCTATGTGTTGATTCATATCGTCGCGTTCTATATCATCACAGCATTCGTATTCCGGAGCAAAACGTTCGCTGAATGACGATTAACGCCGTCGGTAGAGTGGTACTTCATAATGTGAGACTCATTTTGAATGGAGGGACCACGATGTCAAAGACGGCGTTACTCATCATCGACATGTTCAATGATTTCGACTTTGTCGGCGGGGAGGACCTACTTCGAAACACGGAGCCAATTGTCGACCCGATATTAAAACTGAAGCGGCATTTTAAGGCGAACGATTGGCCGGTCATCTATTGCAACGACAACTTCGGTCAGTGGAAAGACAGCACCGAGGATATCATCCGTCACGTCGAGTCGTCGAAAGGCAGCTCTATCGCAAAACGGATTGCACCGGAAGACAAAGAGTATTTCATCATCAAACCAAGGCACTCGACGTTTTACGGGACGCAGCTCGATATCTTGTTGCGTCAACTTGAGGTCACGTCGCTCGTCCTGACCGGTGTCGCCTCGGACATCTGTATCTTGTTCTCGGCGAACGACGGCTATATGCGCGAGTATGAGCTCCACGTCCCGCGCGACTGTGTCGCCGCCGAGACGGACAAGCGCAACGACAGCGCCTTGACCGTCATCCACGAGGCGCTCGGCATTTCGACCGATGATGCCGACACGTATATAAAAGATACCCAGGTGTGATAAAAGCCTCTGACTGTTGGACACATAATCCCAACATTTCAGAGGCTTTTTCGTTTTGTTTTCAGCTATGCTTGATATATGAAGAAACAATGAAGGATGTGACAACATGTATCTCACAATTGGATTATCGTTACTCGTTTGCGTGCTTGCCCTCATTTTTACGATTATGGTCGGACTCGGGAAAGACAAATCAGACTACAATCAAAAGAAAAGCTGGTCAATGGTGTCGTGGACGTATATCGTCTTGTTCCCGGTCTCATTTTTGGCGCTCGGCCTGTTATACTATTTCATTACCCGATGACCTCGTTCATCGGGATTTTTTATTTGACCGCGACGGTGATGCCGATTGGATAATGGCGCGTCCCCCGCTTCGGTTCGACGAGCACGCCTCGCTGGTAATAGAACTCGGTCGATGTGAATGGCGTAAATAATTCCTCAAACTCGGCCTCAGTGAACTGATGGGCATGGAAGGGCTCATTCGTCGGTTGCCCGACGCCTTGACCGAACGGTGTCGACAACACCAAGATTCCGCCTGGCTTCAATAAGTCCCACACGTTCGCCATGAACGTCTCATAGTCGGTGACATGTTCAATCGTCTCGAAGCTGACGATACAATCGAACGACCCCAGTTTGTCCGGCAACGTCCGGTCGACGACATCGCCGACGATATAGTTGACGTTCGGATGGTGATAACGCCCTTTCGCATAACGCGTCGCCTCTTCTGACAAGTCGACGGCGACGACCTCGGTCACGATCCCTTTCAAGTTCTTCGCAATCAATTGACTGCCATATCCACTCCCACTCGCAAAATCGAGGACGCGTCCGTTCGTGTATAACAAGGCGAAATGGTAACGCGCGATATGTTCGAGCAACAAGCCGTTCAGCGGGTCCATGCGATCTGGGATGACCCGTTCTCCCGTATAATCTAATGTCATAAATTCTCCTTTGGAAAGCTATTCTGCTTTCATCTTAGTCTTCCTAGCACGCAACGACCACAAAAAAAGAGAAAAGATTGTCTCCAACCTTTTCTCTCCTCGTTATTGGTCTTGCTTGAAGCGGAGTAAATCCGAATAGATGAGCTGATCGTTCATCTCGAGGATTTTGTTCGCTTCTTCTTCAAGTGGCGTACATGCTGCACCGTCTTCGGCGACTTCGCCAGTCTTGGCGTCATAACACATCGACTGCGTGAACAGATGGTCTTGTGTCACGACCGTTCCATCACGGAAGATGGCGCGGTCATAATGCTCTTTCGAGAACAAGTCATTCCCGAATCCGACCTGTTCAGACGTATCGATTCCGAGCAAGTGCTGAATCGTCGGGTTCATGTCGACGTGACTTCCGATCGTCTCGTGCACTTCACCTTTGTCTTGGCCCGGTAAGTGGATCGCGAACGGGACCGCTTGAAGTTTGGCCACATCGTATGGCGTCAACTCGTCTTTGCCGAGCAGATCAGCCATGGCGGCATTATGGTTCGTCGAGATGCCGTAATGGTCACCGTAGACGACGAAAATCGTGTCGTCCCACATGCCGTTCGCCTTCAACTCATCGATAAACAAGCCGAGGGCATAATCCTGGTAAGCGAGCGCTTGCGGGAAGTTGTTGAGTGTCGTCGAGTTCGTCTCGAATTTCGGGACGAGCTCGTGCTTTTCACTCGGCATCGTATACGGGAAGTGGTTCGTGAGCGTGATGAACTTCGCGTAGAACGGTTCCGGAAGCTCTTCGAGCATCGGTACCGATTGGCGGAAGAACTCATCATCGAGTAGACCCCACTCCGTCATATCCTCGGGGTTTCCGAGGTCATAGCTGGCTTCGTCAAAGAACTTGTCGACGCCGATGTTTTGATACATCTGGTCGCGGTTCCAGAACGATTTGTTGTTGGCGTGGAACACGGCCGAGTAATAGTTGTCATCTTTGATGACTTCTGGTAACGCGTTATATTCGTTGTCGGCGTTCGTGAAGTAGACTCCTCCACGCGAGAGGCCGTAAAGCGAGTTATCGAGTGCGAACTCGGCATCTGACGTCTTCCCTTGGCCGGTCGTATGGTAATAGTTCGGCCAGTAGTGGGACTCTTCGATCAGTTTGTTCAAGTTCGGCGTGATGTACTCGCCGTTCGACGCTTTCATGTTGTGCGTGAAGTTTTGGGCCGACTCGAACGAGACGACGACCACGTTCTTGCCTTTATACTTCCCGAACATCTCCGGGTCCGGAGCCGCATAGTTCTGACGTGTGAAATTCTCGACTTCATCCAGTTCAGAACCGTCTGCGAGCGCCTTCTGGGCCGACGTCTTCGTTTGGAGCATGGCGTCGTAGACGTGGAAGTTGAACGTTCCTAAGTTTTTAACCAACAGCTCTCGGTCGAACGAGCGCGTCAACAGTTCTGGACGCTCCGTTTCGGCGAGGACGAGGTTGAACCCGAACAAGGCCGCGGCCGCACCGAACGTGATTAAGACGCGGCGTTGCGATGCCTGGCTCGTCTCGTTCATCTTCCATAATAGGAATGGAAGCACGACGAGGTCCCCTAATAGAAGCAAGTCTTTCCATTCGAGAAGCGACAGGAATGAAGACGAGAGCGTCTCCATGTTCGACGACTGGAACAAGACCGGTACGGTCAAGAAGTCTGTGAACTCACGATAGTACGTCGTATCCGCGAACAAGATGAGCGAGGAGACGAGGTACAGACTGTACAGTGCCCACTTCCGCTTATTCCCCCCAAAGAAGAAGCTGAAAGCGAACAGGAACAACGTGAAACTGAGCGGGTTGATGATGAGAATGAATGCCTGGACCGCGTTCTCGGCCGGCATATTGAAGAAGAACTGATACGCAATCAGCGACTTCGTCCATAACAGGATAGTGAACATCCAAAACAGACGGTGTGTCTTGAACGAGTCGAGCGCCGTCTGGCGGAAACGGTCCATCCTTCCTTTCGATTGATTCGTGTGATTCATGTAAACACTCCTTATATGGAATTCAAGTTAAAGATTCATTTTCTTTTTAGACGTATAACCTATATTTTAACGTTCCCTTGAACTCAATTCAACTAATTGACGTTTACAACTATACACAAACTTAACAATCCGATTGCAATGTTTACGAAAAAAAGACTACCGAGTCGCCTCGGTAGCCGATTACGAGTGATTCGCTCACCCGATGATATCCATCCAAATTTTTACTGTACTCGCTAAAATGAGTAGCGCTAAAATCATCTGCAGTGACTTCGTCTTCATGTTCTTACCGACGTTCGCGCCGAGCGGTGCGGCGATCAAACTGGCGATAATCATGATGACGGCAGGTTCCCACACAATTTGGTCGGTGATAATTTTCCCTGCTGTCGAGCCGATTGACGAGATGAACGTGATGGCGAGCGAACTCGCGATTGCCATCTTCGTCGGAATCCGGAGCACGACGAGCATAATCGGCATCAAAATGAACGCGCCTGCCGCCCCGACGATTCCCGCGGCCACCCCGACGACGAACGCCGAACTCGCTGCAATCACTTTATTGAATGTGACTTGGTCGAGCGGGACGTCCTCGACGTTCTTTTTCGGTAAGAACATCATGATTGTCGCAATCGTCGCGAGCACGGCGTAGACGACGTTAATCAAGTTCTCAGACAAGAGCGTCGAGCCGTAGCCGCCGATGAAACTCCCGATCAAGACGGCGACACCCATATACAGGATGAGCTGCTTGTTCAAGTAGCCGCCTTTCCGGTATGCGTAAATCCCACCGATTGTCGCGAAGAAAACTTGAATCGCGCTGATCCCCGATACTTCATGGGCGCTGAACGCTGCGAAGCCGAGAAGCGGTGGAATGTACAACAGCATCGGATATTTAATAATCGATCCGCCAATCCCGACCATCCCCGAAATGAACGACCCGATAAAGCCGATCAAAAAGATGGTGATAATAAATCCAAATTCCATATTAACTCCTCCAATTCCCTACCCTCTATATAAGTAAGTTTTATTGTTGTTCCCAAGCAATCATGCCGCCTGAGATATCATAAATTTCCGTGTAGCCACGTTCTTGCAACAGCTGTGCCGCTTGAGCACTTCGATTTCCGCTCTGGCAGATGACATAAATCGGTTCATCTTTCGGATAAGGTAATTCGGTTGCATTTAATGATGAAAGTGGTGCGTTCACCGCTCCTTCAATATGCCCCCCCTCGTATTCATCCACTTCTCGGACGTCTAACAAGGTTATTTCTTCGTTTTCCAATCTGTTTTGTAGTGTTTCGACGTCTATTTTTGTAATTTCACTCTCATCTGACGTAAAAAGAACGATTCCGACCGTCGCTAGCACTAAAATCGATACAATCATCATGATTTTCTTCAATTTTTGACCTCCGATTCTTTTTCTTGCATTCAGTATACCTCAGGGGGTATATTAAAAACAACGAAAGAAACTCACTTCAAAAATTCTTGAATCACAAAGGAGATTTATCACTCATGAAAACCATTTCGACTACTGAACTAGAAACGTTGCTTCAATCTGATGAGACGCTTAACTTGATTGATGTTCGAGAGACAGACGAATTTGCAGGTGGCCACATCAAGCAAGCGAAAAACGTCCCACTCTCTGAATTCGGTGCGAAAGTCGATGAGCTCGATCGTTCGAAACCGATTCACGTCATCTGTGCGGCAGGCGGACGAAGCATGAACGCTTCGGCTTACCTCGACTCACTCGGCTTCGATGTCATCAACGTCGATGGCGGCATGATGAGCTGGACAGGTGAAACGGTCTAACAATCTTCTATATATACAGTAAAAAAAACACAGTCGTTTACAGTCAACTATTCTTAGGGGGTATTCCACATGTTATTACGTTATTTCTATGATCAAAAATTAGCACAAGCATCTTATATGGTCGGTTGCCAAATGACCGGCGAAGCCGTCGTCATCGACCCGGCCCGTAACATCACACCTTATCTTCAAGAAGCTGAAAAAGAAGGCATGAAAATCGTCGCGACGGCTGAGACTCACATCCACGCCGATTTCGTATCAGGTTCACTCGAGCTTGCGAAACGCACCGGTTCAACAGCTTACCTCTCAGACGAAGGTGACGCGTCATGGAAATATGCGTTCGCGAAAGACATCGATTCAAAACTCGTCAAAAATGGCGACACGTTCAAAGTCGGTAACGTCACACTCGAAGTCATGCATACACCAGGCCACACGCCAGAACACATCTCGTTCTTACTCTATGACCGGAACCAAACACAACCGATGGGCATCTTCACAGGCGACTTCGTCTTCGTCGGCGACATCGGTCGTCCTGACTTGCTCGAAGAAGCAGCTGGCGTAAAAGGAACGACAGCCATCGGTGCCGAGCAAATGTTCAACTCGCTCAAGAAGTTCAAAGCTCTTCCTGACTTCGTTCAAGTCTGGCCGGGCCACGGTGCCGGCAGTGCCTGTGGGAAAGCGCTCGGCGCCATCCCGACATCGACAGTCGGTTACGAGAAAGCGACGAACTGGGCACTTCAAATGACTGATCAAGATGCGTTCATCAAAGAGTTGACGACGGATCAACCAGAACCGCCGAACTACTTCGCAATGATGAAGAAAGTAAACAAAGAAGGCATTCAAGTGACGAACATGATCGCTCGTCCGGAAGTCGTCGGTACGGACCGCCTCGACACGCTCGTCGACGAGACACAAGTCGTCGATACACGTACAGGGGAAGAATTCGCCAAAGGACACGTCCCTGGCACCATCAACATCCCATACAACACGAAATTCGTCTCATGGGCCGGCTGGCTCGTCAACTTCGACAAAGACATCACGCTCATCGCGAGCGCGGAAGACGTCGAACAAGTGCAGACCGATCTTCAATCAATCGGTCTCGACCGTCTCCGCTTCATCGTCCCAGTCGAAGAACTCGATCAAGAACTCTTGACGGAAACGTACACAGATGTGACAGCGGAACAAGCGATCGAGTCGGCAGAAAAAGGTGACGTTTTCGTCCTCGATGTCCGAAATGCGACAGAATGGAACGCGAGCCACTACGAGAAAGCCGAGCGCATCCTACTCGGTAAACTGGCACGCGACCATGAAGGTCTCCCGACAGATCAAACAATCGCCGTTCACTGTGCATCTGGCGTCCGTTCACGGATGGCCGCGAGTGTGCTTCAATCACTCGGCTACAAGGATATCCAAAACATCCTCGGTGGCTATGGCGCGATGAAGACTGTCCTCAATGCAGAACAAATCGGCTAATGCTATACTACAAACAAAGAAAGCGCCCACTCGTTTGGGCGCTTTTTCTCTAGGAGGGATTGTGTGATTGCCATCGGTCCATTGAACGTTCGACTCGATTTGCTGGCTATGATGGCCAGCCTACTTATTCTCTACATCGGCTTTAAAAAAATCGGCTTGTCGGAAAAAGAACGCGACGCCGTCCTCGGGACATGGTTCGCCGGTTTCCTCGCTTGGAAAGGAAGCGCGATCGTCCTCGGTCTCGCGTCGACAGGAAGTTTGGCCTTATCCCTTTATGCGACCGGCGGCACGTGGTCACTTCTCATTGCCGCTGCCGTGATTGCTTTTTTTGTATTCCGGCTCACGCCTAGCCTTCGTGGCTATTGGTTGTTCTCGGCCTTGTTCCTTTGGTTTGCGATGACGCTCGTCGTCCCGAAATATGGGACGCTCCCGCTGCTTTCTTCACCGCAACCGCTCCATCTCTATATGGCCGCCCTCATCGTCTTACTGCTTATCGCAACGTGGCGCTGGATGCGGACACCGACGCTTGGAGCGCTGCTCTGGACGGGGGTCGGTGCATTTTCGATTTGGTTGATCGGGTCAATCGTCACCGGTACGTTCGAGTTGTGGTGGATCATTCCGTCCTTCCTTCTAATCGCCGTCGCCGCCTACGTGGCGCGACCGTCCCAGAAGGCCCTTCAATACGGACTCGGTCTCATCGTCGTGCTCGCCATCATCAACGCCAGCCTACCAGACGAGACACCACGACTCGAAGCCGGTTCGTCTCAGACCGGTTTGAACATTGGTCAAGTGCCACCGAACTTCGAATTGAAGCGGACGGATGGGACGACCTTCAACTTGAGTGAGTTGCGCGGCGAACGGGTCGTCGTCAACTTCTGGGCGTCGTGGTGCCCACCGTGTCGGGCCGAGATGCCTGACATGGCCAAGTTTGCCCGTGAACAAGACGATGTGACCATCGTCGCCGTCAATACGACGACGAGCGAACGGGATGTCGCTGATGCCGAATCGTTCGTCGCCCCGTATGAAGATGCGTTCGAAGTCGTCTATGACGAAGAAGGAATCGTCGGGGATGCGTATCGGATTCAGGCGATGCCGACGACGTACGTCCTCGATGAAAATGGAGTCATCGTCGCCAAGCAATTCGGCGCCATCGACCACGCCTGGCTCGATGCTCAGACAAATTGAAAATAAAGGAGCGGTTTTCTCTCGATTGAGAAAAGCCGCTCCTTTATTTGTCTCGCCGGTAATTCTACTCATCTTTTTTCGTAAGCTTCAAATTCTTTTGAACCTCGTTTTGGAGGATCAGGATCTTGTTGAATAGATAACCACCCTACTAGACCTGTGACAAGCGAGAACAGACTAATCCCCAGTTGAGAAATCGACACAGACGTCATCAATCGGTCAATGATATTAACAATGATGAATGTACTCATGATGTGAAGGAACAAAGCTAACATCCCTGTATGTGATTGGATGACATTGAGAGTCGTCAACGCCTTCAATAAAGCCGACAGAAACAAGTTAATCGGGATCTCTGACAGTCCGTATACGAGGAAGAAGAGGAGCAGACTCCACAACGATTCATATTGTAGACCGAGTATTTTCAAGATTAGAAATTCAAGAGACGTAAACACAATCAATATGATTGAAATAATCAACGTACAAATCAATAAAGGTTTGATTCCTTTTATCGTGATTGCCCCCTTCTGTTTAGACAGCGTCCCCAAATTAAAAACCGCCTGAGCGGTTCTTAATTTTGCTTTGAATAACCTTGAGTCTTCAAGAAGTCTTTTACGTCGAGCCGGGTCGGTTTCGATAACATCCGTCCCATTTGTCCGGTCCACGTATCGCTTCGTTGGTTCGACCCACGGGCCGCGTAGTAGTCGTGAATCGTCGCATCATATGCATCGAGTTCTTGTTTCAGTTGCTCGGCGTCTGCGACGTATGTGTTCTCGTGATAAATATGCTCGAGCGGGAGGCGCGGTTTTTGACCTTCGACGTGCTCCGGTACACCGACGGCAAGTCCGAAGAGCGGCAATACCCGCTCCGGCAGACCGAGCAGTTCCTTCACAGCGAACATATCATTGCGAATCCCACCGATGTAACAAATGCCGAGGCCCATCGATTCGGCGGCCACGACGGCATTTTGCGACGCGAGCGCGGCATCGATGACCGCGACAAGCAACTTCTCGTCCGTCTCGAGCGTCGCATTCACTTCGGCCTCCCGCAGTTCTCCAATCAACTCGTGTCGATATAGGTCGGCGCAGAAGACGAAGAAGTGACCGTTGTCGATGACGTATTGCTGGTTGCCGGCGATTTCGGCCAGACGTGCTTTCTTCTCCGGGTCGGTCACCCCGATGATGGAATAGGCTTGGATAAAGCTCGACGTCGACGCGCGCTGGGCGCTCTCGACGATGAGCCGGATTTGTTCGTCGGTCAACGTCTCGTCCGTGAACGAGCGGACAGAGCGGTGGTTCAGTAGTGTTTCGATGACTTGATTCATGAAGCATCCCCCTTTTTTCTTATCTTGGCATATGGACGGGCTCGGGACAATTTTTGCGACCTCACTCCACTTCATAAATGGCCCATGGTAACCATAAGACAGGCTCGGTTCCAACGTTTTCTTGATTGCTATATGTACAATAGCGTTCCGCTTCTTCAAGTGTAGAGACGAATCCGTGTTTATTCAACTTGAAGAAGAATTGCTCGGCCAAGTCTTTTTCTAACCCATTACATAAATACGAATGAAACATGCCGTTCTCATAACCGAGCATTTCGTAACCGAGAAATTGTCCTGTCGGCGCCTCGAGTTCGTGTCGCAAAATGAAACGTTCGACCCCATAACGCTCAAGACTCTCTCCTTTGTCCCCTTCTGCTAAAAAGTCAGCAACATAAGACTCAGGCAAACCGAGTTCAATGATGTCGAGCTCGATATGAGAGAAGAAACGATTGCGAAATTCCTTGGCGAGTTCAACTGTTTGAAACGTTTGAGGGTACCCGAGTTCCCCACTCTCTTGATGAATCTCCACCCATTCCGTGAGCTTAAAGAACGCTTCTTCGCTAATTCGCAGTCGTTCCCGATACGTCTTCTTACGCTCTTTTGAAGTCCCCCAAAGCACATCGAGCGTCGGGTGTTGCTCACAAATGCATACACTTGCTGATTGTACGGACTCCGGAATACGTTGCGCGTCCATATAAGCTGCTCGTTTTGTACGTTCAATTAGCAAATATCCCCCACTTCGTATATTCATCTCATCCCCTCCACTTTCTAGTATACGCAAAAAAAGCAGAGTGGCCTGTTTCCACTCTGCTTGCGTGTTTATTCTGTGACTTGACTCAAGAACGGTGTGATATCGACGTTCAGTGCTTCCGAGAGACGCGCGCCAAGGTCGCGGTCGGCCCGATAGAAGTTGCAGATCAAGAGGAGCACCGTGTTTTCATGGCGAACTTCTTTAATATGCGCCACCAAGTTGTTCACGAGTGCCGTCTTCTCTTCTTCCGAGTAGCGACGGTACACTTCTCCAGCTTGACCGAAGTCGTTCGTCTTCTCGATTTTTTGACGTCCGGCCACGCCTGAGAGTGGTTGTTCCGTCTCGATATAAGCCGCATCCGGTTTCGGTGCGTCCTCATAGCGGTTCGGTTCATAGTTGACCGGGCTCGTTTGTTGTTTGAACGGCATCACGCCATCACGCTGATTGTTCGACACTTGTGCGAACGGACAGTTGATTGGGAGCTGCAAGTAGTTCGCTCCGATCCGGTAACGTTGCGTATCCGAATAGGAGAACAAGCGACCTTGGAGCATTTTGTCTTCCGACGGTTGAATCCCAGGTACAAGCACGCCCGGGTTGAAGCCGACCGATTCCGTCTCGGCAAAGTAGTTGTCGACGTTTTTGTTGAGCGTCATCGTACCGACGAGCTGATACGGGATGACGTCTTCGAACCAGTCTTTTGTCGCGTCGAGCGGATCGAAGTCGAAGTTGTCCATATCGGCCGGGTCGAGGATTTGGACGTAGAGATCCCATTCTGGGAAGTCGCCTTCCTCGATGGCGTTGAACAAGTCGCGTGTCGCATGGTTGAAGTCTTCGGCCTGTACTTTCGCCGCGTCTTCCATCGACAAGTTTTTAACCCCTTGTTTTGGGACCCAACGGAGTTTTATGTACACCGTGTTTCCGTATTCGTTGACCCATTTGAATGAGTGGACCGATGAACCGCGCATATGACGGTATGAGGCTGGAATCCCTTCATCGCTGAACAAGTGGATGAGCATGCTCGTCGATTCCGGCGTGAGCGACATGAAGTCGAAGAAACGGTCTGGGTCTTGCAAGTTCGTCCGTGGGTCCGGTTTGAGTGAGTGGATCACGTCTGGGAATTTGATGGCGTCACGGATAAAGAAGACCGGTAAGTTGTTTCCAACGAAATCATAGTTCCCTTCTTCCGTGTAAAACTTGACCGAGAATCCACGTGGGTCACGAAGCGTCTCTGGTGAGCCAAGACCATGGATGACGGTTGAGAAGCGAGCGAAGATTGGTGTCTCTTGTCCCTCTTCCTGCAAAAATTTGGCTTTTGTATATCGTTTCATGCTATTTTTAACTTTGAAGACACCGTGTGCTCCGGCACCACGGGCATGAACGACCCGCTCCGGCACGCGCTCACGGTCAAAGTGGGCGAGTTTTTCAATGAGTTGATAATCTTCGAGAAGTGTCGGGCCGCGGCGACCCGCTGTGATGGAGTTGGCGTTATCCCCGATTGGGACGCCTTGGTTAGTAGTTAGACGACGATGTTGATCCATATTGTTGCCTCCTCTTTATAATCATTCTTACAAAGTTAATGATATTAAAAGATAATAATTATTACAAATAAAACGCTCGAGCACTGCTCGGGCGTTTTGCAATCGCTTTCAGTTTTTACGTTTCTTATGTTGTTCTTTGCGATGAATTTCCGTCACGAGCAAGGCTGCGATGATGCCCCCGAGCGATCCGGCAACGAGATCGACCATCGTGTCGTCGTTCCCGTTCCCTTGCATCGTCGTGTTCAATAGCAAGTCCGATGTGAATTCATACATTTCCCAAAGTGCCGCCCCGGCCATCGCGAAAACAACGATATAGACGAAGACGAACCGCTTCGGCATCTCGAGCCGGATGTCCTCATCAAGTCGACTTAAGAAATCGAAGCCGAGAAACGCCAAGAACACGCCGCTCAACACGTGAAGAAACGTGTCCCACCAACCATTCGAATACAAGCCGACGATCGACCCCAAATACTGCGACGCAAACAAGAATAAGATATAGGCGACTTTCATTTTGGCGTCGAACTCGGTTTTGAATGTCTTCTCGAGGATGAACGGAATCAAACCCGACACGATCCCCGCCCCGGCGACGCTCGCGTCAAACCACTCTCCTTCGATGATCGACGTGACGAGTATGACCGCCATGAACAACACGAACCCGAATTCCAGTAGACGTCCTCGTGTCAGTTTCATCTTCGCGCGCCTTCCTTCGTAAGAATGTCTCACCTACTCCATTCCCGTTCCAGCGGCCGTTTCAACAATCCCGTCCAAAAATTCGTGCTTTTGTCGGATTCTTCCGTCATCGGTTTGTCTCATACTGAAAGAAACGATTCGAGGAGGAACACTCATGCCAATCAATCCGTATCTCAATTTCAATGGCGACTGTCGCGACGCCGTCTTGTTTTATGCCGACGTCTTCGCCGAGCCCGCCCCGGACATCATGACGTTTGCTGCCCAGCCTGGACCGGACGGTGAACCGGTCCCGGATGAGCTGGCCGACCTCGTGCTCCATGCCCGTCTGAGCGTCCACGGCACTTCGCTCATGTTTTCGGACGCGATGCCGGACGGTCCGGTCACGTTCGGACAGAACATCACGCTCGCCGTCGTGACAGATGACCTCCACGCCATCCGTCGTGAATTCGAGGCCCTATCTGACGGCGGCCGTGTCCTCATGCCGCTCCAAGAGACGTTCTGGAGCAAAGCGTACGGTATGGTCGAAGACCGTTTCGGTGTCCAATGGCAATTCAGTCACGAGGCTTGACCATGACAAAGACCCCATGCTACTTGCGATGGGGTTTTTCGACTCTTTTTATGATTAGCATTATGACGGGGCCATGAATCAACACTGAATTACTTATGAACGGAGAAACAAGCCTGTAAGCAACATGAGATAAAAATAATCTGGTTCTCTATATCGCGTTTTAAAATGAGGTTCTGCGTATAAAGTGAAAAAAACTTTCAGGGAGATGGGATAAACTCATGAAAGAAGACAAACACGAACACTCAAATATTCCGATTTGGGCTTATGAGACTATTGAAATAGAAGATTCTAATGTGCAGTGGGCACGGTTAGGTCTACAAGAAACAAGAGAGTTGTTCGACTTACTTTCAAAGTTTGACATCAAGGAAGCGGAACACATAGGTAGTACGGCCGTTCCTGGTCTATCCGCAAAACCGATTATAGATGTGATGATTGGGATCGAATCGTTTGAAAAAATCCACGATATTGTTGATACGTTAACGTTGCATGATTGGCACTATGTACCACCTGAACTAGATGGACAATCCTGGCGGAGATTTTTTGTGAAAGTAAAAAATGATAAGCGAGTTGCTCATTTACACATCATGAAAATAACAGAAGATCGTTGGGGAAAACAGATTGAGTTTCGAGATAAATTACGAGACAATCCTTCGCTTGTAAATGAGTACGGGCTTCTTAAAAGACATTTAGCAAAAGAATTTCGTAATGACCGAGAAAAGTATACTCAAGCTAAAGCTGCCTTTATAAATCAAGTATTAAACACCTGACTTGGAGGCATGGAAACACGAATTGGGCAAACATGACTGCAGCAATGCTTCACTTCGGGCAGAACCATCAATAAAAAAAGAATCAGACCGCATATTGCGATTTGATTCGTTAACAGCTCGAGACCTCATCGCAATCGATGGGGTCTCGTTTATTTCTGGGCGACAAAAAAGATTCGTTCTGCGTTCGGGCCCGGAGCTTGGTCCGTAAAGTCGGCCGTGACCGATTTCACATGGAAGCCGGCTCCGATGAGCCATTGCATATATTGCCCCGGCTCATACGTCTGTTGCTCATGCGTCTCTTCGACACGCTCATACGTGCCATCCTCAAGGGCGACAAAGAACGTCAAATCGTGAACGACCGAGAGCGGTGCTTCGCCTGGGTCGGCGAACCAGATATACGAGCAATCTTCCCCGTTCGAGGCATACGTCTTCTGGTTGAAAAGCGTCTGCATCTTGTTCGGCGAATGCACATCAAACATGAACATGCCGCACGGTTTCAATTGTTCGTACACCGCCTCGAACGTGTCGATGACATCGGCCTCATCCTCGAGATAGCAAAGCGAGTCACAAAGGATTGTCACGGCGTCGACCGGGTGTGGCAATTCAAGCTCCCGCATATCCTGTTGCCAGAGCGGAAGCGTGATGCCTGCCTCGAGCGCTTTCTCTTGGGCGACTTCGAGCATCGACTCAGATAAGTCGAGTCCGATCGTCTCGTAATACTGCGCCAAGCGAATCGTCGCCGAGCCCGTCCCGCATCCGACGTCAGCAAGCGATGCACCGTCTTTGACATGGCGGCGCACGAAGGCGACCCAGTCCTCGTACGGGGCATCTTTCATCAACTCATCGTAGACGTAGGCGAACCCTTCGTACGCCATTAGCCGACTTCTACTTCCACTTGTGGCGCATCTGCCCACAGTTTTTCAAGGTTGTAGTAGTCGCGGTCATCGCGATGGAAGATATGGACGACGACGTTTTCGAGGTCAGCGAGCACCCAACGTGCCGAGTCCATGCCTTCGAATTTGTGGAGCGGAAGCTCATGCTCTCCGGCCACGTCTTTGATTTCGCGCGCAATCGCTTGGACTTGCTTCTCTGAGTTACCGTGGCAGATAACGAAATAATCTGCAACTGGTGAGATGCCTTCCATGTCGAGGACGACGATATCTTCGGCACGCTTATCGTCAGCGGCCTTCACGATCAATTCTAATTCTTCTTTTACAGTCATACTGTACCTCCTAGGGTGTTTTCACAAAATGGTTATACGTCTCAATCGTCAGCGGGAAAATCCGCACCGACTTGTTCAATAAATAAGCAATCGTCTGGCGCAACGTCGCGACGACGGCCGCTTCGAGCGAACGATCCGCGAGGTCACGTAAGACGTCGACGCCGGGATACGACCGATTCGGTTCGATCGCGTCCGCAACGAATAAAATCTGGTCAAGCCGGGACATGCCCGGTTCTCCGGTCGTGTGGTTCTTGATGGCCGACACGACGGCCGGGTCAAGGTCGTACGCTCGGTCTAACAGGATGGCCCCGACCGGCGCATGCAACAGCTCGTCATCGAACGCAAGCAAGCTCGGATCGAGGTTCTCCTCGACCACGACTTGCCGCATCATGTCGGCATCCAAATATTTCGCATAGTCGTGCAACATCGCCGCGAGTCGCGCCGCTTCCACATCGGCACCGTACAAGCGGGCCAACCGGTCGGCCGTCTCGACGACACCGAGCGTGTGGATGTAGCGTTTCTCGGGCAACGTCGCCTCAATCAATGATTGTGCTTCCTCATACGTCATACAAGTCGCGCTCCTTGATATAAGTTTCGACATCGAGCGGGACGAGATATTTGATGGACTTGTCCCGTCTCGTCCGCTCCCGGATATCGGTCGACGAGATCTCGAGTTGCGGCATATCGATCGTGCGCACATCTGCCTGTTTCGGGATGCGGTAGCGGCTGCCCGGACGCGCGACAGCCCCGAACGTGACGAGGGTGACGAGCGTCTCGTAATCGTACCACTTCTCAAGTGATTCGAGCGAGTCCGCCCCAATCAAGAAGAAGAACGTGTCGTCCGGAAACAAGTCCCGCAACCGTCTCATCGTCTCGACCGTATAGGACGGTTCGTCACGTTCAAACTCAATCAAGCTTAGTTTGAACGCAGGTTGATCTGCAATCGCCCGCCGGGTCATTTCGATTCGGTCTTTAGCCGGGCTGAAGCCCGCCTTGTGCGGCGGAATCGCCGCCGGCAGAAACCAGACCTCATCGAGTTCCAACTGTTCGCGCGCCTGTTCGGCGATCAATAAATGACCGAGATGTGGCGGGTCGAACGTGCCTCCCATCAGGCCGATGCGGCTCATGGGAGTTTGATTTGGCGATTTTCTTTCTCAGTCGCCTGTTTGTACAAGACGATGACTTTTCCGATGACTTGAACGACTTCGGCTTTCGTGCCTTCAGCCAATTCTCCGGCTACGTCTTTCGGCGTATCGGTACAGTTTTGAAGCACTTGAACTTTCAAGAGCTCACGTTTTTCGAGCGCGTCGCTGATGTCTTTGCACATCGCTTCACTCACTCCATTTTTTCCGACTTGATAAATCGGCGAGAGGTGGTGTGCCTCGGCACGTAAAAAGCGTTTTTGTTTACCTGATAACATACTATTTATTCCTCCAATAAGCGTTCAATTAACTTCATTCCGACAAGTTGATCCGGTCTCACACCTGTCCAATATTCAAACGCCAAAGCGCCTTGTCCGACGAACATGGCAGTTCCGTTGACGATTTTCGCGTCTGCTTTGGCGGCTTCCTTTAAAAACGGTGTGACGAGTGGACGATATATGATATCACAAACGACGGTGTTTTGTCGTAAACCTTTTAACGATCGTGGTGAATCGACGCCGTCCATGCCGACCGATGTCGTCTGGATGATGACGTCATACCTTGCGATCTCGACATCTGTGAGCGCCTGCGCCTCGATCCCGAACGCGTCCGCGAGACGCTCCGCCCGTTCCATCGTTCGATTCGTGACCGTGACGTCACGGGTCGGCAAGGCACTGATGATGCCGCGCGCTGCCCCACCCGCCCCGATGACGAGCACATGGCCCGTCCAATCAGTCCAGCGGTCGAGCGCGGCGACGAGGCCAGCACCGTCCGTGTTCGTCCCAATCAGCTTCCCGTCCCGCTTATACACCGTGTTGACGGCACCAGCGGCTTCGGCCGCCACATCGAGTGTATCAAGGTACGGGATGACAGCCTCTTTATACGGGATTGTGACGTTGAATCCGTCCCAGACACCGTCACGCATCTGTTGAAACAAGTCCTCGATTTCGTCCGGGGTGACGTCGAGCGCCTCATAGCGCCCGAAAAGCCCAGACGCTCTCAGCCACTGCTCGTGCAGGACGGGAGAGAGCGAATGAGCAATCGGGTGACCGATGACGGCCAGTCTCATACGAGCGCCTCACGCAATGTGACGGCAACTCCTTTTGGTGCCCACGCGGCGATGCGTCCACCTTTTCCGTGAATCGCAACCCAACCGAGTCCGCTGAAGACGATGTCTGTCTTGACGCCGTCACGGAGACTGAACTCGTGACGCACGAGCGGAGGCAATAGTTGCAACGTTTTCTCGTTCGGCGGATTGAGCATCTTACCGATATGGTTTTCGTATAGTTCATCTGCTTTGTCGAGCTTGGTCCGGTGTGTCTTCAACTCGTTCGACATGTAGACAACGAACGAGCGCTTGTTGCCTTCCATGTAGTCGAGACGGGCGAGTCCACCGAAGAAGAGTGTCTGCTGCGGGTTCAATTGGAACACGTGCGGCTTAATCTCTTTTTTCGGGGTGATCGTCTTCAAATCTTTCGCATCGACATAATGCGCCATTTGATGACGGTTGATAATCCCCGGCGTATCGTACAGGTTCGCATCATCGTCGAGCGGGACGTCAATCAAATCGAGCGTCGTTCCCGGGAAATGACTGACCGTGATGATGGCCTCGTCTTCTGCTCCGAAACGCTTGATGATTTGGTTGATGAGCGTCGACTTCCCGACGTTCGTACAACCGACGACATAGACATCCTTGCCTTTACGATAGTACTCAATCTTCTCTGCGAGCTCGTCGATGCCGTGCCCTTTTTTGGCACTGATCAAGTGCACATCGACCGGGTTCAAGCCGAGTTCTTTCGCTTCAGACTTCATCCAGTTGGCCATCCGGTTCGGGTTGACCGACTTCGGTAACAAGTCGACTTTGTTCCCGACCAAGAGGACGGGGTTCGTGCCGACTGAGCGTTGTAGCCCTGGCAACCAGCTGCCATTGAAGTCGAAAATATCGACGATTTTAATGACGAGCGCTTCTTTGGAGCTGATGCCGTTCAAGATGCGCAAGAAGTCGTCATCTGTCAATTCGACGTCTTGAATTTGATTGTAGTGCTTCAATTTGAAGCAACGTTGGCAAATGACGATCTCGCGATCGAGTGCCGATTTTGGTGCATAACCGGCACCGGTCGGGTCTTCCGTTTGAATAGCGACACCGCAACCGGCGCAATAACGTGTTGTTTCTTCCATAATGTTGTCTGCTGTCATTTAAGTTGCCTCTTCTTCATTCACTGTAGCGCCTCGCCGCTACTCCTGAAGCGTTAATTCCGACGCCTTACGCGCCGTACATGGACAGCCTCCTTCTTCCTGTGCGTTCGAGGTCCTTATTCATCTTTTTTATGTGAATCTTCGGAACGTGAGTGCACCGCTTCACCGATTTTCTCAGCGACGGCCACTTTGGCGCGCTTCGCATCGACGGCGAGTTCCTCAACTTTTTTCGTGATCAACACGTACTTTCCGCGACGTTTCATATGGGCGAACACGACTTTTTCAAGCATGCGATTGAACTTCGTGACGAGTCCGTCCGTCTTGACGACCGGTTGCACGTGGATGACGTGAATCCCGGCCATGTTGGCACCGAGTACGTCCGTGAACAATTGATCGCCTAAGAAGATGGCTTCTTTCGTCGAATAGCCATATTTTGCGAGCGCCTGTTTGAATCCAGACGGTAACGGCTTTTTCGCACGTGCCACATAGTGAAGGCCGAGCGGTTCCGTGAACGTACGTACGCGGTTCTCGTTATTATTCGAGACGACGATGACATCGAGGCCGTGTGACTTCACTTTTTCAAGCCATAGCAAAAGAAGCTCTGGTGCGTGCGGGACGTCCCAGGCCACGAGTGTATTATCAAGGTCCGTCAAAATTACACGTACCCCACGGTCTTTCAATTCTTCAAGGTCGATGTCAAATACTGACGCGACGAACTGTTTCGGATAAAGTCGATTAAACACGGTTAAATTCCTCCAATTAGCTAAAGCGATTCAACTACTATACATGTAGTGATATCCCTTCTATGGTAAACGAAAACCGACCAAACGACTAGTGTATCGTTCGGTCGGCCTGAAAAAGTTTTAAAAAATCAACCGTTTTGCATCGTCCCGATGACTTCTCCGAGTCGAACCGGGCCGATTTTGGCTGGGTCGATGGTGACGCGGCCTTTCTCAAAACAAAGGATGACGGTCGAGCCGAATGAGAAATAACCGACCTCGTCGCCTTTGCCCGCGTGTTCGCCTTCAAGCGTCCATTCGATCGTATTGACGTTCAACGCCCCGACCATGATGTGCTCGTATACTCCAACGGCCGTCTCGAAGCGTGTGACGCGACGATAGTTGCGTGAGAGCGGACGAACCGTCTCCGTCAACCCGATGTCATTCACCGGTGCCGAACGGTCACCGAGTTCATAATGACTGAGCACCCGCCCGGCGAGCGGGACGTGGACGCGGTGATAGTCACGCGGGCTCAAATAAAGTACACAGACCGTACCGCCGGCGTAACGTCTTGCTTCTTGTTGCGATCCGAGCAGTTCGGCGAGCGTGTACGACTGACCCTTGACCTCGAAGCGGCTGTCGTCCGTAATATCGGCCACGATGGACAGTTTGCCGTCGCATGGTGAGACGACCGAGTTCGGGTTGGCGTCGATCGGCCGGACCCCGTCTTTCAAATGACGTGTGAAAAAGGCGTGCAGGCTCGGATAAGCCTCGATCGGTTCCGCCGCTTCATCAACGTTGATTTGATACGTTTTCGCAAACGACGGGATGAAGGCCCGGCTCGCTGACGATTCAGCGAAGGCACGGAGTCGCTTGGCAATGACCGGGGTCGCGTTCAATTCAAACAAAGTCTGATATAAGCGGCTTTTGATCACTGTGTGCCCTCCTCGTTTTTAAAGAACGTTTCATACTGTTGCTCAGAGACCGCTCCTTCAACACGTCCGACTTCTTTTCCATCTTGGAAACGAATCATCGTCGGTGTCCCGTTGATGCCATAAGTCGTCCAGACGTTGTGGTCGGCCAAGTTGATGGAGACGGCGTCATTCTCTTCGATGAGTGGCTCGACGTATGGTTTGACTTGCTCACAGTATTCGCAACCTGTCTGCCAGAAGTAGACGACGACTTCCTCTTCTTCTGAAATCTTCGTCTCGAGCTCGTCAGGTGTGACGGCGTTGACGCCCGTCTCCTCGTTCGCGTTGTTCAAGAAGAACAACAAGCCGAGACCGATGACGATGATGACTCCGATGATGGCGAACGTGATGAAGTTCGCCCGTTTGGCATTGTTTTTCATATTCGATTCCTCCTAATAATATAAAAAGAACTGACTCGGATATGAGCCAGCTTGGTTGTAGACGTCTTACTTCTCTTGTGCGACGTCGCTAATCCCCATATCTTGGTTAAGCGTGTCCAAGAGTACAATAAAGATCGTGATGACGACGCCAAAGAATGTCGCGAGCATCGCGTTGAACGTCACGCCATCGACAGCAGAAATGATAAAGATTGCTGTATTCGAAAGCAAGATCGCCCAGAACAATGTGACTAAGTAACGCATCGATAGTCCCCTCCATCTCACAGATGATTCATGAAAAATTCATACGTCCTTAGTATAGCATTGTTACCGTAAAATGTGCGACCTCGATTGTATATTCTTTCCGTCGAAACGGGAAATATGGTACGGTTTGAGAAATAAGCAACTCGTAGAAAAGAGGAAACCCTATGTCACGTTATTTAATCGCAGTCGATTTGGATGGAACGTTGTTACGCGATGACAAGACGATCAGTGAACGCAACGTGCGTGCGCTTCAAGCAGCACGTGAGGCGGGTCATGAAGTGATGATCGCGACCGGTCGCCCACAACGCCATTCGATCATGTATTACGAAGATCTCGGCTTGACGACACCGCTCATCAACTTCAACGGCGCGCTCGTCCATCACCCGAAAGATCCGTCATACGCAGTGACGCACCGGCCGATTCCGCTCAAGACGGCGCACGAGATTATCGAGGAAGTATCGGAAACGAAAGCGCACAACATCGTCGTCGAAGTGACCGACCACGTCTATTTCCATAAAGATCCGCAAGAGTTTTACAGCCCATACGCCGAGCGCGCGCTCAGCGTCACGTCGGGCAACTTGCTCAAGCACTTGCAGGAAGAACCGACATCGCTCCTCATCCACGCGACGAAAGAGCACGTCGACAACGTCCGCGCTCGTTTGAATAAAGTCCACGCCGAGGCTGTCTTGAACCGCCAATGGCGCATGCCGGAGCACATGATCGAGGTCATGAGCCAGAACACGTCGAAAGCGCTCGGGTTGCGCGAAGTATCGAAACATCTCGGTATCAACCGCAAAAACATCATCGCGTTCGGCGACGAGGAAAACGACCTCGAGATGCTCGACTACGTCGGCACCGGCGTCGCGATGGGCAACGCCATCAGCCAGTTGAAAGCCGTCGCGGATGAAGTGACCGCTTCAAATATGGAAGACGGCATCGCCATCTACCTCGAAGAAAAACTTGGCATCAAAGCATAATCCACACACCGACTGTTCATGCAGTCGGTGTTTTTTGCGTTCGATTCTAACCATGGTCAAATAAAGCGCCACAAATAGTCGTCAAAAATCTTGGTCATCACTTTCGGGGTGTTCGCGATGTACACGTTGATTTGTTCCACGTTCGATTCATACGGATCCGCGTCACGTTCATCCGTCGGGAAGTCTGAGATTCCTTTGATGACGATGCATTCGACGTCATTTTTCTTGCAGATATACGCGATGGCGCCTGCTTCCGTATCCGCGATGGTGATGTCGTGTCCTTTCAGTTCCAGGTAGTCGTTCCACATCACGACCGCTCGATCGGCCGTCGCAATGGTACCCGTCAAAAAATCGTCCCCGTAGTTCGCTAGTTCAATGTCGACGATGAACGATTGCTTGATCAGCGGCTCTACTTCTTTGACCGTGCAATCGTATTGAACAGCGCGATGAGGGATGAGGATATCCAACTGGTTGAACGTATCGTCGATTCCGGCGCACGTGCCAGCCACAATCACTTTCATTAAATTGAAGCGAGACATCATATATTGATTGGCACCGACCCCGTTCGCTTTCCGCACACCGGTGCTGTAGAAAACGAGTTCGACATCATCAAGCGTCCTCTTGAAATACTCGCCATACGGGTAACTGAACCGCTCATCCACGCTAACGTCATAATACTCCAATGTCGCTTCATACTCCCATTTCGTCGCAATACTGACTCCAATCATCACACGTCCCCCTCACACTCGTTTTATCTCTACCTATACAATAACCCCCGCTGAGCGTTCAGCGGGGGTTTATTTTAGCGTCGGAACGCACCTTCGACATCTTCAGTCGGGACCATATTGATGAAGACGCTTGGATCGGCGTCTTTGCAGATGCGTGTGATTTCACGCACTTCGTGTCGTTGAGCGACCATCATGAGCGTCGCTTTCTCGACTTTCGAGTATGTGCCGATCGCCGGCATGAGCGTGATGCCGCGGAAGACGTGCTGGTGCAACTCCTTCGTCACTTCGTCCGGATGACTCGTGACGATGAAGAGCGTCTGGCGCTGCGTATTCGTATAAATCTCATCGATGACTTTCGACGTCACATATAAGAAGACGATCGTATAAAGCGCGGTCTGCCAACCGAACAACGCACCGGCCCAAAGCGCGATCATCATGTTCATGAGGAACAGATAGACGCCGACCGAGTTGTTCGTGAACTTTGCTAAGATCAGGGCGACGATATCGAATCCGCCGGTCGAGGCACCGAAACGAATCGTAATCCCCGAACCGATGGCGAGCAAAACCCCACCGAACACAGCATTCAAAAGCGGGTCGTCCGAAATGATTGACGACTGCGGAAGCACGCGAATGAACACGGTGACTGCCGCGACGCTGATCAATGTATGAATCATCATGTTCTTGCCGAGCATGAAATAACTGACGATCAACAGCGGTACGTTCAAGACGAAGAACCAAATCCCTTCCCCGAGCTCAAACGGTGTCCCCGCAAACAGTTGCGTAAAAATTTGGGCGAGCCCCGTAAATCCGGTCGAGTATACCCCCGCCGGGATTAAAAATAATGTCATGGATAATGCAACGAACACTCCCCCGATAATCGAAACGATTCCGATGCGAGCGTGTTCTTTAACGGCTTCCGTCAAGTTTTGTCTCCCCTTTCAAAAATGGCTAAGAATCAAGATAACATAGTTTTCTAGTGCTGCCTACCATAAAAATAATGGGATGTGTCCACGCTCTTCATAAAAAAACAAGCCGGCCGAGGCCGACTTGTTGAGCTGATGCGTTTGGTCACGCTTTCACCGTCTCGATTGTCACGGCATCGTTTGCCGGGACTGTGACGATGTTTCCGTATACGCGGATGGACACGTCCGTGCCACCTGTCTGTTTGATCGTCACTTGTTCACGCGTCGACGTGACCGTCAAGTGATGACCGCGCCAGAGCATGTTGAACGAGTACCCGTTCCAGCCCTTAGGAATCATCGGGCTGAATGTGAGCTCCGACTCAAGGGCGCGCATTCCTGCGAAACCGTGAACGATCGACATCCATGAGCCGACCATCGACGTGATGTGAAGCCCGTCTTCCGTGTCGTTGTTATAGTTATCGAGATCGAGTCGTGCCGAACGTTGGTACAACTCGACCGCCTTGTCTTCATAGCCGACTTCGGCTGCGATAATCGAGTAGACGCAAGGCGACAAGCTCGACTCATGGACCGTACGCGGCTCATAGAAGTCGAAGTTGGCCCGCTTCTGTTCGACCGTGAAGCGATCGCTGAACGTATACAGTCCTTGGAGCACGTCCGCCTGCTTGATGAAGTTCGAGCGGAGGATACGGTCCCACGACCAGTTTTGATTGAGCGGCAAATGTTTCGGATCGAGGTCTTTCACCAAAATCTGTTCTTTATCCATGAAGCCGTCCTGTTGCATGAACACGTCTGGGACGAGGTCATCTTTCGGGTAGTACATCTTCGTTTGGATATCGTTCCACTTCGCGAGTTCTTCGTCTGAAAGACCGAGCGTCGCGACAAGTTCTTCAAGGCGCGCTGGCTCTGCTTCTTTCAAATAGTTGTACACTTCTTGCGTGTACTCGAGCGTCCACGCGGCAATCAAGTTCGTATACCAGTTGTTGTTGACGTTGTTGTCGTATTCGTTCGGACCTGTGACGCCTAGAATCATATACACGTCTTTGTGCGGGACAAAGTTGACGCGGCTCGCCCAGTAACGCGAGATCTCGACCAATACTTCAAGTCCGTATTGACCTAGGTATGACTTGTCGCCCGTGAAGTTCGTATAGTTGAAGATGGCGTGGGCGATCGCACCGTTCCGGTGAATCTCTTCATGCGTGATTTCCCACTCGTTGTGGCACTCTTCGCCGTTCATCGTCACCATCGGATAGAGGGCGCCTTCCATGCCGACGTTCTTGACCGAGTTCTCTTTTGCTTGCGGCAATTGGTTGTGACGATATTTGAGCAAGTTCCACGATACTTCCGGTTTCGTCGTCGCCAAGTAGAAGTGGAGGCAATACGCTTCCGTGTCCCAGTATGTGGCGCCGCCGTATTTCTCGCCGGTGAACCCTTTCGGTCCGATGTTGAGGCGCGAGTCCTCGCCCGTATACGTCTGATACATGTTGAAAATGTTGAAGCGGATACCTTGCTGCGCTTCAGCGTCGCCGTCGATGCGGACGTCCGCGTCTTCCCAACGAGCGAGCCATGCTTCCGTCTGCTCGGCGAGAAGCGTTTCGAAGCCTTTTTCGAACGCCATCTCGACACGTTGCATCCCTTCCGATTGTAACGCCTCGACTTCATAATCACGGTTCGTGACGACCGAGACGTACTTGTACGCCGTCGCCGTCTCACCAGCTGGTGCCGTGACCGTGAACTTGTTGGCGACGTAAAGGTCCGTCGCTTCGAGCACTTCGCAACGTGCCCCCTCGACGTCAGCAATCATCGATGCCGTGACGTGCCAGTCGAGCTTCTTCGTTTTCGTTGTCACGAAACCGAAACGCTCTTCGACGCCGTGTTCGACCGGCAACCAGAACTTCTCATCGTAGTTCGAGTCTTCGTTGACGACATCGCCGTCCAAGAAAGGTGTGAATTCGACTTTCGCTTCGTAGTTGACCGGAGTGACGTTGTAACGGATCGCCAAAATCTCTTTGTCGACGATTGAGAAGAACCGGACGACTTCGACGTTCGTCTCTTCCGTCCCGTTCACGAGCGTGAACGTCCGCGTCAAGACACCGCGCTGCATATCAAGTTCACGCGTAAAGTCTTTCACTTCCCACTTCGCCAAGTCGACCGGCGTCCCGTTGATGGCGACACGAAGCCCAACGACGTTCGTCGCGTTCAATACTTTTGCGAAGTATTCCGGATAACCGTTCTTCCACCAACCGACACGTGTCTTATCTGGGTAATAAACACCGGCCACGTAAAAGCCTTGATGTGTATCGTTTGAATACTCTTCTTCAAAGTTGCCACGCATCCCCATATGTCCATTCCCGAGCGAGGTAATTGATTCCGCCAGGCGATTTTCTTCCGGATGTAGGCCTTTTTCCGTTACTTTCCATTCGTCGACTGCAAACAATCGTTTCATCTGTCTGCCACTCCTTTTTCTCTACAAGGCTACTCGTCATTAGACAATCGAATCATGCAACCGTTTGTCTATGAAAGCGCTGTATTTCAATCTCACCTCTCATTTTACACGACTCGCACGAGAATGCAATCGTTTGCATAAACTTTTTTCTTACTTTTTGGAGCAAACAAAAAACCTACCACCTTTTCAAGAAGGCAGTAGGTGCTCTAGTCACTTGTCTTGGTCGCGCCCGAACGCCGCGTTCGCTTCGTGCCCTTCGAACGCCGGGTTGTTTCCGTCATTGAACCCCGTGTCCGGTTCATCGAGAATCAAGGCGTAGCCTCCGTTTAAAATATCGCCATACGCGCGGTTGACGTCGTCGTCAGCGAGACCGAGGTCGAGCAACGCCCGCTTCACTTCCTGCTCGCCTTCGGCCACACCCGCGAACTTTTGCATCCAGTTCGCGCTCGCTGCTTCCACTTTTGCGTCGGTGTTCCGTTTGACGAGCGAGACGTCATCTTTGTCTCTCGCGACGACATATAAGTCGCTCTCCTCATAGCCTTCCTCGGTCAGTTGATCGATTTTGGCGACGAGGGCCGCCTCGTCTTGGTATGTGTCTACAAATCGACGTTTGCTCATCGTGTCTCATCCTTTCGGGTTGTCTGGTCATGAATCGTGACGTCGGCCTGGCCGACCTCGGTCACTTCAATTTCTTCTTTACGGAGCGTCTCCGTCATGGTTTTCACGTCTTCGGTCACTTGTTTCCGGACGATAATCTCTTCGACGACGACAGGACGTTTGACGATGAACGCCCGTTCCTCGATGACTTGAATCCGGAGATGGTCCCCTTCGTCAATCGTGCGAATGCCGGGCTGATTAAAGTCATAGTCCTCGAGCACGTCTTCTGACCCTGGTGTCCGCTCCACATGAACCTGTTCCCTGCGGACCGGGACTTCAATCTCTTGAACTGTCTCCGCGACGTGTCGATTTATGACGACCTCGCCCGTTTGAACGGCTTGTTTCTCGACGGTCAAGCGTTCCTCGTGCAAGGCAAGCGTCTGTTCTTCCGTCTCCGGTTCTGATTTCATTTTCGGACGGCCGGCCTCAAGCGATTGGTCGCCACGGTCGGCATCGACGTACAAGAAGAGTCGTCCCTGCTCGACTTCCTGAGCGAAGCGATCCTGTTGCTCCTTCGTGAGCCGCATGCTACCAAGCCAGCGTTCAATCGGTCGCTCGCTCGATGTGACGAGTGAGGCGACCGTACCCGGTTCGTCGGTGACGAGCACATATAACTTCGACTGGCGTCGGACCGCGTCCGCGGCGTCGGCTCGTTTGACGAGGACGTACATGTCCTCTTCGGCGTATCCTTCTCGTTTCAAATCGACCGTTCGATTGAGCAGCGCCTCCGGCTGGTCAAATACTTCAGAGATAATCGCATGTTTCATGGCATTGATTCCTCCTATGGTTACTTGGCGAAAAAAAGGATGGTCCCTCAGAGAGAGCCATCCTTGTCGAGGTACTTGGTCAATCGATTACAGGCGGTCACGCTCGTCGCGACGTTTGCGATCGAGATCATGATCGCGATGGCGAAGGTCGTCTTCCCCTTCGATATGCGCTTCTTCTTTACGCAACGTCTCACGTACCGTTTCCGTATCTTTGACTTTCTCTTTGCCGACGATGATTTCTTCGGCAACGACATCTTTCTTCGTCACATCGACACGTTCTTCCGTGACCGGTACGCGAATCTCATCGCGGTCAGTCGTCGCATCGAACGAATGCCCCGTCGCTTCACGGTCCCCATCGACACGGCGACGTTCGACATACACTTCATCGTGCTCGACTTCGACATCGACGCGTTCTTCGCGTTCGACGACATCTTTCTCGACGCGAACTTCACCAGTCTGCACACGTTCCTTGTTCACAAGGAGACGCTCTTCGTGCAACTCGAGTTTCTGTTCGTCCGTCAAGTCCGTACGGTTACGGATGTCCTCATCCATATCGTTGAAGCGGTTCGAGTTGACGCCTGCACCTGTTGCACCGATGCCGGCACCGGTTACGCCAGTCCCTGTTCCGAAGTCACGCGCGGTCATATTGCCCGCTTCGTTACCTTCTGATCCGTAACCAGCTGATGTGCGGCCGCCTTCGAACGTATCGTTACGTCCGTCGTCAAACACGCCGTCATTCTTGTCGAGCAAGAGGACCATGCCGCCGTTTTCGATATCTTGGTGATGACGCGCCGTCTCTTCTTCTGAGAAGCCGAGTTTATCGAACGTGTGACGTACTTCGTCTCCGCCGTCTGCTACTCCGAAGAAACGATCGAGCCATGACGCTTTCGTTTCTTTTACTTCTGCATCCGTTTCGCCGCGAACCATCGAAAGGTTCGACTTATCTTTCACAACGACGTACAGATCGTCTTCGCGATGCCCTTGGGCGCGAAGCTCATCAATTTTTGACACAAGCTCTGACTCCTGATAGTAAGTGCCTACATAACGTTTGTTATCCATGATTGTATCTCCCTTTCAAATTCTTTATTTTTTTGGTTATTGGCTGGGCGGATTCGTAATGATCTGCCATTCGGCCGGTAATGTAGATGTTCCCTTGCAATTCCGTTTCATGCATTTCTTTCACGATTGTAATCTATTTGTAACGATATGACTTTTGACCGATTGATTCCGCTTCTATTATATGCATCCGGATTGAACATAAAAAACCTCCCGCATGAAACGGAAGGTTTGACCTCATTCAACGATTTCAGTTTTCTTTTTCTGACCACATGACTGACGAACGACCAAATAATGCGGAACGATGACGCGTTTCCCGTAAGGTGGCGCGCTGTCTCCAATCTGTTCAATCAGACAGTTCGTTGCCTCGAAACCGAGGCCGAAGATGTTGATTTCGACCGAAGTGAGCGGCGGATTCGAATGTTCGGCGATGAAGACGTTGTTGAAACTGACGACGGCGACGTCCTCAGGTATCTTAAGCCCCATCTCACTGAGCGTGCTGATGACGCCGAGCGCCATCATATCGTCACTGACGACGACGGCTGTCGGTGGTTCCTCTAACTGGAGCAACTCCCGCACGGCTTTGGCCCCGCCCTTCGTCATGAACTCGGCACGAGCGATATAGTCTTCCCGAACCGGGATGCCCGCCTCCATCAACGCTGTCGCGTACCCGTTGCGACGATCTTGTGTGACGGCGAGTTTATCGGATCCCCCGATAAAGGCGATGCAACGATGGCCGAGGTTGTATAAGTGTTTCGTCACTTCACGCCCGGCCAAATAGTTGTCCGTGTCGACGTACGTAATCGACGAGGCATCTCCAAACGGCTTCCCGACGACGACGAACGGGAATTTTGTCTGACGTAAATATTGAACGACTTTGTCGTCTTCACGTGAGTACAAGACGATGACGCCGTCAACGCGACGGCCTTGGACCATCTCGATGACCCCCGACAAGACCTCTTCTTCGGTCACGCCCGTCGTCATGTAAAGCGAGTAACCGTTTTGGTGGGCTTTCGTACTGATTCCACGCAATACTTCAGGGAAGAATGGATTTTGAAGCGTTTTCGTCGCTGCGCTCGGCATGACGAGACCAATCGACTGTGTCGAGCGGTTGGCGAGACTTCGCGCGTGAATGTTCGGATGGTACCCGAGTTCTTCCATCGAACTGCGTACCCGCTCTTTCGTTTTCTGACTGATACGCGGACTGTTGGCGATGACGCGAGACACGGTCGACGGTGCGACATTGGCGTGTTTGGCGACATCTTTAATCGTGATTTGCATGATGCTCCCCCTTGCTTCCGTTAATTCATAGTTCCCTATCACAGGGTATCGTCAGCTTGCGCTCTTGCGACGCTTCCACATGACCAATCCAGTCAAGAAAATCGGGATGGCGATGACAAGTAGACCGATCGTCCACATGTTCACTTCCGATTCTTCGACGATGTAGGCGTTCGCGCTTTCTCCTGCGAGCTTGATGGTGAACGTGCCACGTTTGTCGGTGACAAGTTGTGAGAACAAGAGACCACGAAGGCGTGTATCTTCTCCGACTTCGCTTACCTCGAATTCAATCTCTCGGTCCTCGGCGTTCATATTGATAGCGTACAAAGCGACATCGTCGCCGTCACGACGCTCGAACACGGCCATGCCGTCTTTCGAGGCGATCATGCGTTGTTCGCCGGTCGCGAAGACGGGATATTCCTCTCGCATCCGGTTCATCATCGTGACGTATTCATGGAGCTCTTCATTTCCAGGGAAATCGGTCATGGCCCGGTTCGCCGGATCGGCTCCGCCCTTTTGTGCGTTCTCCGTCCCTTGGAAGACGATCGGCATGCCTGGAGACGCATAAAGGGCGAACAATCCGAGGCGTAGGCGACGCTCGGCCGACTCGGCCCCGCCGAGTTCCGCGACGTGCATGAATCGTTCTACGTCGTGGTTATCGAGGAACGTCGCCATTTGGTTCGGGTCGTTGAAGAACGTCTCGGCGTAGCTGGCGGCCACGTCGATTTCGTCTACACTCGCCGACTTTTGCGTCATCGTCTTCGAGACGCGGTCGTAAAACGTGAAGTTCGTGATGCTGTTGAAGCCTAGGTCATCATATTCCGCGACGTACTGTGGATCTGGGTCGAACACTTCGGCCAACAGATAAAAGTCGGGGTCGACGGCCCGGACCGCTTTAACGAAGTCTTCCCAAAACGGTTTGTCGACGTGACGTACCGTATCGAGACGATAGCCGTCAATGCCGGTCTCTTCAATCCAATACGTGGCCGCCTCGAGTAAGTAGTCTTTCACTTCCGGATCTTCCGTCTTGAAGTCCGGCAAGTCGAACAGCCAGTGCGTCTCGACTTGTTCTTGATCGTTCCAAAGCACGATCGGCAACTCGTCATGGAACCAGTCCGGTCGTTCTTCGACCCATGGATGTTTCGGACCGACGTGGTTGACGACGAAGTCGAGGATGACTTTCATGTCCCGTTTATGGGCCTCGTCAACGAGTTCTTGCAAATCTTCTTTCGTCCCAAATTGGGGATCGATGTTATAAAAGTCTTTAATCCAATATCCGTGATAGCCGTCCGGCATGTTTTCAAACACCGGTGTCAGCCAGACCGACGTGAACCCGAGCGACTCGATATAATCGAGCTTTTCAATCACGCCGCGGATATCGCCCCCGTGAAAGGCTTTCGGGTCATCTTTGTCGACCTGCGCGTTGTTGTCCGGATTCCCGTCAACAAACCGGTCGACCATGATAAAGTACATGCGTTCCTGTTCCCATGATGCTGCTTCTTTCGCTCCGACGATTGTTGGAAACAAAAGAAGCGACAGAAGAACGAGCACGACGCCTCGCCTCATATCGCTTCCCCCTTAAGTGAGTATTATCCTTTCGTACCACCGGCAGTGAGACCCGAGACGAAGTAGCGTTGGAACATGAAGAACAAGAGGACGATTGGGAGGGCCGAAAGGACGGCGCCTGCCGCGAACAACGTGAAGTTGTTGTCGAACTGTCGAGAGATCATGTTGTAAAGACCAACCGCGAGCGTCTGTTTCTCTGGTGAACGAAGGACGAGCGATGCCAAGATGAAGTCGTTGAACGGGCCCATGAAGTTGAACAAGGCGATCGTTGCGACGATTGGCTTCGCGAGCGGCAAAATGATTTGCCAGAAGATACGAAGGTGACCGGCACCATCCATCCGAGCAGCTTCATCGAGCTCTTTCGGAATCGTATCGAAATAACCTTTTGCCAAGTACGTGTTCATCGGGATTGCGCCTCCGGCATACAGCAAAATAAGGGCTGTGTGCGTATCAAGAAGGTTGAGCATGTTCAAGAGCACGTAGATGGCGATGATGGCAACGAATTGCGGGACCATCTGTAAGACGAGGAACATGACGAGCGAGTTCTTCCGTCCCACGAAACGGTAACGCGAGAAGACATAACCTGTAATCGTTACCAAAACGACTGAGAGCAACATTGTGATGACTGCAATTTTTAATGTGTTCACATACCATAAACTATAATCCGAAATAGATAGATCGAACAAGTTTTTATAGTGAATAAATGTCGGGTTCGACGGAATGATGGTCGATGTGATCGTACGACCCGGGTTGAATGACGTCCCGACCACCCAAAGCATTGGATAGAGAATGATGATCGACGCAAGCGTCAAGATGACATAAGAGAACGCCAAATTGATTCGTTTTTGTTTTTTCATATCAGATCATATCCTCGTCTTTGAAAGATTTTGTCCGACGGAACTGGATGACGGCAAGTGTCATGATGAAGAATGACAAGATGAGCGTAATCGCAGCCGCAAGTCCGTATTGCGGGTTGGCTCCGAGCGACAATTTGTAAATCCATGAAATCAAGATATCGGTACCACCGGCAGTTTGGCCCGGAACAGCCGGTCCACCACCGTTAAAGAGATAGATGATGTTGAAGTTGTTGAAGTTGAACGTGAACTGCGTGATGAGAATCGGTGCTGTTGCGAACAAGAGCATCGGCAATGTGATTAAACGGAACTTATCAAAGATGGTCGCACCGTCAATCGTCGCCGCTTCATATAAGTCACCCGGGATGGATTGAAGCACCCCAGTCATGAGCGTCATGATGAACGGGAAGCCGAGCCACCATTGAATCAAGATGAGCGCACTGCGTGTCGCCGTCGGATCGGTCATCCAGTTGATCGGATCAAGTCCGAACGCCGGAAGAATCGTCGTATTGAATACCCCGAACGATTCGTTGAACATCGAACGGAAAATCAAGATCGTGATGAACGCCGGTACGGCCCATGACAAAATCAAGATTGAGCGGAACAAGCGACGGAAACGAAGACCTTCTTGGTTCAAGAGGACTGCAAGGAAGATCCCGATGGCGATGACACCGACCGTCGAAGCGACTGTCCAGACGAGCGTCCAACCAAGAACGCCGACGAACGTGTCACGGAAAATATCAATTTCAAAGATTCGTGTGAAGTTCTCAAATCCGACCCATTCCACGAGTTTCGCCGGTGGTGCGTTGTTGTAGCGATAGTTCGTGAAGGCGATCAAGAATGTGAAAATCAATGGAAGAATAACGGTGAAGACGAGCAAGATGAGCGACGGAATTAACATCAGGTATGGGAATCCGTGGTCGCGCAAGTTGCGAAGTTGCACTTGGAACGTTGCAACGTTTAGGTGCTGATCACGAATGCGACCGACTCGGTAAGCGTCACGAATGTTCCAGACGTAGAACGCGATTCCGAAGAAAAGTAAGATCAATGCGACAATACCTTCTACCATCAAGAAGATGGAATGGTCGTTACGAGGTCCTGCCACTTCGCCAAGCGTGATCAATCCCCAAAGGCCGCCACGGTCGCCAGGTCCAGCGCCTGCTCCTTTGAAAAAGAGATCGTAGTTTACTGCAAAATAAGACATGATGACAATAAAGAAAGCGATCGCTTTCGCTTTTTGGTTGTTATAAAATTGACCGGCTCCCGGAATGATCGAGAGTAATGCAGCGTTCCGAGCATGATTGGTCGGTTGTTTGTCCGGACGTTGATCCGGCGTTTTCGGGTTCGCAATTGAAGCCATCCTCAATTTCTCCTTTCAATTTGAGCAAATCAATCGAGCAAGCGTTTGCTCAATTCTAGAAAATGAGGGGGAACGCCAGTCGGCGTACCCCATCATCTCTTGTCCTTATTGGTTGTTCGCTTGGATTTGTTGCTCGATGACTTTAACAGCATCGTCAGCTGATTTTTGTGCATCTTGCTTGCCAGTTGCTACGAGCTGAAGTGCTTGTGCCATTGGCTCCCAAACTTGTCCCATTTCAGGAATGTTAGGCATTGGGATTGCGTTCGTCGCTTGATCGAATACCGCTTTCGCAACTTCGTTCGACGTGATTGTTTCGTTCGACTCGAGTGCTGCTACTGGTGGGATCTCGTTGTACGCTTCGAACATTTTCAATGCGTTCTCTTCGTTCGTGAGTTCTGCGAGGAACATTTCAGCCCACTCTTGGTTTTCTGTGTAAGCAGAAAGTGCGTATGTCTTCACGCCCATGAACGTCTTGATTGGCTCACCGTTTGGAAGTGTCGGCAATGCAGACGCTCCAAGGTTGACGCCAGCATCTTGGTAACCAGCTACGGCCCATGGTCCGTTCATGACTGTGTGTGCTTTCTTCTCAGTGAAGAGTTGGTCCATCGCTTGGCCACCAGACTCGCCGATCAACCCTTTAGGGAAGAGGCCTTCTTGGTACCATTTGCCGATGTAGTCGAAGCCTTCAACTGCGCCTTCGTTGTTCAAACCGATGTCGGTTGGGTCGAGCGCGCCGCCGTCTTCTTTGAAGACGTAACCGCCGAAGCCAGCCACTACACCGTGAGCGAAGTAGAAGTTATCCCAAAGACCGAGGAAGCCGTACTCACCTTTGTCTTTAAGATCTGTAGACAACTTGTACAAGTCGTCCATTGAAGTAGGAGCTTCTGATACCAAATCCTTGTTGTACATGAGGACTGGTGTTTCAACTGATTTCGGATAGCCGTAAGCTTGTCCGTCGAACATGACAGCCGATTTCGAAGCGTCTGTGAACGCTTCAAGTGCGCCTTCATCCGTAAGTGGAGCCAAGTGACCTTGGTCAGCGATCGTACCGATTTGGTCGTGTGGTACGAGAACGATATCAGGACCTTTACCAGCTGGGCCATCAAGCGCCAACTTGTCTTTTTGATCCGTCATTTGGACTTCAACGACTTCAACTGCGACGCCGTGTTCTTCTTCAAACGCCTTCGCAACTTCTTTCGTCGTTTCCGACTTTTCAATATCTTCCCAAATTACGATTTTTTCTGGCTTGTTCTCGCTAGAAGAACCGCCTTCGTTAGTAGAACCGTTGTCCGTACCGCCACCACATGCAGCAAGTGCACCGAAAGCGAATACTGCCGTTGAAAGTCCTGCTACCATTTTTTTCATCTTCATGATGAAAAACCTCCCCAAGGAATAGTATGGTCAGATTTGCGCAATCGCACTGGCCTACTGATTTTAAACAACTCCGCTACAGAATCAGTAGGTTAGTGAAAACGTTTGCATCCTCACCTCAATTTTTATTATACAGTTGTGTAAGCGTTTTACAAGACTTTTTTTTAGGAATTTTTCCTGCTGTTGTCCCATTTATCTCTTTTTGAACTTTTTGTAGGTGTTTTTCTTATGAAACAAGGAATCGAACGATTGACAAAATGTAAACGCTTTATTAACCTTTGCTTGAGCAAACGTTTTCACAACTGATGTTTCTTTTCTGAACAGACAGTGTAAAATGGTAACAACCCTAAGAGAGAAAGGAACGATTTCATTTGATTAAAGAAGCTATCTATCATCGCGCCATGTCCCCTTTCGTGTACAAGTACGACCGAGAAACGATACATATTCGATTCCATACGAAAAGAAATGATATCCAATCTGTTGACTTAATTTGGAATGACCCATATGACTGGCATTCGGAAGACCCGGCCATGTGGAACTTCGATCCGGACAAGCCGAGCTTCTGGCGCACGTTCGAGACACCGATGGAAAAGATCGGACACGACGACCAATACGACTATTGGTTCATCGCCATCAAGCCGCCATTCCGCCGGCTCCGTTACGGCTTCCGTCTCCATGACGGCAATGAGACGGCCGTCTATACGGAAAAAGGTTGGTTCGAAGATAAGCCGCTCGATGACACGGGCTACTATTTCTGCGTCCCATTCATCAACCCGGTCGACATCTTCCATGCCCCGTCGTGGGTGAAAGATACGGTCTGGTATCAAATCTTCCCGGACCGGTTCGCGAACGGTGACTCGTCACTCGACCCGGAAGGCACGCTCCCGTGGAACAGCACCGAGCCGACAATCACGAACTTCTTCGGCGGCGACTTCCAAGGGATCATCGATCATATCGACCACATCGTCGACCTCGGCATTACCGGCATCTACTTCTGCCCGATCTTCAAGGCGACGACGAACCATAAATACGATACGCTCGATTATATGGAAATCGATCCTCAGTTCGGAACGAAGGAACAGTTCAAACAACTCGTCGACCTTCTGCACGAGAACGGGATTAAAGTCATGCTCGACGCGGTCTTCAACCACGTCGGGTACAATCACCCGTGGTTCCTCGACGTCGTCGAGAACGGACCGCAGTCGGAGTACCGGGACTGGTTCTACCTTCGTGACTTCCCGATCGAGACGACACCGAAGCCGAACTACGATACGTTCGCGTTCGAGAAGAACATGCCGAAAATCAATACGGAGCACCCGGCGCTAAAAGCTTATCTATTAGAAGTCGCGCGCTATTGGGTCGAGGAGTTCGGCATCGACGGCTGGCGTTTGGACGTCGCCAACGAAGTCGATCATGCGTTCTGGCGCGACTTCCGGAAAGCCGTGAAACAAGCGAACCCAGAAGCGTACATCCTCGGTGAGATTTGGCATGACGCGCAGCCGTGGCTTCAAGGCGATCAGTTCGATGCGGTTATGAACTACCCGTTCACGAACGCGAGCCTCAACTATTTCGCGCTCGACCGTACGTCCGCTTCCGAGTTCCGGGATGAATTGACGCGCGTCGAGATGATGAACACGACGAACGTGAACGAAGTGACGTTCAACTTGATCGATTCGCACGACACGCCGCGTGCCCTTACACGAGCGAAAGGACATAAAGGAAAGTTCAAGTTGCTCATGACGTCGATGCTCACGTACACGGGCAGCCCATGTATCTATTACGGGGATGAAATCGGTCTCGAGGGTGAACAAGACCCGGGCTGCCGTCGTTGCATGCCGTGGGATGAGACGCAGGAAGACCGGGAGCTGTTCCGCTATATCCAAAAATTGATTCGACTTCGCAAAGAGCACCCGGTGCTTGCTAACGCCGGGTCGTATCGCTTCAACCTCGTCGATAACGAGTCGAACGCACTCATCATTGAGCGTTGCACGAAAGACGAGACATATTTGATATACTTCAATAACTCAGAGACGGTATCGAAGCTGAACCCACTCTGGCATACGGGAAGCGCTTACGATTTGCTTCACGACCGCGATGTAGACTCACTTGAAGTCGAACTCGCACCGTTCAGCGCCACGATTTTGAAAATGAAATAAATTCGGTTTTGCACCCGTTTCGGCGGGTGTTTTTTTTGTTGAAAATAATTTGCTAAATCCCTTTCTTTTTCATATCAAAAGGAGTAACATGACCCTTGTGATTTTGACAACGTAAATATTTCATAGAGAGAATTGTAGAAACAAGGGAGAATTCACATGCCGAACAAAAACACCGAACAGCTCAGTTTATTTAAAATATCGTGGCCGATCTTCATCGAGCTCGCGCTCCATATGGGGACCGGGATTATCGCCACGCTCATGTTGGCCCATTACTCAGATGCCGCCGCTTCTGCCGTCGGCGTCGCCAACCAAATTTTGAACGTCTTCTTAATCGTCTTCAGCGTGACGTCGGTCGGCGCGACCATCTTGATCGGTCAAGCCATCGGCGCCAATCGGATGAAGAAGAGCCGCGACTTCGCCCGTTCTGCCGTCAGCTTGAACATGTGGCTCGGCGTGATCATGGTCGCCGTCGTGTTCTTGTTCGGTGAGACGTTCCTCCGCCTGTTCGGTCTATCGGATGAGCTGTTCGACCACGGTCTCTTGTTTTTACAAATCGTCGGGTTGTCGCTCTTCACCGAGGCGCTCATCATGGCGCTCAGTTCCGTCCTCCGGAGTCACGGGATGACGAAACATGCGATGCTCGCGACGCTTCTCATCGATATCATCACGGCCATCGGAGCCATGATTGCCGTCATGGGTTGGTTCGGCCTCCCGGTGACAGGTGTCGCCGGTGTCGCCTGGGCCATCGTCATCGCCCGTTTCTCGGCGATGGTACTCTTGTTCTGGATCGTCAAGAAGCGACTCATGCTCCGCTTCCCGCTCAAAGAATTGATTAAGCCGCAACGCGATGATATCCGTGCCTTGCTCCAAATCGGGGTACCATCGGCTGGAGAGAACTTGTCGTATCAGTTCTCACAAATCATCATCACCGGTTTCATCGCCACGATGGGTGAGGCGTCCCTCGCCGCCCGCGTCTATGTCATGAACCTGTCGATGCTCGCCTTCTTGTTCACGGTCGCCGTCGCGCAAGGGACGCAGCTGTTGATTGCCCGTGACATCGGCGGGAAACGGTTTAAAGAGGCGTATACCCGCGCCGTCAAGACGTTGAAGCTCGCCATGTTCGCATCACTCGTGGCCTCACTCGGACTCGCCGTCTTCGGTAAGTCGTTGCTCGGTCTGTTCACGTCGAACCCGGACATCATCGCCGTCGGCGTACCGATTTTATGGGCGACGCTCATCCTGGAGCCAGGTCGTGCCATGAACATCGTCTTGATGGGCTCGCTCAAGTCGGTCGGCGACGTTCGCTTCCCGGTCATGATTGGAATCGCCTCGATGTGGGGCGTCGCCGTCGTCTTCAGTTATTTGTTCGGTCTCCAGATGGGGCTCGGCGTCCTCGGGATTTGGCTCGCCTTCTCACTCGACGAGTGGTTCCGCGGTTTCTTCGCCTTCCGGCGCTGGAAATACGGGACGTGGCAACAAAAAGGCTTCCAGTTCGAACCGAAGCCAACTTCATAACCAATCAAAAAGAAGCGGTCGCTGTGACCGCTTCTTTTTTTATCGATTATCGATTTAAGAACGCCTGCATCGCCTGGCGATGAACGTCCGTCTGCCCACATTTCCGTTGCCAGATAATCTCTTGCTCGAGCCCGTCCTCGAACGAATCGGCCCGGAACAACGCCTTCATGCCTTGCACCGCCGTCGGTGACTTGGCTGCGAGCGTCTCGGCGTATGTCGTCAACCGTTCCAAGTACGCCTCATCCTCGACGAGCTCCGTAACGAGACCGAACGTCTCGGCCTGTTTGGCGTCAATCGTGCTGCCGCTCCACATCCAAGCGAGCGCGAGATCTGGCCGCATCAAGCGTCGCAAATGGTACGGTCCCCCCGCGTCGGCGACGAGACCGATTTTGATGAACGCCGAACTGAACTTCGTCGACCTTGCGACGAGCCGGACGTCCGCGGCGAGCGCCAGACTGAGACCCGCCCCCGCGACGACCCCATGAATGCCGGCAATGATTGGTTTCGGACAGTCGGCAAGCGCCCGCACGAGTGGATGATACACCTCTTCTAAATACACTCCATAGTCGGCGTCACTCTCAATCGTCAAGTCCTGTCCCGATGAGAAGGCACGTCCTTGCCCGACGAGCACGATGACGTGGACGGCCTCATCCGCCACGAGCTGCTCCATCGCTTCCCTCGCCTCGCGAAGCAACGTCTCATTTAATGCGTTCAATTTTTCCGGCCGGTCCCATTTCAGCCAGCCGACCCCGTTCCGCTGTTCCAGTTGAATCGTTTCCATCCTAATTTCCCCCTTCATGATAAAATGAATCACTATTCATTTCTCTATCATGGATTCTGTTTCCTTCTTGTCATGAAAACTTTCCGAGTTCGATTGCCCGACGCTACCACTATTTGCTATTCTTAAAAGAGTCGTTCAACGAAAGGGTGGGACCGATGCAACTGACAAACGCCGCAAGACAACTGAAACAACGGAACGTCCCGTTCACGTATCACACATATGAAGTGGACGAGTCCGACGTCTCGGCCAAGCATGTCGCCGCATCACTCGGTAAACCGCTCGACCAACTGTATAAAACGATTTGTCTCGAGAACGAGCAACGCCGATTCGCCTTCTTTTTGATTTCAGGAGAGCTCGATATCGACTTAAAAGCGGCCGCAAAAGCCTGGGGCGCCAAAAAGGCTTCGCCCGTACCGGTGAAGGAACTCGAGGCACTGACCGGGTACATCCGGGGCGGGGTCTCGCCGATTGGTGCGAAGAAACGATTCCCTGTGTTTCTTCACGACAGCGCCAAACAAAAAGACACGATTATCATCTCGGCCGGAAAACGCGGCTATCAACTCGAACTCGCTCCGGCTGACTTGCTCGGATTCACGGACGGTCGCTGGTTCACTCAATAACAAAGATGGAGGCAATACCTATGTGGAAAGAACGAATCCGCTCGTGGATTCCTAACTCATTTACGTTCGGCAACTTGTTCTGTGGCGTCTTGGCCATCGTCTATGCGGCGCGCGGCGACTTTTCGAACGCGACGTTACTGATTATCATCGCCATGATGCTCGATAGTCTCGACGGACGGCTGGCCCGTATGCTCGGAGTGGCCGGTGACTTCGGGAAAGAACTCGACTCGCTCGCCGATGTCGTCACGTTCGGGGTCGCCCCGGCGTTACTCGCCTACTACACGTTCTTTATCGATTACGGCAATTACGGCCTCTTCTTCGCCGCCCTATTCCCGCTGTTCGGCGCCTACCGCTTGGCCCGCTTCAACTTATCGGCGACGAACGTCACGGCCAGCTACTTCTCAGGCGTCCCGATCACCGCGGCCGGCGGACTGCTCGCCGTCGTGACGACGTTCGGGGACCAGATTAATGAACTGCTCACCCCAATCTTTTTCACGGGTCTCGCCCTGCTCATGGTCAGCCGCGTGCGTATCCCGAGTTTCAAAGATGTGCCGCTCCCGCGCCATTCGTTCATCATCACAGTCAGTCTCATCTACTTGACGTACATGATTTTCGCCCGGTGGAAAGAATGGCCGTCGTTCTGGTTCATCGCCGTCACATTCTACGTCTTATTCATCGCCTTCTCGTTCGTCAAGAAACGAAAACGGATGGCGAATTGATGGGTCCCTCTCGAGGGGCTCTTTTTTTGCATGCATTTATTAGACGGATGTCACAAACCTCTCTAGAATGGTAATAGAGGTGATGAAATGAAAGTGTATCCATGGATTTGGAAATGGTTTTTAGTTTGGTATGTCATCGGGGTCGTCCTCGTTGGCTTTGATTTGTTGCCGAGTTGGCTCGAATGGGCAAACCCGGTATTCTTATGGCTCGCTGGGGCCATCGGTGGTTGGGTGATCGCGGACGGCGTCCGCCACGCCCGCTGGATTGTCCCGTTCATCTTCTTCGGCTCAATCGCTGTCGAGACGCTCGGTGTCAAAACCGGGTTCCCGTTCAGCGAGTATATCTACGCCGAGGCGTTCGGTCCGACCGTGTTCGGTGTACCGGTCACAATCGGTGCAGCCTGGCTCGCCGTCATCGGCTCGAGTTTTGCCGTCGCCCGCTTGTTCTCGTTCAAGAACCGCACGCTCTGGCTCGTCCCATTCCTCGCTGTTTGGCTCGACATGGCAATCGATCCGGTCGCCGCGAACGTGAAAGGCTATTGGGAATGGGCCAATGCCGGTTTGTATTATGATATCCCGACGCAAAACTTCGTCGGCTGGTTCGGACTGTCGCTCATTTTCTCTTGGTTACTCGACCGGTTTGAAGTCGAGGCGGAACCGATGTTGCTCGGGCACGGCCGTTATTTGTTCGTCATGCTTCACGCCTTGTTCGGAGTCACGGCCGTCAACGCCGGTCTCTACGGGATCGGTGTCCTCAGCCTCGTGACCGCCGCAGGTCTCATCTTGATAGAACGGAGGAGCCGTCATGATCGAAGCGAGCAAAAAGAAATGGTTCAATAACCTGTTCTCGACGTTCGTCAAAGAGCGTCAAATCCGTCCGTTTTTCCATACGATTCACGTCCGGGCCGATGACGTGCCGACACCTGGATTGTTTTTGAGCACACACAGCTCGTGGTGGGACGGGATGATTCTGCTCATGTTGAACGAATATTATTTGCGTCACGACGTCCACGTCTTGATGGATGAGGATGGACTGCGCCGCTTCCCGTTCTTCCGCCACTTAGGTGCGTTCTCCATCAAAAAAGGCAAACTATCGGACGTGCGCGCCTCGCTCGACTATGCTAATCGGCTGTTACTCGCTGGCAAGTCCGTCTGGGTGTTCCCGCAAGGACGTGAGTATCCACAGGAGCATCGCCCGCTCGAGATCGGTTCCGGTGCAACGATGCTGATTCACAATCCAGAAGTCCGGTTGTGCGCCATCTATTATACGTTCGCGTCCCACGCCGCCCCGCTCGTCTATGTGCGGTTCCGCAACCATACGGTCGTCTCTAAGACGCGACGTGACCAAAAACAAGAGCTCGCCAAAGCACTTGAGCGACTATATGACGATACGCGCGACGACGTGATCGCACAATCCGACCGCTATATCGAGCTGTTCCCTCCGAAGCGCAGCTTGGCGGATTGGACAGAGCACGTGCTCCAACTCGGAAGAGGCCGCTCATGATTCTGTTCGTCATCACGTCCCTGATGCTCGTCTTCACGCTGGTGAACTTGCTATTCCTCCGGCCGCTCACCGCTCCGGCCCCTGTCCCTTCGACCGCGATTTGCATCCCGCTTCGGAACGAGGAGCGGAACGTGCCGAAACTCGTCACAAGTTTAAAGGCAGCCTTGACGGATGAATGTCACGTTTATTTGTATGAGGACCGGTCCGAGGACGGTACATATGAGGCGCTCGTTCAAGCAATTGCGGGCGATTCCCGCTTCACCATCTTCCGTGGGGTGCCGCTCCCGGAAGGCTGGGCCGGTAAAGTCCATGCATGCCATCAGTTGGCGACCCGGACGACCGAGCCGTATGTATTGTTCCTCGATGCCGACGTGACGATCGACCCGACGTTCATCGGTCGACTTCACGGCACACTCGCCCGCGAAGGAGCGGTCTTCTTGTCCGGCTTCCCCCGTTTCCCGACACCGACTTGGCTCGGCAAACTGTTGATTCCGATGCAGCACGTCTTAATCGCCCAGCATTTGCCCCTGTTTTGGCGAAAAGTCCGTCATCCTGCCTTCGCCGCGGCCAACGGGATGAACGTCCTCGTCGAGCGGGCGAGCTACGAGGATGTCGGAGGGCACGCCTCGATTCATGATTCATTGATTGACGACATCGATCTCTGCCGCGAGTTCAAACGTCGGAAAAAGATCACGTCGCTCGTCAACGTCTCGCCGTATATCACGTGTGACATGTATGCGACGAATGAAGAAGTCTGGAATGGGTTTTCAAAGAACGTATTCAAGGGAATGAATGAAGCAGTGGGCATCGCCCTTTATTTCTTTCTCTACTACGGCATCCAGCTGTCTGCTTTCATCGTCTTTCTCGTCCGCATGGACTGGATTTCATTCTTGGCATGCGCGTTCGTTTTGCTCGCGCGCCTCGCCATCGATGTCAAATCGGGTGGCCGCCAGTTTTGGCTCCACCCGTTCAGTCTCATCGCCTACTTGCTCCTCTTGTCGAGCGCGGTCGTGCGCAAATGGCGACGGAAGCCGATTTCATGGAAAGGCCGAACGTATCAATAATTAGGAGGCATACTATGAAACATATCGCCATTATCGGGGCCGGTCTCGGCGGCTTGAGTGCCGCCGTCACCTTGGCCGCCCGCGGTTACGACGTGACCGTCATTGAAAAGAACGAGCATGTCGGTGGGAAGCTCATGCCGATTATCACCGATGGACACCGCTTCGACTTCGGACCGAATACGATTACGATGCCGGACGTGTTCCGCTCCGTCATCCGCAACAGCGGCGCCAACCCGGATGACTATTTTGAGCTCGTCAAACTCGAGTCGCACACGGTCAACCACTTCTCCGACGGTTCGACGTTCACATTCGATTCGGACCGCGAAAAAATGGAAGCTGAGGTGCGCCGTCTGACCGGCGACAAAGCCGATAAAAATCAATTGGCCGCTTACTTAGACGAGGCGGAAAAACTGTTCGAGATTGCCAATCACCGCTTCTTCACGCGGATGGACTCGAAAATCGATACCGGTCTTTGGGCCGACATGATGAAAGTGCATCCGCTCAAGAGCCTGCATGCGCTCCATAAAAAGTACTTCAAGGACCCTCGCATCATCCAAGCACTCGACCGGTATGCGACGTATATCGGCAGCAGCCCCTACGTCACACCAGGCACGTTCGCGCTCATCTCGCATCTCGAGCTGAATGACGGCGTCTATTTCGCCAAAGGTGGGAACTGGACGATCGCGAAAGGCTTCGCGAAACGGGCGAGCGAGCTCGGCGTCGAGTTCCGGCTCGGCCATGAGGTGACGAAAATCGAAGTGACGAACGGGAAGGCCCATGCGGTCGTCATCGACCACGAAGAGGTCATGTCTTGCGATGCCGTCCTTCTGAACGGGGAACTGCTCACGCAATATCCGCGTCTCGTCGACGCGATGGACCGTCCCTCGTTCCCGGTACCGACACGCGACACGATCGAGCCATCGGTGTCCGCTTTCGTCATCATGATCGGCTTGAACAAACGATTGAACCTCGCCCATCACAACGTCTATTTCTCAGACGACTACGAGGCCGAGTTCCGGGCCTTGTTTGAAGAGGAACGCTATGCCGATGAGCCGACGATCTATATCTCGAACTCGGCCCATACCGACCCGTCAATGGGAGAAGCCGGCGATAACTTGTTCATCCTCGTCAATGCGCCGGCCCATATGACCGATATCGATGCCGAGACGTATGAGCATTTGATTCGTCGACGGCTCCGCACGTTCGGTGTCGATTGGGAAGACAGCGATGTCTTGTTCCATCGCCGCGTCACTCCACTCGATTTGACCCGTGATTTTTACGCCTACTACGGAGCGCTTTACGGGACGTCGGCCAACTCGAAAAAAGGAGCGTTTTTCCGTCCGTCGGCCCGTTCCGAAGACGTCTCAAACATCTGGTTTGCGGGCGGTTCGACCCACCCTGGTGGCGGTAGCCCGATGGTGACGCTTTCAGGACAATTCGCGGCCCAATCGATGTTAGAGGACATACCTCTGACAATTTGAACATTTTGTGAACAGAGGATTCGACACTTGTCGACACGGGACAGACGTGATAATATCATATTCGAGTTCAAGCAGTTTTGTAACGTTAGTTACACCTGTAGCGATCGAATGGCTTCCCCGAGCCTATCGCGTTTTGAACTTGTCACACCCGAGAAAAAAGTGATGAGCGAGTTTCCCCACTCGTATCCCGCAGCTGGAACAGCATGCATCTGATGTTCCCCCTTAGTCCATCAAGCATCCTGCTTCAGCGAAGATGCCCCATTGTTTCATTCCCCATGAAACGAGGCACATCTTTAGGGTTCATCACGTCCGATTCGTTCGTTTCCCCGATGAACGAATCACATAACGCTTACACCACTTTTGGTCCCCCGCCAAAAGTGGTTTTTTTGTGCGCAAAAAAGGCAGCCGTCTCAAGACGACCGCCCTTGCTTATAATCTGGTCAACAGTTTGCCTTTTTGAATCGTCGAGACATACGCCCGCTTCGTGAAGACGTCATGCCCGTTCTGCCGGGCCGCATCTAAAATCCCTTCATAGAGGAGCGCTGCCGCCGCGACAGGCTTCCGGCTCGTCACAGGATACAAGTGATGCGTCTCCCGAGCGCTGCTGTATAACGCTTCCGCGCGACGGGCCACTGTCTCCCAGACGTCGATGAACGCCGGAGTCACTTGCCGCGCAAACAAATCGGCTTCCTCGACACCGAACTCGGCGAGCAACGATTGGGGCACATAAATCCGGTCCCGATCGAGGTCTTCCCCGACGTCGCGCAAGATGTTCGTCAACTGCATGGCAATTCCTAAATCGATGGCGCCTTGCTTCAATTGCTGGCGTCCACCCGCATCGGTGTCCGGCGCGAGAATCGGTAACAGCATCAAGCCGACGGTACTGGCCGCGTAATAGCCATACTGCTCCGTCTCCTCGAGCGTCGCATAACGCGTCTTATGTAAGTCCCATTTCATGCCTTCGGCCAACTCGAAGAACGGTTCGACGTCCATGTCGTATCGCTTCCAGACATCCTCGAGCGCCACCCAGAGCGCATCCGGCAATGGTTCGCCCGCCAAGAAACGATCGAACTCGGCCAAAAAATGCGTCAAACTTTCCTCGGGGCTATCAGATTCGTCGACCGCGTCATCGAGTGTCCGACAAAACGTATAGACCGCAGCCACGGCTTGGCGGTCAGGTTTAGAGAGCAGGGAAAAGGCCCGATAGAACGTGAGCGAGCCTTTTTTCATTACGTCTTCACATTGACGATACGCTTCTTGTGTCGTCATGGTACAATGCCCCCATTTCTTCTTCCATTCTTTTCACTAACAGTTGCGAGCCGATCATGACGATTGGAACGCCTCCGCACGGATGGACCGATGCCCCGACCGCATAGAGACGGTCGATCTGGGCATACGGACGGGCCTGCGGTTTGAACGCGGCCGACTGGACCAATTTCGGGGCGATGCCGAAGCTTCCGCCCTCGAACAAGCCGAATCGTTCCGCATCCATTGGCGTCCGGACTTTCATTTCCAAGACACGGTCTCTGAAATCGGGCACCATCCGTTCGATGCGGCCGATCAAATGCTCGATTGCACCGCTCGTTTCGAAGTCTTTCCGTTCCAGTTTACGCGGCACCGGTACGAGTACGTACAGCACGCTCGTGCCCGTCGGTGCGAGCGAGTCATCGATGAGGGACGGATTGAACGTATACATTGCTGGATACTCGCTCAGTTTACCATCTTCGAAGATGGTCCGCATCGACCCGGCAAAATCATTCGGTAAATCGAATTGGTGGACCGGCAAGTCGATGTCCCCGTTCACGGTGAAATATAACAAGAGAGTCCCACTCGACGGTTCATACGACTTTGGCTTGACGCCATCAATCAAGCGTTCCATGAGCGGGAAGTCGCCGTTGACGACGACCGCATCATACGGATGGACGACTCCGTCGACGACGACCGCATCCGCCCGACCTTCGGCGACGCGGACGCGTTCCACCTTCGCGTTCAGCTTGAACGTGACGCCCCGGCGCTTCAACTCTTGTTCTATTTTCGTCGCCAGCGAGAAATATCCTCCTTTGACGTACCAAATCCCCTCTTCTTGCTCCCGATACGGAATCAAGCCATAGAGGGATGGCGTGTCATACGGGTTGCCGCCGATGTAGAGCGTTTGCAGACTATAGGCGACACGAAGACGTTCGTCCTTAAAGAAGCGTTTCATGTTCTCGTGGGCCGTCTCATACGCCTTCAAGCGCATGAGGAGCATCAATAACTTCGGCTCGAACAGATCCGTCTTGCTCTTATAGCCCCGGTCCAAGAACGCGTCGAAGCCGAGGCGATACTCTTCTCGTTTTTGGGCCATATATTTTTTGAATCCGGCACCCTCGTTGAAAAGACGGTCGATTTCGGCCGCCTGGCGCTCGATATCGCGATATTTATAGAACGTCGTCCCATCCTCATAACGGAGGCGATAGAGCGGGTCGACTTCAAGCAGTTCGAGCTCACGTTCCGGGAACCCGGCTTCTTGAAGCTGACTTTTCAGTTTCCCGGGTAACAGGACGATGGTCGGCCCCTCATCGACGCGGGCGCCGTTCTCGAATTCGACATAATTGAGTCGACCCCCTACGCGGGATTCTTTCTCATAGATGGTCACGTGTAGCGACGGATATTTATGGGTCAGGAGCAAGGCCGCGTAAAGCGACCCGATTCCGGCACCGACGAAGCTGATGTTCATTGGCCGACACCTGCCCGGTCACGCAATAGGTTCGCCGTGATCCGCGCCGACTCAAAAATCGTCGGCAGTCCGCTGCCTGGATGAGTGCCCCCGCCGACGAGCCAGACGTGATCGAGTTCCTCGAACTGATTGTGCGGACGGAAATACATCATCTGCGATAAGTTGTGTCCGAGATTGAACGTGGCTCCTTCATATACACCGAACGCTTCCCAGTCGTTCGGCGTGAGCGGCTGCATGACCTCGATATGGTTACGAATGTCGCGATACGGTGAACGCGTCTCAAGCGCATCGAGGACACGTTCCGTCATCGTCGCCTCGAGCTTCTCCCAAGGCAAGTTCGACAGATTGTTCGGGACCGGCACGAGGACGTAGAGTGACGATTTACCGGCTGGTGCCAGCGTCGGGTCAATGTTTGACGCGTTCTGCACGTAGAAGGAGAAGTCTTCACTCAGCTTCAAGTCTTGCGTCATCTCTTTCACGTTACGCTCGTAGTCGTCTGCGAAATGAATCGAGTGATGGGCGACGTCGTCATAGACGCGATCGAGCCCGAGATAGAGCATGAACGTCGAACACGAGTAGCGCTTCTTCTTCAGTTGTTTCGGACTCCAACGCGTGAGCGCATCGCTCGGGACGAGTGTCGTCATCGCATGGGCGAAATCGGCCCCGACAATCACTTCATCGAACGCGTAATGCACGTTGTTCGCCACGAGACCGTTGACACGCTTCCCATCGAGCAAGAGACGGTCAACGCCTTCTCCGAGACGAATCTCACCGCCCTCTTCTTCGATGACGCGCGCCATCGCTGTACATAGTTGGTTCACGCCGCCAATCGGATGATGGACGCCGTAGGCATGCTCCATATACGACAGAATCGAGAAGCCGCCTGGACAATCCCAAGCCGACATCCCTAAATATTTGGCTTGGAAAGTGAAGGCGTACTTCAGCTCCTCGCTCGTGAAGTATTCCGATAACACGTCATATAACGATTTACCAATCGACAAGAACGGCAACGCCTTCAAGACGCGTGTAGCCACGTAATCCGTCAACTTGTCATGCGCCGTCTGCAGGACCGGCATCAACTTCGACAGCTTGATGGCTTGTTCGGCCATGAAACGTTCATAGCCTTCCCCGTTCCCAGGGAATTGCTCTTCAATCGCCTGATGCATTTGATCACGGTCGGTCGTCATCGACAGTACCCGGTTCCCTCGATCGAAATAAAGGTCGTACATCGGTTCAAGGCGTTTCATCTCGACGTAGTCATGTAAATCGCGACCCGTCTCTTCGAAAATCTCTTCTAAAATATACGGCATATTTAAAAAAGTCGGGCCACGATCGAACGCGAATTCTCCGACTTGAAGACGAGACGTTCGTCCACCGACGAACGCCTGCTTCTCAAATACTGTTACCTTCACACCACGGCTTGCGAGCAGCATCGCAGCCGCAAGTCCTCCTGGTCCGGCACCGATCACGGCGACTCTTTTTTCCGACACGTTGAACAACTCCCTATGTGAATAGTCTCTTATGCTTCTATCTCATTATAGAAATGACTGGAGACAAGTTCAAATTTGAATCGGCTCGTCGTGTGTCCGCCATGTGTCAATTGCCGCGTTCGGCAATGACGATATACCATGATCCTTCCGGGATGAATGGGATAAAGCGAATATTTTCAAAGCCGACTTGCTGCATTTGACGGCGCAACTCTCGAATTGTCGGTAACGGATGCAAGTTGTCATGGAGGGTCATGAACGCATTGAACGCCGAGGCAAACCGAGAGCCGAGCGGCGTCTCTGCGAGCGGAGTGACGAGGACGGCGACACCGGACGCTTCGAGGTTCTCGAGCATCCGTTCGAGCAATTCGATTCGTTTTTCTGGCGAGAAGTAATAGAGCATGTTATTCATCATGACGGCATCGAACCGGTCCTCATGATCCCATTCCATGAAATCGGCCACTTCGTAACGAATATCGCCTGACTCATCCTGCTCCCGGGCTTCGGCGATGACGTCCTCTTCTAAGTCAATCCCGGTCAACTTCCACTCTGGTTCGAGGCCATGCAGTTTACGCAAGTAACCACCGTGCCCGCATCCGATATCGAGCATCGTCTTCACGTCGGCCTGACGCAACAGTTGTTGAACGACTGGGAAAGCGACCGTCTCGACGAGCGTCGACGTCTGTGCAACGACCTGTCCATGCGTCGCCCCATCGAACGTCTTCTGTTTGCCCGACTCTAAAAAGTCAGGGTAAGCGATGAGCGCCGGGATATGCAGCTCCATCATCTCTTGCAGCATGAAACCGATACTGCGCTCATCCTCATGCGACAATTGATATTTCAAACTACGTGTCGGGAAGTAACGCCAGCCTCTCTTCTTCAAATGACGAACGGCGACCCCCACTTCAAGCCAACGCTCCAGCGCGAGCTTCGTCAACGGTTGCTTCAAGCGAAGCGTCATCTCCGCAAAGCTGGCACCGCCTTGGAGTGCATCGAACAATCCATATTTATAGCCGATATATCCGTGCCAAAGCGGCAGGAACGATTCCGTTTGTTTCATCCATCTTCGCGCGTGCAAGACGCGTGACCATTCATTCATTTGTTGTTCCATCATTTCACCTCATCATCGTTATCACTGATTTTTTTATTTTCCCCTAATAATTTACGGACAAACAAAAAAATCCCACTCCGATGTGCGGAATGGGAATCAACCTTAAATGAAATTGCTAAAGAACGACTGTCCGTATGGCAACGCATAGCCGATGAAAATCGTCACGAGTGCAAGTACGACGAAACCGCCGAACATCGCGTTCGCTGGTTTTTTCTTCTTCACACGGATGAGCGTCATCTCACCGAAGATGAGCGTGAGCAGTCCGACCGTGATTTTCACGTGATAGAACATGCCGCCACCGTTCAATTGTAAATACAAATAAAGTCCTGTGCCGAACGCGACGAGCAACATGAGTCGAAACACCATGTGGGCAATCTTCCCGCTCTTGTTCGCGTTCTTATAGCCGACGTAGGCGACAGCGAACAAGACGAGTAATAAAATCCAGCTCGTGACGTGCGTGTGTAGGAATGCAGTCAATGGCATTCAAAGTCCCCCTTTCCATTATGTACAATCTCTATTGTACACGAGTCGCTCGCTTTACGGTCAAGCAGGTGATTGAAAAATCTTCGCTTCCACCAAAAAGGCGCCCCATCGATGATCGATAGGCGCCTTGCGTTGCTGACGTGATTAAGCTGTCGTCGTTTCTTGTTCACGGACGGCGTATTCATAACTTGGAATGACGACCGTGAACGTCGAGCCTTGATGCTGCACCGACTCGACATGAATCTGACCGGCGTGACCGCGGACGATTTCCTGACAGATCGGAAGGCCGAGTCCGGTACCGCCGATTTCACGGCTGTCCGAATTGTCGACACGATAGAACTTGTCGAAGAGTCGGTCGAGCGCATCGCTCGGAATCCCGATTCCTTGGTCTTTCACTTTAATCGAAATGGATTGGTCGTGATGGGCCAGTTCGACTGTGATTTTCCCGCCACGCGGCGAATACTTCACGGCGTTCGAGAGCAAGTTACTCATCAACTGTTTGAACTTCTGACAGTCGGCGAACAGTTCGTACGGGCGATCATCGGCCGTGACGAGCTCGAACTGGTGTTTCAACGATGACGCCTCATAGAACGTCATCATATCGCGAATGACCGGCTCGACGTCGAGCTGTTCGCGGTCATACATTTGACTGCCGGCTTCCATGCGCTGCACGTCAAGGAAGTCGTTGACGAGATGCGTCAAGCGCTCCGTCTCGGCATGAATCGTCTGCAAGTATTTCGCTTGCTTCTCGTTCGGCAACTGCTTCTTGACCATGAGCTCGGTGAACCCATAAATCGAAGAGAGCGGGGTCCGTAATTCATGGGAGATGGTCGAGATGAACTCGCTCTTCAAGCGCTCCGCCTCGGTCTCGCTCGTGATGTCGCGGAAGACGAGCAACGTTCCTTTCGATAACCCGCCGACGACGATGCGCTCCGCATACATCTGTAGGTTCATTTCCCCTTTACGGATCGAGAAACTCACGCTGTCATGTGGGAAGTCGTCCGTGAACAAACGATCGGTATACTTCAAGAAATCATCTTCTTGATCGACCGTCGTTGAAATCGTCTCGCGCCATTCGTTCCATGATAGTTCCGCGAGTTCGCTCGACGTGATGTCGTCAAGCTCAGGGAACATCTCATAGAGCGGACGGTTGACGAAGACGTCATCGGTCGAGTGTTCGACGTAAATGACCGCCTCGCGAATCGAGTCGAGAATCCGTTCCGTCTTCCCTTTCTCACGGGTCATCTCTTCAAACAGACGCATCCGGAGAAGTGAGAGCGACAACTGACGGGCGAACGACATGATGTCGCCCATCTGTGTCTGCGTGAAGCGGTCTTTATAACGAACGAGATAGATGAACGCGATAATCGAGTCATCCGTCGGATCATGGACCGGCACGGCCGTCTCATACATATAGTATGGATACGGGAGCGGATGGTCGCTCGCGACTTGTTTCGACGAATGGACGGTCGTCCGCAGTGTCATCGCCCGCGTCAAGACCGAATTCTCGCTATCGAGCAATTGACGCGTGAGCGTCTCGTTCAAGCCGTGGCTCGTGATCGAGAATGAACCTGTCGCATCGACGAAGACGAGCGCGCCGACTTCTGAGTCGGTGATGGCGACGAGCTTCTCGATAATTTCTGGATAGGCCGTGAGCGAATCGCGGGCCGCGAGCGTCTCGGTCAATTCGTTGCGGTAAGCCAAGTGCTGCTCGTTCTGTTGCGTCTGCTCCAAGATCTCTTCAAGCTCTTGCTGCTGTGCCTGAAGCTCTTCTTGTTGCGCAATCAACTCTTCTTGTTGCGCTTGCAGCTCGTGATTTTTCTCAATCAAGTGACGTTCATTGTCACGAAGCGTCTCGGCCATTTTGTTGAACGACCGTGACATGATCCCGATCTCATCTTCGCGTTCCATCTGATCACTCAAATCGACGATTTCGCCTTTCAACAAGCGATCAGACGCGACTGAAAGTCTCGAAATCAAACGCGTTTGACGGCGCAAGAACGGTTGGATGAACAGTAAAATCAATGCCGCGAACGACAAAATGCTCGCAATCCAGAGGAATTGAAGAATATCGTTATTCAATTTCCAAGCATCGTACACTTTTTGTTTCTCGCTATTCATCAAAGATTTATAATCTGACAATGATGTCTCAATCTGTTGAATCGGTCCGAGCGTATCAATCCCGCGCTCTGGGCTGTACGGGACGACGCCCTGCTCAATCAAACGCTGGGCTGTCGGCAACGCCAACACCGTCTCTGGGTCGACGGTCGTCTCGGTGATTTCACCTTCTGCCCGCAATTGACCGTACTCCGTCGTCACCGGAAGGATGACACCGAAATAGAAGTCATGAAACTCTTGCAAATCCTCCGCGAAAATCTCACCTTGTTTCGTCTGGACGACGCTCTTGAACCAGTTAATCTCTTGTTGGAACTCGTTCTCTTTGGCACGGGCCCGCTCAAGCGCCTCGGTATCCCCAAACAAGAGGAAGCCGCGGGAATCATATTGAGCGCCTTGCCAGTCGTCCCAAAGCACGTTCAACCGGTCAATCCGCTCATCGACATCTTGTAACCGTTGTTCGTTCGCCGCAACTCGTTCTTCCATGTACATGTACATGAAAATCGAGCCGACGAGCGCGAGCGCGAGGAACGAGTAGAGGACGACCATGAGGTCGCGCCCGAGTTTTTGTTTAAACCATCTGTTCAATTCACGATGCCTCCTATAATCTTCACCAATTCAAGTGGACTGAACGGCTTCGAAATAAAGTAGTCGACGCCAATCTCATTCGCGCAATCACGATCAGATTGTTGGCTCTTCGCCGTGAGCATCATCACTTTCGTATGTTGGCGTCCTGGCAGTTTTCGTACTTTCTCAATGACCTCAAGACCGGTCATGCCTGGCATCATATGGTCGACAATCACGAGGTCGTACTCGTTCTGTTCGATTAGCCGATAGGCTTCAAGGCCGTCTGGCGCTTCATCAATGTCATATCCTTCATCTTCTAATGTATCTAAAACAAGCATGCGTAATACTTCTTCATCTTCTGCTAGTAAAATTTTTACCATGACGATTCCTCCATTTTTTATCCCATTCCATTATTTTAACGGATTCAGTTCGTAATCACAAAAAATAAGGGTGTACGGTGTATAACCGTACCCCTTTTTCTTCACAACGTCTACATTATAATACAACAATTTCCTGCAATTCGAGCGAATAAATGAGCATCTGCCCGACCGTGATTCCCCAAATCGCCTCAATCGCCTCACGATAAAGCGAGAGTTGGACGTGATAGCGGTCACGTAACATTTGTTTTGCCGCGTCACGGGAGTCGCTCGAGAAAAGCACAGAGTCCGATTTATAATCGAGAAGTACATACGTCTCTCCGTCATAAAACAGACAATCGATAATCCCTTGGATCAGCACGTGCTCGTCGGTGAACGTCCCCGTTGGATTGACTCGCTCGGCCGGGACCGTGTACGTGAATGGTAGCTCACGCCAACCTGTCCCAGTTTGAAGCGCTGCTGTCAACGCGCGTCCCGTTTCCGAGGCAAAGAACGCCTTGATTTCAGGACTCGCAAGCCGTGCCGTTTCGGCCTCGACCGGGCTGAGCATGCTTTCCGCTTCCCAGCGGTCGATTTGGACATCGAGCGGCTCGGACGGGTCGATCAATTGGAAGACGAGATGTAACGTCGTCCCCCGTTCGGCCCCTGTCTGCTGAGATTGCTTCCATTTGGGTTCTCGATACGGAGTGTCCGTCGCCCGGTACGTCTCTTCGAACGCCGCCTGTTCAAGTTGGAGCGCCCGCTTCAATTCGGTCACCGTTTGTTTGGCCGCCGTCTCCGTCGCAGCCTGTGCCGGATAGGCGTAGGCGAACGCCTTGTGGACGAACTCACTGACGTTCGCTTCGTCTTTCACCGGAAAATCGATCGCCTCGAACTGTTTGACATGATGGAGCTGCGCCATCATCTCTTGGAGTGTGGCGACTTCTGCCAAATCTCCCTCACCGATGATGCGATACGTCCACGGTGTCGCTTCTTGTTGCGGAGCGATAACCGGCAAGCCCTGTTGTTCTAAGAACGAGGCAGCCCCTTCAAGTTTCAGGAGTGCCGGAGCGACCCAATCGAGATACGTCTTCGCGTCACGACGCGACTCGGCCGATAACGTCGTCCCGGTCTGCTCGACATGCAGCCACTGCTGAATCTGTTTCCCCGGTTCTTTAATCGTCCCGACCAAAATCAATTTCTCTTTGGCACGGGTGAGGGCGACATACAGGACGCGCATCTCTTCGGCTTTCATCGTGGCATCGAGATCGCGGCGAATCATCTCTTTGACGAACGTCTCCGTCTTCGTCCGGGTGACGACATCGATGGCGTCGAGCGAGATGCCATACCGTTTATGGAAGATGACGCGCTGCATTTGGTCGCGTTTATTGAACTGCTTTCCAAGCTGGGCGACGATCGTGACCGGGAATTCCAGTCCTTTCGACTTATGGACCGTCATGATTCGGACGACGTTCTCTTCTTCGCCGAGCGAACGCGCCTCTGACAAATCCTCACCGTTATCTTGCAGTCGGTCCATCACGCGGAGGAAGCGATACAAACCGCGGTATCCGCTCCGTTCATAGGACAAGGCCCGATCATAGAGCGCCTTCAAGTTTTCTTGGCGTCCTTTCCCACCTGGCAAGCCACCGGCGAAATCGTAGAAGCCGGTGTCGTTGAACACTTGTTGAATCAGCTCCGACAAACTATGGTTCCGTGCGAACGTGCGCCACGCTGACAACGCGTCGAGCACATCGCCGCACTTCAGACCGAGGTCATCCTCATCGTCCGCTTTCGCTTTGAGCGCCTCGAAGAACGAGTCCTCCGATTCAAGACGAATCTTGGCCAGTTCTTGGTCACTGAAGCCGAACATCGGTGAACGGAGCGCTCCCGCGAGCGGGATGTCTTGAAGCGGATTGTCAATCAGTTTCAACACGGCGAGCATCATGCGAATCTCGGTCGCCTGGAAATAGCCGCCGTCTGAATCGGTATAGGCCGGGATGTTGTACTGTGTCAAAATATCCATCAGCTGTTCGACGCGCTCTTTTTTTGAGCGGACCAAGATGACGATATCGCGATATTCGCACGACCGCAGCAAGCCGGTCGCCTCATCGGTCACTTTGAACGGTTCCTCGCCCGAGACAAGTTCTAAAATCCGGGTCGCGATGGCGCGTCCTTCGAGCTCTTGTTTCGAGAGATCACGACTCTCACCATTGACGAGAATCAGCTCAGGTCTCGCCTCGAGCTCCTCATACGCCCGGCCTGGCACGAGTCGGGCCGCCTCATCGTATTCGATCTCACTTACTTCCTCGTCCATCAACCGGACGAACAAGTCGTTGATGCCATGGAGCACTTCGGCCCGGCTCCTGAAGTTTTGGGACAGGTCGATCCGTTGTCCCGAACCACCTTGTTTGAACCGGGTCGCCTTTTCGATGAACAGACGCGGCTCGGCATGGCGGAACCGATAAATCGATTGTTTGATATCGCCGACCATGAACAAGTTGCCGACGTGTTCGGCTTCGTGGCTGACGAGTCCGATAATCGTTTCTTGGATCTCGTTCGTATCTTGATACTCATCGATCAACACTTCGGCGAAGCGCTGTTTATAGAGCGATGCGACCGAGGACGGTCCGTCCCCGTCGCGCAAAATCGCGAGCGCATAATGTTCAAGGTCGCTGAAATCGACGAAAGCGCGGTCCCGCTTCGCCTGCTCATAGGCAGCACCGAACGTCCGGACGGTCTTGACGAGCGTCTCGACGAGCGGACGTTGCGTCATCAAGACCTCTAAATAGTCCGCTCCGCTCGTGCTGGCCTGTGCGGTCGCTTCGCTCAACTTCTTCTTCGCCTGGTCGTAGGCCGGTTTCAACACCGTGTGGTAGACATGATGTTCGTCTTTCTTTTGGACGGATTTCATCGTCCCGAATTTGACGGCGCGGGAAGCCGTCTCGAGCTCGCTCCACTTGAACGAGTCCGGATCAAGGTTCGCGAACGGCAAAATCGCCTGTTGCACGTTCTCGGATTGCGCCTCATAACCGGCGAGCCGAAGCTCGATGGCGACGCGACGAAGTTGACGCAACGCTTTCTCGATGTCTACCCAAAGTAGGTGACCGAATTCGATCAGCAATTGCTCATCGTCCGGGTCCCCGTCAAATTGATATAACGAGACGAGCTCATCCAGATAGGCTTCCGGGTCAGGCAGTGTTCGCGCATAGTGATAAAGTCCGAGAATCAACTCCTCAATCTCACTGTCCCCGCGGTCGGACGTATAGGCGTCAATCAAGGCGAAGAACGCTTGGTCTTGTTCGCCATAAGCGTCTTCGAGCACGTCTTCGAGCACATCGTCCTGCAAGAGCACCAAATCACGCTCTTCAGCGATTTTGAACGCCGGGTCGAGGTCGAGCAAATAGTAATTCTCTCGAATCACCTCGAGACAGAACGAGTGAATCGTCGTGATGAGTGCTCGGTTGAGCATTTGGCGTTGTTTGCGAATATATGCGTTCTCCGGGTCGTCACGAAGCGCTTGATCGAGCGCTTTGGCGATTCGCCGCTTCATCTCGGCCGCGGCCGCATTCGTGAATGTGACCACGAGCATGCGGTCGGCCGTCAGTTCGTCCGTCTCATCCAAGAGACGGCTCGCAAGTCGTTCCACGAGGACTGCCGTCTTGCCGGAACCGGCTGCCGCCGAGACGAGCACGTGCGATCCTCTGGCATCAATGGCCGCTTGTTGGTCATTCGTCCACTGCATCGACGTCACCTCCTAATCTTGACAAGACGTCATCTTTTTCTAGCTTTTTCAATTGCCGTGCCTCGTTGGACAACGCCTCATCAAAGTGACAGACACTTTGGAACGGGCACGTCTGGCATGGCCGGCGTTCTTTATACTCATACGGTTCGACCCCGATTTCACCGTCATACATCGCCTCGGCGCTCGATTGGGCCAAATCGATGGCATGGTCCATCAACTGTTCGAGTTGCGGTGGCGAGACGACTTTTTTCGTCGTGTTCGCATCGAGCGTCCCGTCTTTCTTGTACTTGACCGGGATGACGATTGATTTTTTCTGGTCGAGTTTCGCCGTCCGGTCCATCATCTCTAAAATGGCCGGATCATCGACGAGCAACCCTTGCATCTGATACGACTCGAGCACCTTGCGTTCGGTGTCGGTATCCGTCTCGGCCGGAGCGACGAGCGGGCGATGGACGTGGAAATAGAGCGCGGCCGCTGGGGCGACGTTCTCTTGCGTCCAGGCGTTCGCCTGCTCAATCAACACTTTCAAATAGATGAGCATCTGCATCGCGAGCCCGTAATAAATCTCGGCGAAGTCGATCTCTCGTTTACTCGACTTGTAATCGACGATCCGAACGTACAATTGGTCGTGAATCGAAGCCGTATCGACCCGGTCAATCCGACCGACGAGTTCGCACGTCGCCCCGTTACTGAGCGTGAACGATACCGGCGGGAAATTGCCGCTGCCGAAAGCGAGCTCAAAGGCGACCGGATCGAACCCGTCTCGTTTCGACTGCTCGATTAACACTTCCGCCGTCTTGCTGACGACGTCGGTCAATTTCTTCTTCAAATAGCCATACCGGTTCGAACTCATCAAAATCGCGTTTTGAATCTCTGGTGTGACGAGCTCGACGGCCGCCTCAGCGAGAGACGAACATTCCTCCCGGCTCACATCACGCCATTCTTTCCCTTCCATCTGCACGGTCTGCGACATGTGCTCGATGGTGCGATGATACAAGTTGCCGATATCTGGCGCCTCTAAGCGATACAAACGGCGCTCTTTTAAACGAAGGCCGTAACTGGCGAAGTGACGGTACGGACAGGCTTGGAACGTCTCCAGCCGCGAGACGCTCGCCCGAATCGAGTTCGTGTACAGCGACTTGGCGACGTCTTCCGGTAACGGCTTGGGCACGTTTTGATAGAAGAGCGCGCTCGTCAATAACCGGATCCGCTCGCGGCCTTCCGGATGTTTCAACAGCTCGTTATATACCGTGAACCACGTGTCTTGAATCGGGTAGTGGCGACTGAGCCGCTGTAATTCGAGCGCCGTGACCGCTGCCGTCTGATTCACGTTTGTGATGAACGACAACTGGTCGCTCGGGCGATGTTCACCGGCTTCTGCGAAGTGGGTCGTCACGACCTTGCCACCGCCAAGCCGCGCCTTCAGGTCCGCGATGAAGCTGGCCGGCTGAATCGCCTTGCCGGCGCGGTCGACGAGGGCGTAGCTGACGAACAGCCGATGACTCGGTGCAGTGAGCGCCTTATACAAATAGTACGTCTCATCGTCAAACAAGTGCTCGGTCGCTTTCCCGGCCCGGACGCCGTTCTCGTGCATGAAGTCGAGGTCCTGGTCGGTCAATAGTTTCGACTGGGTCGAGACGAGCGGGATTTGATCTTCGTTCGCTCCGAGCAAGAAGACGACCTTCTTATCAAGCAACCGGCCCCGAACATAATCGGTGACCGTCAATTGATCCAAAGAAGGCGGGACGAGCGCATAGCGCAGACTATCGAGCCCGGTGTCCATCATTTGGAGGAACAGCTCGGTCGAGAGCGTCTCGTCCGGTGCGGCCGCCTCTAGCTGTTCAAGCAAGTGCAACACCGCGTCCCATACTTGCGTATGTTCGCGCGCCTCGAGCAAGCGTGCCTCTTCGAGCGCCTCATCTCGCCAATGGGCAAGACAGGACGCCACGCCGACTCGTTCCAAGAATGCGTAGATAGCATGCGTGTAAGCCTGCATCGTCTTCGCTGCCTTCAAGTCATCCAACAACGGGTCGAACGTGTCGACGATGGTTTGCCGATAGCGATTGAGCGCCGTCTCTACGTCGAGTTCTTCCCCGGTCAACCGTGCCTCTTCCTCGGCACGACGTTTCAAGTACCACGCATCATGCCAATGGTAATGTTTAATCCCCCGTTCAATCACGAACGCCTCGAGCCGGTCGACCGATGTGCGTCGATGCTCCGCATCGAGCAGAATCAATTCCGTCTTCAGTGCGCGAAACACCGGCTCTTCCCGGTATCCACGGAGTGCGACTTCAATCGTCGCCTTCAGTAATTCGACGACCGGATGATCGAGCATCGGTTGTCGCTCATCGAGGAAGAACGGCAAGTTCATTTTTTGTAGCGCCTGCGTCGCCAAATCGCCGTACGCTTCAAGCGAACGGGACACGAACGCGATATCGCGGTAACGGAAGCCTTCCTCACGAACGAGACGCACGACTTCACGGACGGCGGCCTCGACTTCCACCGACCGGTCGACGGCCGCGTGTAACACGACGTTCGAATCGGGACGGGTATACGGGGCTGCTGTCACTTGCCCGAACGTGGCCTCGAGATAGGCCAAGCTCGGATGTTGGAAGCGAGGCGCACCCGTATGAGGCGTGTCACTCGACGAGATGCCCCGTTCGGATAACAGCTCTTTGAAGCGCATGAGCGTACGCTGTGTCGGTCCGAACGACGGATCGGGCCGGTAGAGCGAATCCGGATCGATCGTCAACAGGACATCGAGCGGCGCCTTCTCCGCCAAAGCGACCAGCACTGCCAGCTCCTGCTCGGAAAATTCATTGAACCCATCGACGTAAAACCGGGTCCCGGTCAAGTCGATGTCCGGCAACAGTTGTAGCAACACGTTGAAATAGTCTTCCGCGTGGAGCGATTTCCCTTCCGTCATCGTCAAGAAGCCCTCATAAAGAATCGACAAATCTTGGAGTTTGAGGGACCGATGTTGGTCTTGCTCGCTCAAGCGGAGCAACTGCTCCGGATCGACGAGTCCTCGTTTGAGGAGCGTGATCAACGCATTCAATTCCTCATAGAAACCGAACTGATTCATCGTCCGGCGGAACAAGGTCAAGCGTTCCTCGTTCATCTCGACGACACGGCGCAACAGCAAATGTGTCCCCGTCTGGTCCAAAAACTGTTCGGTCGCGACGCCACGGTCGCGCATCATCAAAAAGGCGAGACGGCGCATCGATAAGACTTGAATCCGGGTCGACCCGTTCAAGCCGTCGGTCATCGCCATCTTCCGTTCCATTTCAAACGACATTTGGTCTGGGACGAGCATATAGATGGTCGGTCCGCTCGGGTCACGCTTCAGCTCTTCGATGACTTGTTTCGTCATCCATTCGCTTTTTCCGCTCCCGGAACGCCCGACGTGAAAAGTGACCGTCATTTAGGCGAACACCCCTTCCCTTTTTTCTTTATTATGACCCATTCCGCGCAGTTTGTAGAGGGAAATCCTTCGAGACCCCGGCAAGAAAATTGACCAGCCCGCATCCTTCCCAATTTCAGCGAAAATCGATTAGACTGGACGTATGAGGGGGAAATAAACATGAGTGCATATGAACAATTCGGCGGCGAGCGTGGAGTCCAACAGCTCGTAGACGCCTTTTATGATCTCGTCTACGCCGACCCGGTCTTGTTGCCATTGTTTCCGGACGACAAAGAGCGGGTCAAAGCGCATCAATTCGAATTTTTAACACAGTTGCTCGGGGGACCGAAATTGTATACAGAACGTCGTGGTGGCGGTAACTTGGCGATGATCCATCGTGACCACCCCATCTCTGAGACTCATGCCGGACATTGGCTCGGCTGCATGGAGCAAGCGCTCAAAACGGTCGATGCGCCCGAGTCGATCAAACAACAGCTGTTCCATCGCTTGATCATGTCATCCTCGAACGTCGTCCGCGTCTGCTCGCACCATTTTGAGTAGTCAGCCTTTCGAAAAGCGGGTATGATAAGAAAGTAAGTAAAGGAGGTCGTTTTTCATGACAGAAGAAGAAAAGAAAGAGGCCGTTTCGTCTGAAGAAGAAACGGAAGAAGTAGAACCGACGGCAGTCCTCGCCGACGCCCTCGAAGAGGACGAAGAGGAAGAAGACCAACCCGAAGAAAAGAACATGGACCACATTAAAGGTGTGTTCAACTATATGCACGAGAACGGACGAGAGTACCGCGTCGTCTTTTATCAGGACCGCAAAAACCTCGTCTTCCGTGAACTCGGCAACGGGAAAGTCGAATTCGTCGGACGTTTCACTGACGAGGCATACGATGAAGAGAATGAAGCAGAGATGCGCGAACTCGGCGAGCAACAGCTCGAACGGATTCTTGCGGATCGTCTCAAATAAAAAAATCGCCCGAGTTGGGCGATTTTTTTATTTTCCTTTGTTCCGCTTTTTCTTGCGGAGTGCATAAATGACTCCCGCAATCCCACCAGCGACGGCAATCCCGGCCATGGCAGGCACGAGGATTTTCTTCGTCGGAATCATCTCTTTGACCCGCTCGTACGGTGTCGGCACCGACAACTCGAGTTGGACGGCCGACTCACCATGACCGTTGGCCCGCGCTTTGCGAGCCGCGTCGGTGATGACGACACGCCCCGTCGTATAACGGCGATTTCCATGCTCATCCGTATACGGACGACGGACGCGTTTGACACCGCGAACCGTCTTCCCCCGCGCTGCATCCGGACGGACGACGCGTTCGCTCGTCCACGCCCGGCCCCCTGTCGCACTGTAAGCCGGGCGAATCGTCCGGCGGTTTAACCATGTGTATGAATCATTCATCGTTGATTCCCTCCAATATTGTGAAGTCCTTCTCTTATTATACCCATAGAGCATCTCACAAAAACATACGTCTCCCGACGTAAACGAACAAAGGATGGCCCACCTCGGGCCATCCTTTGTCGTCATGCAATTACTCTGTGAACGGTTTATCCCGGTGGCGACGTTTCGCTAAAATCAAGTAGTAAGCCGGAACGAGCACGAGCGTCAGTACCGTCGAGAACAGAATCCCTGACACGATACAGATGGCAAGTGGTTTGAAGAGTGGGTCTTGTCCGAACGCGACCGGCAAGAGGGCGACGACGGCGGTCAAGGCCGTCAACAGGATCGGACGAATCCGGGCCCGCCCTGCCTCATAGACAGCGGTCGTGACAGCCATGCCGTCCCGAATCCCTTGCTCGATGAACTCGAACAAGACAACGGCGTTCCGAACGACGATTCCTGCGAGCGAGACAATCCCCATCGAAGCCATGAAGCTAAATGGCGTCTGTGTGATGAACAGTCCGACGACAGCTCCGGCAATCGCCAAGTAAATCGTGAACAGGACGAGCATCGGTAGTGACAATGAATTGAACTGGAATGCGATAATCAAGAAAATTAAGAACAAGACGACGACGAACAACGTGGCGAGTTCAAGGAAGAACTCGTTTTGTGTGTCACTTGCCCCCGATTGATCAAAGGCGATCCCGTCATCGGTCAATGCAGACTCCGCATCGGCGAGCACGCGGTCGACGTCTTGTTTGAACGCTTCCTCGTCCATACCTTCGCTCGCAAAGATTTGGAGCGTCACGGTCCGTTCTCCGTTTTCACGCGGAATCTGTTGAATCTGTTCCGTCGTCGTTTCGGTGACGAACGTGCTGAGCGGTGCGACCGGTGGGCCGGCTTCCGTTTCGACTGGGACGAGAATATCGTCTAAAGCGAGCGCCTCACGGTTTGCTTCCGCATCGACGACAATTTTCACATCGCGCTGTTCGACACCATCATCGAACGTTCCGATCGGAATCCCGTCCGTGACGAGGCGAATCTGGTCACTGATCGCTTTCGCGGTCACGCCAGCGGCCGCCATCGCGTCACGGTCGAGCTCATACGTGAGTGTTTGGAACGGCTCTTTAATGTTATCGAGGACGAGTGCGCCGTCAATCTCTTCGAGGTCTGTTTTCACGGTATCCCGTGCCGCCACGAGCTCGTCGATTGTCTCGCCGCGCATCGTGAACTCGACAGGTGCCGAAGTCGGCGGTCCTTGTTGTTGCGTATCCAAGAAGATTTCAGCGTCCGGGTTGTTTTCCCGGATTTGTGTCGTATACTCATCAATCAATTGAATCGCATCGATTGTCTCGTTATCGACACGGACGACGATTTGGCCGGTGTTGTCACCCGTTTGGTCGAGTCCTCCCGTGAACAGGCTCGGTAACCCGCCCCCGGCAAAGATGGACGTCTCGGTGACGCCATCGATGCTTTGGAACTCTTCCTCGATGGCTTGAAGTCTCCGTTCCGTCTCCTCCAAGTCGGTCTGGACCGGTAATGTGACGCTCGTCACGACTTCTGGTCGGTTCGCGGCCGGGAAAAATTCGAATGGTGTCAATAGAATCAATCCGTACAAGGCGGTCGTGATGACGAAACCGACGAGTCCGAACGTCCATGGACGCTTCGCAACTTTTGGCAACAACGTGTCCGCATAGAAATTACTGAGACGGTTGAGTGGTTTCCCTAACCAACCCGGCTCTCGTTTCGAGACTTTGACTTGTTTCCGGTTCAACCAGTATTGGGCAATCGGGACGAGAGTCAAACTGATGACCATCGAAGCGAGCACCGATAACGCCAATACGGTCGGCAAGGCGCGGATAAAGTTCCCGTTCGCACCTGACAAGAGGGTCAATGGCAAGAAAGCGAAGACGACGGCGAGCGTCGAAGTGACGATCGAGCCCCACACTTCTTTCGTCCCGCGTACGGCACCTCCCATCGCCGTATCCCCTTTCCGGTAACGACGCAGGATGTTGTCGTTGACGACGATGGCGTCATCGACGAGAATCCCGAGGGCGATGATGGCACCGATGATGGAGATTTGGTTCAAGTCGACCCCCGTGAAGCGAAGCGGGATTAACGCGAGCAAGAACGATAATGGAATCGCCAAGCTGACGATGATGGATCCTGATACCGTCAATCCAATCGTCGTGACGACGATGACGGCAATCATGGCGACGATGAACTCTTTTGTCAACGACGAGAAGATCGCGTCGACCGCTTTGGCCTGCTCGTAATAAGGGACGAGCTCGACGCCAGAGACGTCTCCGACTTCTGCGGCGACGACTTCATCGACGCGTTCTTGCAGCGTCGGGATATCTTGTCCCGACTCGATTGTGACCGTCAAGGAAATGGCGGGCATCCCATCGAGCGAGACGAGGTCGGTGACCGCTTTTTCCGTCTCTTCGACCGTACCGACGTCTTCGAGTAGAACGGGCGTCCCGTCTACCGATCCGACGACGACTTGGCCCATATCATTGACGTTCGTCAAACTGTCGATCGCCAACTGATAGATGCCCTCTTCCGTCGACTGGCGTCCGAGCGGTGTCGTCTTATATTCTTCATTGATGGCCGTCAAAACGTCCGGGAAGGCGAGTTGACGCTCCCCGAGTTCGGCCGAGTCGAGCGAGACGACGAATTCGGTTTCTGGCAATCCTTTGATTGTCACACCGGTCACGCCTTCGGTCCGCAACAATCGTTCCTCCAACCGCTCGACATCTTCTCGAGCCGCTTGCAACGTTTCGCGGTCGTCCGAAGTCAACAAATATGAAGCGACCGGCAATTGTCCGATCGAATCATTGACGGTCGGTGCCAGCGCATTCTCAGGCAAGCGCGGTGCGGCATCCGAGATGGCTTGGCGCACGTTCGCCTGGAGCTCACTTCGGTCGAAGCCGTCTTCATACTCGACTGTGATGTTTGAGAACTCGGAGGCGGATAATGATGACACATTCTCGATTCCTTCGAGTCCTCTCAATTCAGTCTCCAAAATATTCGTGACGTTCCGTTCGACCGTCTCTGCGGTCGCGCCTGGATATGGCGTCTGAATCAAGATGATATTGACACTCGTCTCCGGAATTTCACGCTTCGGAAGTTGGAAGAACGTGAGCACCCCGACAACGACTGCGACGAGTAAAAACACGATGACCAGTTTTCCTCGTTCAATCATTTTTTGAAAAAACATGTTGACCCCTCACTTTCAGATGATGTGCAAATACACATATGAACTATTCTTCTTCATCATAGAGGGGTTCGTCATCGATTTCAATCTTTAAACCTGATTGAATGTGTTTCAGTGAAAGCGTTTTTGAAACGAATACGATAACTCGATGGAACGCTGCTTCTGCTTATAGACGGTATGATTCGACACCGGCACTTCGACCGATTCACCTGAATGAAAGATAATTCGGCTCCCTTTTCCGCTCTTCTCCGCATCATAGACTTGAGAGAAGTTGATCCAGGCACAGTCGGGGCTTTCTTTGGCAATGGTCGGGAAAAATACGGCATCTGCATGCCAATCCATGATGACGGGCGTTTTCCGGTGCGGTCCGAGTACGTCACGGGCCGCTTCAATCCGTCCTTGGATACTTGAACCGTAATACAGACAGGCGGATTCGAGTAAGTGAAGGGGTGAGCCTTTTAAGCGTCGGACACCATCGGATTGATAGACGAGCGTCTCCGCCTCCCCGTACTCATTAAACACCGGAATCAAAGCTCTTGTTTCATTCGTCAACTGAGTCATCTGATCTGCCTCCATCATGGATGTATTGCCTTACCTCTCATTCATACCAAGGAGTCACCGTTTCCACAAATCGAGCTCAAACATTTCCCACTAAAAAAATCAGCCAACGAGTGGCTGATTTTTTAATTTCGATGATCTAACTTTAGTTTTGGATTCGAATTCGATGGCGGAAAGTGAAAATGTACAGCAACTCCGTCACTCGTATTTCCCAAGGCGACCGTCCCCTCATGGAGCGTCACAATCCGTTGAACGATGAAGAGACCGAGCCCAAACTTTCCTTGTTTTCCGCGTGAGAATTGATGGAACAAATCGAGGTTCTCATCGACCGGTGGACCATCGTTCTCAATCGTAATCTCGACGCCTGCCTCAGTGTGAGACAGACGGATATGAATCCTCGATTCGGCGTAGCGCAAGGCGTTATCGAGCACGTTCTCGAACGCGACGCGAATCTGTTCCCCATCACCGAGCATCTCACCGGCATGTCCTTCGACCGTCCAGTCCAAGTTGCCACGCAATTTGAACCGGCTGACGAGCAGCTCCACCAATTTATCAAGATTGATTGGTTCAAGTCGCATCTCTTGGCCTTTGAAATATTCCAGCTTGGTGACGTACAACAAATCGACGACTTTCTTCTCGAGACGCGATGCCTCTTCATCAATGACTTCGGCCGACCCTTTCAAGTCTCCGGTCGGATAGATGCCGTCCCCGATCGATTGGGCGTAACCACGGATGACCATGATTGGCGTCTTCAAGTCGTGGGAGATGTTTTGAAGCAACGCCTGTTGGGCCACGTCCTGCTCTTGCAACTCTTGCCGCATCGCGTCAATCGAGCGGGCCAATTGGCCGAGCTCGTCTTGACGGGCGAGCGGGAGCACCGTCTCCCATTGACGGTTCGAGATTTTTTCGACCGCCCGTTCCATCTCGACGATCGGCTTCGTCAGCTCACGCGACATCCATAAGGCTGGAATCAACGACAGCAAGCTGATGACCCCGATTAAAATCGAGATGCGCCAGTAGAGCGTCGAGACGAGCTCACGGCGATAGGCGTCCCACGCATAAGATGCCTGATAGATGAGCTCCCCGTCGTATTCGTTTTGACGGATGATATAGTAGACATCCTCTCCGTCAATCGTCGTCTGATATTTAGCGACCTCGCTCGTCTGTTCGATCGCCTCTTGATACATCCGGTTCGTCAGTTCGAGTGGGGCCGACCCATAAATGATTCGTCCGTTCGGCAGAAAGATGAGCTGGTTGACCGAACGGGACTCTTGTTGGCGACGGTCATATTCAATCGGATTTTGCGGGATATTTTCCAACTCGTTCGTATTACCCAGGTAATAATCGACATCTTGTAACGTCTCATACACTTGTTCATCGATAAACTGCGTGATTGAGGAACGAATCGTCAATAAAATCATCAAGGCGAGCGTCACGATGATGAGGAGAATCAACACCCAGATTTTCCACATGAGCCGCTTCGGCTGAAGGTGATCGAGCTTCATGGCTTAACGAGTCGATAACCGACGCCATAAAGCGTCTCGAGCTCCAAGCGATGCAATTTCTTCCGCAGGCGCCGCACCAAATCATCGACGACGCGGTCCGAACCGAAATAGTCATGGCCCCAGACGCCTTCGAGAATCTGTTCACGCGACAACGCCGAACCCGGGTGTTCGAGGAAGAGGAGCAATAAGTCGAACTCTTTCGACGTCAAATCGATTTCATCCTGTTCGTGTCGGATGAGACGTTTCTCGGGATAAATCGTATATTCCCCATACTCGATATGTTCGTTCGATTTTGAGCCGTATACCCGGTCAATCAACTTCTTCACCCGGATGACAAGCTCGCGCGGCAAGAACGGTTTGGCGATGTAATCGTCAGACCCCATCTCGAGCCCGATGATTTTATCGATGTCTTCGTCACGTGCCGAAATAAAGATCGTCGGCGTGAAGGCGTTCGTCGCCTTGATTTGTTTCAACAGTTGGAACCCGTCCAAGTCTGGAAGCATGATATCGAGCACCCATAGATCCGGCTCGTCCTTGATGGCAGCTTGAGCCGAGATTCCGTCCGTGAACGACCGAACGCGATACCCTTCCTGCTCCAAATATGTGACGAGCATTTTGTTCAAATTGATTTCGTCATCCACTAAATAAATTGTGTACATTCGAGTCACCTCTGCAACGTTTTTACATATCATATCAAACAATTATGGACAAAAGATGGGAATGGGGTCGTTTCTTGGGCGCTGAATGTGCTCGCCACACGTCAACGAATCGACAAAAAAAGAAGGGTCTCCCCTTCCTTACCGTGTCGGCCGAGTGCGCATCTGTTGCGCGAGGAATACTGTGCCTCCACTTAGTAAGGCCAGTACGCCGCTAATCATTACGAGTTCCATCTTGTCCCCACCCTCCCCATTGATATCGATTCTCATTATCACCTATAATATAGCATGTTTTGACTCGCTTGAACATCACAAAAAAAGCTCCCGCCGTCAGGCGAGAACTTTGAATCATGCGTTGACGTCGTAGCCTTGTTCTTCGATGGCTTCAATCATCGCTTGTTTCGAGATTTTATCGTTATGGATGACATCGACCCGATGGTCCTGGAGCGAGACGATCGCTGATTCGACGCCGTCTAATTCCGTCAGCGCCCCTTCGACCGCTGCTTTGCAATGGTTGCATGTCATACCTTCTACTTTTAAGGTCGTTTCATTCATGTTGATTTTCCTCCTTGTGTTTTCAATCGTAACGCATTCAAGACGACAGAGACCGAACTGAACGCCATCGCTGCCCCAGCAATCCAAGGGGCGAGTAGACCCGCCGCTGCAATCGGGATGCCCAGACTGTTATAGGCCAGCGCCCAGAACAGGTTTTGCCGAATGTTGCGCATCGTCAATGAACTCATTTCGATGGCACGGTTCACGCCCTCGATGTCTTGTCCCATCACTGTGACGTCAGCCGCTTCTAACGCGACATCCGTCCCGCTTCCGAACGCGATGCCGACATCCGCGACGGCGAGAGCCGGCGCATCATTCATGCCGTCCCCGACCATGGCGACACGTCCTTGGCGCTTCAACGCTTCGACGTGATCCGCTTTCTCGACCGGTAGCACCTCGGCGATGACGTTCGTTTCGGGAATCCCGAGTTGACGGGCGATATCAAATGCGACTTCTTTGCGGTCACCGGTCAAGACGTACACTTGTCTCGTCAAGGCTAGATGTTGCACGACGGCACGGCTCCGCTCTTTCAATTGATCTTGTAGACCGAACGCCGCGACGATTCCAGACTCGTCGGCCACATAGACAGGCGTCATCGCCTGCATGTCCCAGTCCGGTAAGGCGAATCCGGCTTCTTGCATCATGCGGACCGAACCGATACGTAGAGGTTTCCCATCCACGACCGCTTTCAATCCTCGACCGGCCAACTCTTCGACACGTTCAACCTGGCCGCTTCCTTCACCACGACCGATTGCCTCGGCGAGCGGATGTGTCGACTGGCGTTCGGCCATGATGGCCAACTTCAAGAACGCCGCGTCTCCGAACGTCGCCACCACTTCCGGCGTCCCTTTCGTGAGTGTCCCCGTCTTATCGAAGACAACGATGTCGACACCGTTCAACGATTCGAGTTGGCCACCACCTTTAAATAAGACGCCTTGTTCGGCGGCACGGCCTGTCCCGACCATAATCGATGTCGGGGTCGCCAAACCGAGCGCACACGGACAGGCGATGACGAGGACGGCGATCGAGGCCCGAATTGCCATATCTAAATCGTTGAACCCGAGTGTCCACACCGCGAACGTCAAGGCGCTGATGGCGACGACGATCGGGACGAACACACCCGAAATCCGGTCGGCCTGCCGCTGAATCGGCGCCTTGTCCGTTTGGGCCTGTTCGACGACGCGGACAATTTGAGCGAGCATCGTCTCGCTACCGACACGTTCGGCGACCATCAACACCCGATGTGAACGGTTAATCGTTCCGCCGACGACGTCAGCTCCGACAGTTTTCTCGGATGGGATTGACTCCCCGGTCAGCATCGACTCATCGATGACCGTCTCTCCTTCGACGATTTTCCCATCGACCGGCACTTTCTCACCTGGACGAACGACGATGACGTCACCGGCTTTGACCAAATCGATCGCGACCGAGCGTTCGACACCATCGACGAGTAAAATCGCCTCTTTTGCCTGTAACGACAGGAGCGATTTGAGCGCGTCCGTCGTTTTCTCTTTCGCTCGGGCCTCTAACCATTTCCCGAGCAATACGAGCGTGATTAGGACAGCACTCGTCTCAAAATAAAGTGACGGATGCATCGGATGGGCGAGCATCTCGAAGACGGAGTAAAAATAAGCCGCCGACGTCCCGGTCGCCACGAGCACGTCCATATTGGCCGCGCCGCTCTTCAAACTCTTATAAGCACCCTTATAAAACTGGGCCCCAATCCAAAACTGGACCGGCGTGGCGAGTGCGAATTGCCACCACGGGCTCATCAGCCAATCGGCCTGGAACGTCACACCTGGGATGTGCGTAATCATGACGAGCAGAAGCGGTGCCGACAACAGCGCCGAGATGAGCACTTTTCGCTCGAGCGGGCGCAGGTCGTGTTTTGGCGTCAGTTCCGCCTTTCGTTCTGCACCGTAACCGATTTTTTCAATGCGGGCGATCAGTTCGTCTTCGGTGATGCCGTCGTCGACGCGAATCGTCGCCGTCTCGAGCGGCAAGTTGACGGTCGCTTCAACACCGTCCATTTTATTTAACACTTTCTCGATGCGGGCCGAGCATGCGGCGCATGTCATCCCTTGAATCGACAGTTCGACGGTTTTCATCGGAACACCTCCTTACTTCTTGATGCGGCTGACGATTGTCATCAATTCGTCAATGTACGGGTCCATGTCTTCCGTTTCACTCGCATGGACTAAACATTTACGCATGTGACGTTCGAGCAGTTGCATCTCGACTTGTTTGAGTGCCGCTTGAATGGCTGACGTCTGGGTCAAAATGTCGACGCAGTAGCGGTCGCTCTCGACCATCTTTTGAATCCCACGTACTTGTCCTTCGATCCGGCGCAGCCGTTTGCTGAGCGCTTCACGTTCTGCGTCTTCACGCGGAACGATTGGTTGGTCATGCATGAATTCTTCCATGATTATCACCTCACCACCAATATACCCCTACCCGGTAACGGTGTCAAATCTTTTGAACAAAAAAAGGACGACTGATTTCGTCGTCCTTCTCTCCCGTCAATTGCGTTGGAATTGCTCGCTCTTCAAGACGGTCCGTAAAATCTTCCCGGTCGTGTTCCGCGGCAGCTCCTCGATGATCTCGATGTGCGTCGGCTGTTTGTACTTCGCCAGTTTCGTCGCCGCGAACGCTCGGATCTCGTCGAGCGTCACCTGTTCGTCTCGCGTGACGATGAACGCTTTGACCGCTTCCCCTTGTTCGGCATCCGGTACCCCGATGACGGCTGCTTCGACGATGCCCGGATGTTGATAAAGCACTTCTTCGACTTCGCGCGGATAGACGTTATAGCCCCCGACGATGACCATGTCCTTCTTCCGGTCGACGATATAAAAGTAACCGTCTTTGTCACGTTTCGCCAAGTCGCCTGTATAGAGCCACCCGTCGCGAAGCGTCATCGACGTCTCTTCCGGTAGTTTATAATAGCCTTTCATCACGTTCGGTCCACGGACGATCAGTTCACCGACCTCGTCGATCCCGACCTCTTCGCCGAGTTCGTCGACGACCTTGTTCTCGACGTGGACGATTGACGGACCAATCGATCCGGCTTTCCGCTCGCCGTGGAGCGGATTGAAACACGTGACCGGTGACGCCTCGGACAGACCGTATCCTTCGAGAATCTTACACTCGAACTTTTGCTCGAACGATTCGAGCAACTGTACCGGCAGACTCGCTCCACCGGATACGAAGACGCGGACGTGCTTGAGCGCCGAAGCGTATGCTGGAACTTTCATCGCCGTCTGCAACAGGAAGTTGTACATCGTCGGGACACCGGCAAAAATGCTGACGCGATGTTTTGGGACGAGGTCGAACACGTCCTGCGGTGAGAATTTTGGCAAGATGACAATCGTCGCCCCGCGCAGGAGCGGTGCGTTGACGATGACCGTCAAACAGAAGACGTGGAACATCGGTAAGGCGGCGAGCGCTTTGTCTTCCGGCGTGATCTCCAAATACTCCCCAATCGAATGGGCGTTCGAGAACAAGTTGAGATGTGTCAACAAGGCGCCTTTCGGTTTCCCGGTCGTCCCGCTCGTATACAGGATGACAGCGACCTCTTCCTCATCGACTTCGACCACTTCAACTTTCGTCGTCGCGAACGCCTCGCTGAACGGTAAGAACTCGATGTCCCCATCCCGCTTCAACGCCGGTACGTCTGCATACGGGACCGAGATGACGAGTCGGAGTTGCGGTAATTTCGTGAGTGCGGCTTCCGCTTGCGCGACGAGCGGCGACAACGCGACAATCGCTTTCACGTCGCCATCGAGCAAGATGTAGGCCATCTCGTCCGGTGTGTATGTAGGGTTGATCGGAATGACGACCCCACCTCGGGCGAGCACCGCGAAATACGAAACCAAGAACGCGGGGCTGTTGCCGAGGACGAGCGCGACGTGGTCGCCTTGACCGATGCCTTTTTGCTCGAGCGTCGCCGCCATCGCCTCGACTTGTCCATAGAACTGTCCGTAGCTGACCGTGTCTTCCCCAAACACGTAGGCCGCCTTGTTCGGATGCGCGGCCACAACGCCTTGTAGTGCCGTGACTAAGTTTGCCATGATAATCCCCCTTTGAAAATGAATGACTATTCACTTTTGAGCCGTAAAAAAGAGCACGGCAGCCGCGCTCTTTTTCAGTTATCTTCATTGTACATGAAACGCCTCAATAAGAAAACGCTTTCAAGTCCATCGTCTGCAAATGATACAATCCGGTCCGGCTCTGTACGTGCACGAGCGCCTGTAACGTCTCATCGTCCATGAGCAAGTCGTCCATCAACTTATGGAGCGCCGACTGTTTCGCTTCCGTCGTCGCCGTGATGAAGAAAATCGCTTCGGCCCGAATACTCTCTCCCGCAATCGTCTGCATCGCAAACGGTTGATTGAGATGCAACAAGGTGATGCCGTCTTGTTTTGAGACGTGAAGCGGTACATCGACGACAGCGACCGGTACGGCGACATCGGTAACGCCCGACGGGATCGTCCGCTCTTGCTCCGTCACGACGCGCGCGAACGTGTCATTGACGATACCTCGACCTTCGAGTTCAAGTCCAATCGCTTGGACGGCGAGATCAAATGTCGGTTGCTCCGTCACCCACATCAAATTCGTGTCCATCCATTCGGTGATAAATCGATACATATCGTTTCCTCCCATTGGTTGACTCCATCTCACGAAAGCGCTTGCACTGATTATGATACGCCTCGCCGGAACGACACGCAACGGTCCAGACAACCTGTCACGAAAACGCCAAAAAGAAGGACCTCTGTAGGGAGGCCCTTCTGCATGAAAACCCGCTTCAGCTAATGAGATCGACGAGTTCTTCGAGCTCGACGTTGCCGAAGTAATGTTTGACGTCAAGCTGTGACAATTGTTCCCGAATCGCGCCGCGTTCGAACCGCGTTCCGACGAGGGCTTGTTCGACGTCATGGATATCCCCGACACCGAAGAAGTCCCCATAGATTTTCGCTTCCGTGATTGTACCCTTGTTAACGTTCAAGCGGACGTCAATCGTACCGATCGGGAATCGACGTTTCGACTCGACATCAAACTTCGGCGATTTCCCGAAGTTCCAGTCCCAGTTCGCATAGCGCTCTTTCGAGATATCCTGAACAATTTCCCAGTCCTCATCGCGAAGCACGTAACGTTCTGGTTCCTGTCCGTCATAAATCGAATGGAGCAGCGCCTCGACAAAGTGCTCCATCGCCATCTCTTCTTCTAAGAACTCCGTGATGTTGGCGACACGGCTACGGACCGACTTGATGCCTTTTGAACGCATCTTCTCTTCCGAGACGTTGAGCGAGTTGACGACTTCCTCGATGTTCGAGTTGAACATGAGTGTTCCGTGGCTGAACATACGGCCGCGCGTCGTGAACTGAGCGTTACCGCTGATTTTCCGTTCGCCGACTTGGATATCGTTACGTCCCGTCAACTCCGCCTCGACGCCGAGCTGCTTCAAGGCGTCGACAATCGGTTGCGTGAACTTCTTATAGTTGTTGAACGAGTTGCCGTCATCTTTTGTGATGAAGCTGAAGTTCAAGTTGCCCTCATCATGATAGACAGCACCGCCGCCCGACAAACGACGGACGACGTCGATCCCGTGCTCTTCGATATACTTCAAGTTAACTTCTTCTGATGTGTTCTGGTTCTTGCCGATGATGATCGACGGGCCGTTAATATAGAACAAGAAATAATCCTCATGCTCGACGTTCAAATGTTTGAGGATATACTCCTCGACCGCCAAGTTGAGTTTCGGATCCCGGATATCCGGGTTGAAAATAAATTTCACAGTAGGTTCCTCCTAAGGATAATCGTTAATTGTATTATACGAGACGGCGGCCCGGCGCTACAACTTGTTTACTTCCATTCCCCGTTCATGACGCGCTTCAATGCGTTCGCGACGCCGTATTCGTCATGACGCTCTGTGACGTGGTGGCTAATGGCAATCAAGTCTTCGTGACTATTGCCCATCGCGATTGCTTTACCGGCCACCTCAAACATCGGGACATCGTTCAAGTTGTCCCCGATGACGACCACTTCCGATAAATCGAAGCCGAAATGCTCGGCCAATTTTTTGACGCCGTGCCCTTTATCGGCCCCGTTCGCCATGACTTCGATATTGTCATTGCCTGAAGACGTAACGTAAACGCCTTCCACGCGCTCATCGATTTCCTTCCACAGTGAGGACATCTTCTCGAAATGACTCGAAAAAGCGATGAATTTATAGACGCGTCCGGCCTCATTCTTGATGAAATCCTCGATGTCTTCGACGAGACGGACGTCCTCGTTGACGTAATAACGTTTTTGGAAGAACTCATACATCTCGAGCGACCGCTCATCGCCGTTCTGCTTCAAGTTCTCCATCGTCGCATCGATCAAATCGAGTCGGCTCGCGACGAGGCCCGCCTCTGAATACATTTCATAGAAGACGTCCGAATATTTGTGGTCTTGATGCAACACCGACACGACTTCGAGCGCTTCTTCTGTCGTCAAATCGATTTCATGAAGCACTTCACCCGTTTCCGTCAGCACGCGACCGCCGTTCGAAGAGACGATCGGGCACGTGAGGCCCACCTCGTCGAGAATCTCTTTCGCGTTGAAGTAATTGCGTCCCGTCGCAATCGCAAAGCGAATCCCTTGTGCTTCTGCCGCACGGACGATTTCTGCCGTCTCGGGTGCAATTTTCGTGTGGTTGTGCAGGATCGTGCCATCCATATCGGATACGAACAATTTGTACGTTGTCATCAACATCCACTCCTCTTTTTCTGTTTCGCTTATAACTATAACAAAAAGAGAGGCCATCGGAATAATCCGACACCTCCCTTCACGAATCTTTAACCTTCTTCTGCGAGCGCTTTGATTTGTTCATGGACGCTCTTGATGCAGTCTGGCATGCCGATTCCGTCATAGGCGATGCCTGCGAGCAAGATCCCTGGATAGACGCGGCCCATCTCGGCGCGCAACGCGCGGACCCGGTCGGAATGGAAGACGGCGTAAGGTGGCAACCCGTCCCGGAGCCGGCTGACGACCGTCTCGAGCGGCGCTGCTTTAATCGTCATCAAGCCGCCAAGGTCACGTAACGCCGTCGCGACAATCTCCTCATCGGACGCATCGACGATCTCATCGGCGTCCGGACGTCCGAGAAAGACGCGCAGGACGTGATACCCTTCCGGCACGGCATGCGGCCATTTTTGGTCGATGAACGTGCACGCCGTAATCGTCACATCCGCCTCTTGGCTCGTGACGAAGCCCGTCCCGACGAACGGCAGCTCGATATCGTCTTCTTTGAATACGAGCGAACACGTCGCTGTCGCGTGCGGTTTCATATCCGCGAGAAAATTACTGTCGACTTTCGGTAAGAACTGACGGATGAGCCGGGGCGGGACCGTCAAGATGAGGTGGTCGGACTCGATATCGCCTCGATTCGTCAGCAGGCGATAGCCGCCTTCAATCTCCTCGACTTGTTCGACCGAACAGTTCAAGATGATTTCGGTGCGCTCTAGTCGCTCGGCAAGACGATCAGTGAGCGACTTCAATCCTCGCTTGAGTGAAGCGAACTGTCCAACTTTCTTGGCGCCGACTTCCGCGACCCGTTGTTCAGGACGCAAGTGACGCATCCCTTCATACAAGTTCCCATGTTTCTTCTCGCCTTCGATAAACTGTGGGAACGTCGACAAGGCGCTCATTTGATCGATGTCTCCCGCGTAAATCCCGGAAAGAAGCGGTTCGATCAGCCGGTCGACGATCGGGTCCCCGACCCGTTCACGCAAGTACAAGCCAAGGGAGACGTCCGTTTCCGGTGCTTCGACGTCCGGTGGCGATAAGAGCATCGCCCGGAGTGCGGCATGTTCTTCGTCCGATAAGAGTGTCGTGTCCTTGAACGCATCGACGTCGAGCGGGATGCCCATGACCGTCTGTTTCGGAATCGGATGCAGCCCGTCATGATGGAGCACGTACGCTTGACCGACCCCGTTTCGGACGATTTCATCGCCGAGACCGACGTCATGAATCAAATCCGTCATCGCTGTCTTGCGGAACACGTACGAGTCGGGCCCTCGTTCGACCGCAAATTCCCCCGTTTCAAACGTATCGATTTTTCCGCCTAACCGTCCGCTCGTCTCGACGAGCTTGATCGTGACGTCGTTCGGTAAATAACGCTCGGCATAAAAAGCGGCGGTGAGACCTGTGATCCCACCACCGACAATCGTTACATTACGCATGATGTACAATCACGCTTTCCATGCGATCGGCGATGGCTTCAATGAAGCTCCGCTCCGCGTTTGGCATGTTAGGACGCGCGTAGTGAACGCCGAGGCGGTCACAGACGACTTTACATTCCACGTCGTTATCGAAGAGCACCTCGAGGTGATCCGCGACAAATCCGACCGGCGTGTAAACGAACGCTTCATAGCCATGCTTTTCATAAAGTTCAGCCGTCAAATCTTGGACGTCCGGCCCGATCCACGGGTCAGGCGTGTTGCCTTCCGACTGCCAACCGACCTCATAGTTCGGTACGCCCGCCGCTTGGGCGATTTTGTCAGCCGTTTCTTTCAATTGATCCGGATACGGGTCGCCACCTGCCAAAATCTTCTCTGGCAGACTGTGCGCCGAGACGATCAAGCAAGCCTTCTCAGCCGGCACCGGCAAGTTCGCGAACGTCGTTTTGATGGCTTCCGCCCACCAATTGATGAATTTCGGCTCATCGTACCACGATTCGACCGAACGGATCTCGATGCCGTATTTCGCGGCTTCTTCATGCGCCCGTCCGTTGTACGACTTGACGCTGTATGACGAGTAGTGCGGGGCCAATACGACCGAGACCGCTTCTTTGATGCCGTCGTTCGCCATTTGCGCGACCGCGTCTTCTACGAACGGTTCGATGTGCTTGAGCCCGATATAGAGCTTGAAGTCGATTTCGCCCACGTGGCGCTCGTTCAAGATGTCACGGAGCGTCTCCGCTTGATCGATTGTGATTTTCGCGAGCGGCGACACGCCACCGATGGCCTCATAGCGCTCCGTCAAGTCTTGGAGTGCTTCCGGTGAAGGCTTGCGGCCATAACGAATGTGCGTATAGTAGCGCTCGATATCTTCAGGTTTGTACGGTGTCCCATAAGCCATTACGAGTAATCCGACGGTTTTCATAATGATTTGCCTCCCATTTTTTCACGTGAGTAGTCATGGATAAATGCTGTCAATTTGACGAGCACAGACGGATCGACTTCCGGGAACACCCCATGTCCCAAGTTGAAGACGTATCCAGGTTGTTTCATCCCCTCATCGAGGATTTCTTTCACTTTCGCTTCGATGATCGGCCACGGAGCCAGCAAGAATGACGGGTCAAGGTTGCCTTGGACCGCTTTCGTGATGCCGCGGTCACGCGCTTCTTGAATCGACAGACGCCAGTCGAGTCCGACGACGTCGAGCGGCTGGTCTTGCCACTCTTCGACGAGATGGCTCGCTCCGACACCGTGCATGATGAGCGGGATGTCGAGCTTGCGCAACTCGGTGAAGATCCGTTCTGTCGTTGGTTTAATATAACGAACATAATCTTTGCGGCTAAGCGTCCCGACCCATGAGTCGAACAACTGGAACGCTTGGATGCCAGCCTCCGCCTGCGCCGTCGCATACGTGATGACCATGTCGCCAAGCTTCTCCATAAGTGCGTTCCATACGTCCGGCTCAGCGTACATGAGCGCTTTCGTCCGATGGTAACTCTTCGATGGGCCGCCTTCAATCATATAACTCGCGAGTGTGAACGGTGCGCCCGAGAACCCGATGAGCGGGACTTCCAAACGTTCCCGAAGCAAACGGATCGTCTCGAACACGTACGAGATGTCGTCCGTGTTGAGCGGTTTTAAGCGTTCCACGTCTTCCATCGTCCGGTACGGGTTATCAATGACCGGACCGATGCCGCTCTTGATTTCCACATCCACGCCCATCGACGGGAGTGGCGTCATAATATCTTTATACAGAATGGCCGCGTCGACTCCTAGTTGTTTTACCGGGAGCTCTGTCACGTAGGCACACAATTCGGCATCATGCGTGATTTCGAATAATGTCCTCGTTTTTTTGATCTCACGATATTCTGGTTGGTAGCGTCCGGCTTGGCGCATGTACCAGACGGGCACATAGTCTGTCGCCTCTCCTTTAAACGCCTTCAAAATAGTATCGTTCATACGTCGCGTCATTCCCCTCTATAATTCTCCTACACTCTTCTTCTATAGGTATGTGAACTCAAAAACATTATACAGAAATTAATTAGAATAATGCTAATGTGAAGCATTTTCATTGTGTTTTCTTTGTGTCATTTCTTTGGCGGATACGTGCGGAATGCCGAATTGAGCTGACCACGAATCAAATCGTCACGCTGTTTCGTCGACAAACGCTTCTCGCGATCTTTAATGTCTTGAATCCGCCAGCCGTCTTCAAGCTTCGAGGCCACATCAATTAATCGTTCCACATCATGGAAAGAATATTTACGTGAACCGCCTTTTGTCCGTTCTGGAAAGACGAGCCCTTTTGACTCATAATAGCGGACTTGTCGCTCCGAAAGTCCCGTCAGTTCAGTAATGACGCCCATTCCAATTACTTTCTTCGACTTATAGTCCATCGCTCGTCCTCCTCCCTCACAAAAAAACTATGTCAGATAATCTGACAAATTGCAATCCAAGTCGAATTTTTCGTCTTACACTGAAAACAACTTTTGAATCACCAATCGAAAAAAAGGAGGAATCGCAACATGGAAGACATCTTATATTATATGGACACGCTGTTCGTACTCATCGCCGCTTTGCTCGTCCTGACGATGCAACTTGGATTTGGGTTGCTCGAGACGGGGACGCTCCGGGCTAAAAACGCCGGGCACGTCGCAGTCAAACAAATCATCAGCCTCTCTGTGGCGGCACTCGCCTTTTGGGCTGTCGGCTTCGGCCTCTCATTCGGGGACGGGACCCGCTGGTTCGGGACGGAAGGATTCTTCATGAACGGATCGTTCACGAGCCTCGATTGGGCCAACGTCTCAATCGACATCAAATTCTTGTTCCAGTTGTCATTCGTCGCCGTAGCGCTCGCCATCGCCTGGGGCGGGTTCGCAGAACGGGCTAAACTGTCTGCATACGTCTTGTTCGGCGTCTTCTTCGTCGCCATCCTGTATCCAATCGTCGCCCGCTCTGTATGGGCTGGTGGACTTCTCGGGACAATGGGCATGCAAGACTTCGCCGGTTCGGCTGTCGTCCACCTTCAAGGCGGAATGGCTGCCCTTATGGCCACCATCATCTTAAAACCACGTCGTAAAACGGAATCACTCGCCGGTCATAACCACGTCTTGACGGTCGTCGGTGGACTCGTGCTCTGGCTCTGCTGGTTCGGTTTCAATGCCGGATCGACGATGTCGGTCGCGGACGGCTTCTTCGGTTACGTCGCTCTTACGACGATGCTCGCCACGGCTGCCGGCGCTCTCGGCGCTCTCGCCGTCGTCATGATTCACAAGAAAACGGCCGACATCCCGACAATCGTCAACGGTGTCCTCGGGGCACTCGTCGCCATCACCGCTGCCTGCGCCTTCGTCGAACCTTGGGCCGCCATCGTCATCGGTGCCCTCGCTTCGATTGCCACGTACGGTACGAGCATCCTCATGGCGAAATATATTGACGATCCGCTCTGCGCCTTCTCGGTGCACGGTGTCGCGGGAATCATCGGGACGCTCGCGCTCGGATTCTTCGCCTCGCCTCGCTTGGTCGAGATCACAGGCATCGGTTCGGCCGGCCTCTTCTACGGCGGCGGCTTGACTCAACTCGGTGTGCAAGCACTCGGCGTCTTGATTGCGATGGTCATCGCCGGTGGCGGTAGCTACGCCTTCTTGAAACTCCTCGACGTCACGATCGGTCTTCGTGTCACGGAAGAACAAGAAGAAATCGGCCTCGACATCGCCGAGCACGGTGTATCCGCATACGGTGAAGTCGAGACAGAACCTGAAACTCCGGCACGTCTCCCGAAAATTCTCGGGTCGAGCGTATCGGTCATGTCACCAAAAAAATAACGACAACAGTCAGGGACACCCAATGCGGGTGTCCCTGTTTCATGTCAATCGACTCAAGTAGTATCGGACGACCAGGTACGCGAGTCCGAGACCGACGAGCGCGTCCCACGTCGCCCCAAACAAGAGCGAGGCAACGCCGAGGGCGAGCAGTTGCGCGAACAATAGCCGCGTCGCCCACCATTTATAGGCGACAAGCCGCTCGGTACGTGTGATTGGCAACCACGACGCCATCGACACGGTGTCGAGCCGTTTAAATAATGGCACGAGCTGGAGCGCCGTCAACCCGACGAAAAGCGGGACGACCAACCCGACATACCATCCACCCGAGAGCCACATGACAACGAGCGCGACGGCGGAAAGACGCAACACGAGATCGAGCGAATCGTTCGACCGCATGACCCGGAGCCCGTACACGTATCGGGCGGCATCGGCCCGTTTCAACACCGACCGCTCGAGCAGGCTCACGATGAACGACCGTTCCCGCACGTCTTCCCGCATCGCCGGCACATCGACGAACCAACTGACGACCCGGTTGAACTGGGCTTTGCTCTTTTCTTCGAGCGTGAGCCAGTCAAGCAGCGGGATGCGCCGATTCCGTCGCACGTGGAGCAGGACAAACGGGACGAGTGCGGGCACTGGCGTCAACAACGGCACACCGAACAATACGAGGAAGCCGCTGGCGAGTGCGCTCGGCAAGACGACGTATTTAATCCCCTCCAACTTGGCGAGACGACCCGCGGCTGAAATGAGTACACTCGTGGCGAGGATGGCTCCGACTTCGACCGACGTGAGCGCTTGCGTCCGGACGAGCAGCGGCAACACGACAAGCATGACGAGGATGGCGCGGACGGCGGCAAAGACGACATTGAACAGGCGGATGCCTGTCATGAACGCTTGAATCTCACCGAGACGCGGCAATAGGAAGACTTGATCCGCTTCTTGAATCAACGTTCGGGGACGATGGCCGAGCGGAAGGAGCAACCAAATCAGCGCCACAATCCATTCACTCGGAAAAGCCGGGTCCAAATCCGTCAAAAATTGGTTATACACGAACGCCCCGTAGATGAGCGTGAAATAAAGCGTGAATAACAAGCCACCGTTCGCGACGTAGCGGCTGTATTTCACGACGTCTTCCACCCAGACGCCAAATCGTTGTTTGAATACGTTCATCGTTTCCGCTCCTCGGCCTCAATCGCCTCGACATAGATGTCATCGAGCGTGGCGTCCGGACGCAGACCGTATGTCTCGCGCAGTTGCGCGGCCGTCCCGGTCGCGATGACCGCCCCTTGGTGCAAGAAGACGAAACGGTCGCAGTGGCGCTCGGCCGTCTCTAGAATGTGTGTCGACATTAAGATGGCGCAATCTTCCTTATACTCGTCAAACAATCGCAATAGTTGACGAATCGCGAGTGGATCGAGTCCGACGAACGGTTCATCGACGATGAGAAGCGGGGACTTCGTCACGAGCGCACAGAGAATCATCGCTTTTTGACGCATTCCTTTCGAAAAGACGGACGGGAACCAGTCCAGTTGCTTCTCCATCCGCATATCTCGTGCCAATCGCTCGGTCCGGTTCGTTAAATCTGCCGCATCAATGTCATACGCTTTTCCGATCAACGTCAAATGTTCACGTAACGTCAGCGTGTCATACAAAATAGGGGTCTCGGGTATATAGCTTATTTTCTTACGATAATTCTTTTCTGACGAGCTGAGTGTTTGACTATCGACTTCGACCGATCCTGAAATCGGATCAAGCAATCCTAAAATATGTTTGATTGTTGTCGATTTTCCGGCTCCGTTTAGCCCTATCAGCCCGACGAGCTCACCTTTTTTTACATCAAATGAAATATCGTGCAACACTTGTTTACCTATATAACCGCCATTCAAATGGTCGACGTGCAACATGAAAAATCCACCCCTCATTTTCAACTTTTTTTTGTGATATATGTTTTAAAAGCTGTCACATGGGAATAATCTGAACTGTAAGGCATTTTAAAACTTATTCATTACTTCCATTGTTCCATAAAATTGTTAGTGAGAACAATGGACAAAACAGAAAGGAGAATGTTTTTATGGGTTGGATTATCACTTTAATCGTCGGGGGTATTATCGGTTGGTTAGCAGGTCTTATTTTAGGTAAGGATGTACCAGGTGGCGTCATCGGGAACATCATTGCTGGTATCATCGGTGCTTGGCTCGGTGGCCTCATCTTCGGAGACTTCGGTCCTGCAGTTGGCGGCATCGCGATTATCCCAGCACTTCTCGGTGCGATTATCTTGATCTTGATCGTATCGTTCGTTATGAAATCAATGAACCGTAAACGTTAATCTACGGCTCACGTAAAAGGGACCCTCGCCGAGGGTCCCTTTTTTTGTCATGTCAAAATGAGATAGATGGCTTCATCCCGCTCGATGAACCGTTTCTCGCTCTGTAAGCGCAAGAACGTGAAAATCGACTCGAGCAACGTCCGGTCGTAGAGCCATTCGAGGCCGAGGTCCGTGTCGACTTTTTCATTCGGTTCGCCCAAGAGCGCGAGCAGGTCGTCGGGCCGCTTCTGTAAATCGATATCAATGCGATCGACCCGGCCGTCGACAAACCGGAGCTCCATCCCATCATAGCGCCAGACGTCGCCCCGTTCCATCGGTTCACCAATCTCGTCGACGACTGTCTGTTCCCGTTTGTTCATGAGCGCCTCAAGCGTCTCGATCGAATGACCGGTTTGCGCTTCGACCTCGATTTCAATCAATTCGGCCCTCTCGAGGTCGAATTGTCCGGCCACCGTCTCGTCCTGGTCCGGCAACAAGCCAAACGCCAGTTGTGCATCTTCCGTCAACGTCACGGCCTCGGTCTCGGTCACCGTTTCCCCATCGACGACGGCGACGGCTTTGACGTCGTAGCGGCCTGGCATGCGAACAATCTCAACTGCTTCGCCGGCCTCATCAATCCGTCCCTCCTGCACCCCGTCGATCCAAATATTTGTCAGCGGAACGTCTGCAGACGTCCGCAACGTCTTTGGCAACAACTCAATCCGATAATCCGCAAAGCCGAACCGCCCTTCGCCCGTATCGACGAGACGGAACAATCCATCCGTCTCCATGCCTTGTGCCCGGTCCGACCGGTCCTGCGCCACTTCCGAGATGGCCTCGCCGCGAATCGACTTTTCTTCATTCAACCACCCCATGAACCGGAGCGCCTCAGCTCGCGTGAGCGGTTCTGATTCATATTCGACATTCTCCTGGAAGAAGCTGACGTCTTCGGTCAACAAGGCGTCCTTGAAGCGAACGTGAATCTTGTCGTTGGCGGCAGCCGGTTTATATCCCCATTGATAGAAAACACCGACCGCGAGGCCGACACCGAGCGTCACGAGGAGCCCGAGGTAGATATTTCTTCGCCGCGACGGTTTCTTCGATCGTACATACGCCATCCGTTCCCTTCCTCTCTCTACTTGCTATTGGTTTCAGTGTAAGGGGCATCGTCTGTCCGGACAATCGTTCTTCCGCCCGAATTTCCATGTTATGATGAGATGGATTAGTCATTCATGAATGGAGGAGTCAGCATGCACACTGAGGACAACTGTATCTTTTGTAAAATCGTCAACAACGACATCCCGTCGTATAAGGTATACGAGGATGACGCCGTCGTCGCGTTCCTCGATATCTCTCAAGTCACGAAAGGGCATACGCTCGTCATTCCGAAACATCATGCCCGTAACATCTATGAATTGCCGGCCGACGTGGCCCGTGACGTCTTCCAAGCCGTCCCTGCCGTCGCGAACGCGATTCAGCGTGAAACAGGTGCGATCGGGATGAACGTGTTGTCTAACGCCGAAGCGATTGCCGGACAGACCGTCTATCACTTCCACATCCACCTCTTGCCGCGCTACGGCGAGGCGGACGGGTTTGGTGCCAAGTGGGAAACGCATCAAGACGCGTACTCATCTGACGACATGCAGGCGATCGCCGCCGGCATCAAAGCAAACCTGTAACGAACAAATGGACCGCCGCCTGTTGAGCGACCGGTCCATTTTTTGTCTTGCGCCTCATGACGAGTTGATTGAATCGAGATGGCGTTTCCGCTCCTCTTCGATTTGGGCACGCTCGACTTGTAATTTAATCGCCTGCTCGTATAACTGTTGCCGCGATTTGACAGATTCCGCTTGTTCGAATTCTTTTCTTAACAAATTTAGACGGGCGTCTATTTCAATCAGTCGCTTTTCAAGCAAAGTTTGTTTCCGCGTCTGTTCATTATGTTCCGACGCTTCATATCCCGCCTCGAGTGCTTCCATTATTGTCTGTGCCCAAGGGTCATCTCCCAGTCGCTTGGCCGCGTTATACAGGTCTAACATGTCATCAACCCAACGCTTTTGCATATTCACTGGAGGTCACCTTCCTTTACCTACAGTTTAAAATAAAATGATTTTTCGGTCAAAATTGAATGTTCTGAAAAATTTTATTTAAGATATAGGTTTTTAATCTCTCTTTTTTGGTAAAATAATATGAAAAGAATGTATTCTAGTATGAGTGTGCTCGAGGAGGGGAATGTATTGTCGAATCACAATCGTCGCGATTGGGTTGCTTTCGGCTTTGTCGTAGCGTTTCTAGGAGCTGTGACCGTGAAAAAACTCGCCCGTGGAACGGCGAATGACGCGGCGGCCAATCAACACCGAGCGTCTACAATCACTACGTTGAAAGAACAATTCCAAAAAGTCGCTAAAGATGCGTCGCAAGTTGCGGCGGCAGGTAAGTTACAAGGAAAAGAATTGACAGATCAAGTGAAAGCCGAAGTCGAACGCTATCAACAAGACATTCAGCCTTCAATCGAGCGGATCCAAGGAAACCTAAACGAGCTTTCGAACGTACAGTCAGATGCGACCGAAGCGAAAGCGGAAAAGGCCAACTGACCGGTCTGTCGTCATCGCCCGTCGTTTTAGTCACATTGTATCGGAAAGGATGGATCGACATGGAACACGAAAAAGAATTCACTGGCCCTGAGGCCATGCTCTATAGTCATAAAATCATTCAACTTAGTAAGGCACTGTGGAAGACGGTCGAGAAAGACTGGCAAAATTGGATTAAACCGTTCGACTTGAACATAAACGAGCACCATATTTTATGGATCGCTCACGCCCTCGGCGGCGCCTCGATCTCAGAGATCGCCAAATATGGGGTTATGCACGTATCGACGGCGTTCAACTTCTCGAAGAAGTTAGAAGACCGCGGTTTGCTCACGTTCTCGAAAAAGGAGACGGACAAACGAAATACGTACGTCCAATTGACGCCTGAAGGTGAGGCGCTCTTGCTCGAGACGATTCATGCGTTCGATCCGGAAGAGAACGGCGTCTTCCGCGCCTCGCTCCCGCTCCAAGAATTGTACGGGAAATTCCCGGACTTGACGGACATCACCGCAATCGTTCGCCGCTTGTATGGCGACAACTTCATGGACATCTTTGCAGAAACGTCGAAGATGATCACGGAAGAAGCCGGACGTCGCCCTGAGGACGACGAGATCAGTAAAGAAGCTTGACCTGCCGATACAGCGGTTCCGTGACGTCTAACGCCATCCCTTGGCGCACACACGCCGCGAGAATCGTCTCGGCCTCTAAATGAGGATGAAGCATCCCGACGAAATGAACGAGCAAAGGCTCCACGGACGACAGCCCGTAGCGCATTTGCTCGTTTTGTCGTTCTCGGATATCATCAAGCAACGCGAAAAACGCAACGACGTCTTGCCGTGTCAGATTCGCCTTGAGCACCTCATGTTCAAAGGGCCGCTCCGACCAATCGACCGCCCCGAGCAACAGTTCCATTTGAAACGATAATTGATTGATTTTCTCTTCTAACGACACGTTCTCCACCCCATCATTTCACATTCTCTTTCATCATTATACGACACGTTTCTGTGCTATGATACTACACAGGTAAGAGAACAGCTGTTATCATTAACAAAATGTGGTATAGTCGGATTTAGAAACTTATAGATTTATAGGGGTGGAATATATGTCAAACGGAATGACGAATGAACCGAACAAACAGAATAAGAAGTTTTCAACAGGCGCCCTCGTCGGCGCATCAGCGATTGCACTTCTCATCGGTGTCGGCGGCACGTACGCGGCGACAAGCGGCGGGTCTTCTGACAACTCTCCAGTTGTTTCATTTGAAGGCGGCGAAGTGACGCGCGGCGAAATCGCCGACATGAGCTACGACCGCATGGTCCCACAACTTGCGTTCCAAGAAACGATGAACGAATTGCTTGAAAAAGAGTACGGCGATAAAGTCGAGCAAGAAAAAGTCGACGAAGAGTTCAGCAAGACCGAAGAGCAGTTCAACTCGAAAGAAGAGTTTGAGCAAGCGATTCAACAAGCCGGCATGACGAATACGGACGAGTTCAAAGAAGCGCTCCGCGGTCAAATGCTCGTCGATGCTGCGAAATCAGAACTCGTCGAAGTCACAGACGAAGATATCGAAGCACAGTTCGCGAAAGAAAACGTCGAAGTCAAGGCGAGCCATATCCTTGTCGAGACAGAAGAAGAAGCACAAGCGATCATTAAAGAATTGAACGACGGCGGCGACTTCGCTGACATCGCGAAAGAAAAATCGACAGACACAGGTTCTGGTGAAAAAGGTGGCGACCTCGGTTACTTCTCAGCCGGCGCCATGGTCCCTGAATTTGAAGAGTACGCGTTCCAAGAAGACGTCGTTGGCAAAGTTTCTGAGCCGGTTCAGTCACAGTTCGGCTTCCACGTCATCAAAGTCATGGACCGTAAAGAAAAAGACCTTAAACTCGAAGACGAGAAAGATCGCATCCGTGAAGCATTGGCGACTGAAAAAGCCGCTTCTGTCGACGCGAATAAGATTTATGCCGAGTTGATCGAGAAATATAACGTCGATGTGAAAGATGCGAAAGCATCGACACAGTTCGATGCTGTGAAAGACGCTCTTAAAGCGGAAGAAGAAGCTCCGGCCGAGGAATCGACTGAGAAATAAGCAACAAGTGAGTGGCACCGTCACTCACTAACTGAGTAAAAAAGAGGCCCCCTGCCGCGATTTGTTTGCGCCAGGGGGCCTCTTTTCATGCATATGGTCAGTGATTCAACTAACAACTAAGAATGATTATCTTGGATTTGATGTTTTCCTGTTCTGTTCGTCATTGGTCAAATCTATATAAAACCCTAAAATAGAAACATATTTTATAATGACCGTTCCACCCGTCTGCGTATAAAATTCACGCTCGTAGTTTTGCCAAAAGTAGGCGTCTCTCTCACTATAACTTTTGAATGTTAGCTCTCCATACTCTTCGCTATAATAAGTTATTTCGTGTGCTGGATACATGTGATACTTCCTCTGTAAGAAACTATCTTCTTTAGTTAAGTCTATATATGTTTGAAGAAGAAAAACAATAAGCAGCAAAGCGATCACTTTTCTAAAAATCGACATTCATTTTTGCCCCAATCTTAAATGCTTCATTCCTATTAACCAAACCAAGCCTGTGAGAAATTCACTGAAAAAAATTCGTTTCATAGTACTTACCAGAATAGAACAGGAATGCTAATCATCTTCAATTGAATTTGAATCATAAACTTTAACTATTCCGAAGTTATGGTGCTTCTTACAGTTTAGGTTTATAAAATGCCCGGTTATCGAGCGCCATGACCCGTTCTGTGAACGTCCCTGGCTCGACGCCTTCGAACGCCTTATCGAACATGTTCATCCGGGCATCGATGTTGTCGATAAAGAAGAGCATCTCGGCTTCCGGGAGCTGCGGCGCGTTCGCCGACCCCCACTCCGGTTTCCCGTGATGGCTGAGGACGAGGTGTTGAAGCAACGTCACGACTTCACGGTCGGTGCCGAGCTCGCGTGCCACGACTTCAATCTCTGATGCCATAAGCGACAAGTGCCCAAGCAGTTTGCCTTCGAGCGTATATTCCGGTGTGATTGCGTCCGACAACTCGATTACTTTCGCCAAGTCGTGGAGCACGACGCCTGCAACGAGCAAGTCCCGATTCAATTGCGGATACAGGTCGCACATCGTGTCAGCCAGCTTCAGCATCGACAGGACGTGGAACGCAAGCCCTGAATAGACCGCATGGTGATGGCGCACCGCTGCCGGATACGTGAAGTAAGCTTCCTCGTTCCGGTCGACGAGCGCCGTCACGAGTTGTTTCATCCCTACGTGCTCCATCGCCTCGATATAGCCGCGAATCCCCGTCTCGAGTTCTGACTTCGGCACTGGGGCCGAGCGCACGTATGGCGCGATGTCCGTCTCACCTTCGATGATGGAGATTTGTTTCAACTTCAACTGGGTCCGGCCACGGTAGTCCATCACTTCCCCGGAAGCATGGACAATCTTTTTCGTCGCATATTTGTCCGTATCGGCACTGTCCCATACTTTCGTCTCAATCTCCCCGCTCTCATCGCATAGGATGAGCGTCAAATATGGTTTGCCGTTGCCGGCGAGTCCACGATACGATTGTTTAATCATCACATATTGGTTCAACGTGTCGCCCACTTTGAGCTGACCGATTTTAGTAGTCGTCAAAAAAAGCACCTCTCTTCTTGTCAGTACCTACATCTTAACGAAAGTTCAGGTCAGATGCCAACTTTCTAAGAAAAGCGGGAATACTTGAGAGAGAAGCATATTGGGGGAATGGAAGATGAATTGGAATTGGTATACACGACCAGAAGAAATTGTACATGTCGACAATCACTATGAGGAAGCGTACACGTATTGGCTCGAACAATTGACGACGGCGAAAGTGACAAAAATCATCGTCGAACGCGATTATATGTACGGATCGCTCACGCTCGATTATGAACAGTTGGAACGCGAACCACAAAAAATCGGGCACTATTTCGTGACCCGGGACTTTTTATGGACAATCGGGTTTGATGAGCTGTATTGCGAGACGGTGGCCGCGAAGCAGTATGACTCGCCAATCGAGGCGTTCTATGACCTGCTCTCTGAAAAAATGGACTATTATTTTCATGGAATCGATGAGTATGAAGAACGCTTGATGATGACCCAGCGTGAGATGAGCGGCCAAGTCCCGCCTGAATTTATGAATGAGATTTTCGGACTCCGCAACGAGATTGAACGATGGTCCGACACCGTCGTCCCATATCGTGAATTGCTCATGGCCGGACGTGAGGCGTTCCTCGATGTCGACTTAGATGAATTGAAAGCCTATCGCCTTGCCACGTATCGGGTCGACCGGCTCTTGACGCTGATTGAACATTACCAAGAGGATGTCATCGCGTTAACCGACCTCGCCTCGACGCTGTCGAACTTTCGCGGCAACGAGATTATGAAGGCGTTGACCGTCTTCACGGCGTTAACGACACCAGTCGTCGCCTTCGGTGCCATCTGGGGCATGAACTTCAAAGCGATGCCTGAACTGAAGTGGCCGCTCGGTTATCTGTTCGCCTGGATGATGATCATGCTCTTCACAGGCTTGGTCTATGCGTGGTTGAAACGGAAGAATTGGATTGGCTCGCTCTTACAGTTCCCGAATCAAGTCCACAATCAAAAACGTCTAGAAAAACAACGGAAAAAGAGAAAACAGTAAAAAAACGAACAAAAGTTCGGTATACTGAAAGGAGCAGCTGCCATAGAAAGGTGATGTACATGGAACGATTGATTATCCACGTTGATATGGACGCGTTTTACGCCTCGGTCGAACAGCGGGACCGTCCTGATTTACGTGATAAGCCTGTCATCGTCGGTGGCGCCCCCCACAGCCGTGGTGTGGTCGCCACCTGTTCGTATGAGGCGAGAAAATACGGGGTGCACAGCGCCATGTCGTCACGGCGTGCGTTTGCGCTCTGTCCTCAGGCGACATTCGTCAAACCGCGCTTTCACGTTTATCGGCACGTCAGCCAACAAGTGATGGCGATTTTCAAGTCTATCACGCCGCTCGTCGAACCGCTCTCGCTCGACGAGGCCTATTTGGATGTGACCGAGAACACACTCATGAGCACGTCCGGCCCTTATATCGCGCGCTATATCCTCGGGGAAATCAAACGCCGGACGGGACTGACGGCCTCGGCCGGAGTCGCCCCGTCGAAGTTCGTGGCCAAGATCGCCTCAGGATTCAACAAACCGAACGGACTGACTGTCGTCGAAGCAGCCGATGTCGAGTCGTTCCTCGCCCCGCTCCCGATCACGACGATGCACGGGGTCGGTAAAGTGACGGCCCAAACGCTGTTCAAGCACGGCTACCATACGATTGCCGATTTACAGCGTGCGCAACCTGAACAACTGAAGGCCATTTTCGGATTCGACCGTGGGAGCCAACTATATGAACTCGCGTCCGGTCGTGATAACCGTCCCGTCGTCCCGACGCGGGAACGAAAATCGATTGGCTCCGAGACGACGTTCGCGTTTGACCTCGATGACCCGGAGGAAGTATACGAACGGGTCGTCCCGGAAATCGAAGACGTGCTCCATCAACTCGACCGACGCGAACTCAGTTGCCAGACGGTGACGATTAAAATCAAGACGAGCGAGTTCCAGGCCAGGAGCCACCAAATCAAACTGAACCATCCGACGCACGACCACGACGAGATTAAACGGCTCGCCCGCCGCCTGTTCGACGAGATGGCGATCACTGAACCGGTCCGCTTAATCGGGATGACGGTGTCCGATTTGATCCCCCGGACTGAGACGGCGCGCCAGCTCACGTTCGAGGAGCTGACGAAACCTTCGCTTGAATAATGAATGGTCATTCAGTACAATGGAAGTAAAGGGGGGCGAACGGATGGAACAGTATACGATCACAGCGTTCGAGAACGACGGCACGGTCGTCTTGAACGATTCATTTACTGCGGCAAGCGATGACGAGGCGAAAACGAAAGGACTCACGTTGCTTGAGGAAGCCGGGCACCTCCATAAAGGGGCCCGCATCGCACGTCGCGGCCAACTGATCTACTTCGAGCGCTGTAAACTGCCAGGAAAACTGAAAGGCACGGCCTCATAACAGAAGCGCCTCGGGAATCCCGAGGCGCTTGTTCATTCACTATATTTGGCTTCCCACTCGCTGCGCCACTCCATGTAATCGGGATGCAGCTCTTCCGCCGTCTTCCCATCGAGTGAATAGCTCGCTCCGGTAAGCGGCTCGGCCGAATCCGGATATGACGTCCCGCCGATGATCTCGCCGTCCACCATCATGACCGAGACGTTCGTCTGGCCGAGTTCTGCAACATCATCGAGCGGATGGTCGCGGACGATAAAACGCTCTTTCCGAATATCACGTCCGATATAGTCATCCGGCGGCGTCGTCTGCACCTCCCACGTACTGCGCGTCGGCAACTCAAGCAAATCCGCCTTCTCAAAGCTTAACGTTCGATCCCCTTCATAAGAGACGACGTCATAGCCTTGCTCCTCTAAGTACGCCTTGGCCACTTTGGCGTCCGCCCCGAGCGTCGGTGCCGGTTGATCGCTCTCATTCGAGCAGGCCGCAAGCAAAAACACAGCCAAAATCATCCCAACTCGTTTCCACATTGTCTCTCCACCTCACCGTTTAGCATTTTTTTACATATTCGGCAGATTGACCAACATGTCCTTCAAAACGGAAAGATGAGTAAGATCGTGAAGATGGCGATGACTGCCGTCACTACTTGCAACGGCAAGCCGACTTTGACGAAATCAAAGAAACGGTAGCCGCCGATTCCGAACACCATCGCATTCGTCGGCGAACCGAACGGGGTCATGAACGCGAGCGATGCCGCAATCGCGACGGCGACGACGAACGGGACGGGGCTCACTTGAAGCGCCATGGCGAGCGATACGGCGAGCGGTGCGAACAAGACGGCCGTCGCCGTATTCGAGATGATTTGACTGAGCGCCATCGTCGCGAGGAAGATGGCGACGAGCACCCAGACCGGTCCGTCTTGACCGAACGAGTCGCTGATCCACGTGACGAGCCAGGCCATAATCCCGGCATTGTCGAGTGCTTGACCGACGGGAATCATCGCGGCAATCAATAACAACGATGACCACTGAATCGAGTCATAGGCGACATCCATATGCCGCACGGCTCCGGTGAGCACCATGGCCAGTGCTGCGAGCCATACCGCCACAGTCGGGTCGACCCACTCGAAGACGAGGAGCGTGACCATCATGAGCATGATGAGACCCGCTGCCAGCTGATGACGCTCGGACACGGCCCGGTTCGCGACATCGGTCACCCGCTCATTGGCGAGCAATAGGGACGTCTCGTCCCCAGCTCGTTCTAAGTCACCCCACTCCCCTTGCGCGACGAGCATATCTCCACGCTCGAGCGGAACGTCTTTCAATCGTGTGATGGCAATCTCTTCGTTCGGACGGATGACTTGAAGCACGTTCAACCGATATTCGTTGCGCAAGTGACTATCCGATAAACAACGGCCGACGAGCGGGCTATCCGTTGGGATGGTGAAGACGGCTACGCCGGCCGCTTTCCCATAGACGGACTTCAAGTCGACGTGTTCGACCGTCACCCCTTCCCTTCCGGCAATTCGCCGGACATCCGCCTCTGCTCCGCTGACATACACTTGACCTTCAGTGAGACGCGTATCCGCACGTGCTGTGACAAAGCGGTGCGTCATGCCTTTTTGTTGTTCGCCGACGACGATTAGACCGTCTCGTGACCAATTGACGTCGCGGAGCGTCCGCCCGATTAAAGGGTGCCCTTTCGAAAGGGATAAGGCGAATAGGCTCACATGCGGCACCGCCAAGCGTGGCATCGTCGCGGCGCGCACATCGCTCGTACCGAGCAGCCGATTGCCGATGACATAGAAATAGAATAAGCCGATGACTGCCATGACGAGCCCAATCGGTAAGAGCGCGAAAAAACCGAGCGTGCCAGCGGACGTGTTCCGTAACGTCTCAGCCGCCACCAGGTTCGGCGGCGTCCCGATCAGCGTCATCGTCCCGCCGATACTCGAGAAGAACGCGAGCGGCATCAAAAGTTTGGCAGGACTCGTCCCCATCTGTCTCGACATGGCGAGGACGACCGGAATCAATAAGGCGACCGTCCCCGTATTCGACATGAGACTCGACAACAAGGTCACCGTGACCATCAAGACGAGAAAAAGACGCACCTCACTCCCTTTTGCGAACGGGATAAGCGCAGCACCTAACCGTTCGGCCAAACCTGTGTGAAATAGGCCGGCCCCCACAATGAACAGCCCGGCGATCATGAGCACGACCGAATTCGAAAAACCGGCCATTGCTTCAACCGGCGTCAATTGATTCGTCAAGACGAGCAACAAGAGACCAATCAGCGCAACCAAGTCGGCTCGGAGCCAGCCTCCAATAAACCCGATAATCATGATCATTAAAATCACTAAGGTGACCATCACGTCCACCCTTCCTTGTGAAAGTTTCTACAAGCTTACTATACCACGCATCATGTAAGCGTTATCATAAGGCGGGTGACAATCTTGGCAACAAAAAAACGGATGGCTCGATTGCCATCCGCATCACGTCTTATTGAACTTCGTGATCATTAACCATCGGAGCGTAAAGCTCTTCAAGTGGCTTCATGATAATTTTCGTCACTTCTGTGACGAGTTGATGCATGCGTTGCTCTTCTTGCATGAGCTCCATGATCAATTCGTTCTGTTGAACGCCCATCATTTTCGTTTGCGCGTCCATCATCTCTTGTTCAGAGATTTCTTCGCCTTGCATCTGCTTCTGTTGAAGCGTCATTTGGATGTCACGGAAGTCAGCGAATAACTGGTTCGCTTCTGCATCCGCATTGACACGGTCGTATAGTGAAGAGAGATTTGTGAACTCCTCAGAATCGCGAAGTGCTTTTTCCAATTGGTAAGCATGATCGTACAAGTTTGTTTGTGACATGTGACGTCCTCCTAAATACTATTAGGGCGTGCCTCTTAAATGATGGCAATCAACCCTTGAATCAACCCAATCATACCACCTAACAAGGCGCCAAGCCATGTTATTGCCCGGAACTCTCGTTTCGAGATCGAGAGAACAATCTCTTCGAGGTACGATGTATCGAGCGAGCTCACCTGCTCTTGCACGATTTGGTCGATTTTGAGGCGGTCCATGATCGTCTCCATTTGATCCGTGAAGCGCGTAATGACGAGTCGTACTCCAGCCGGGACGAGCTCGTCGACGACGCGGTCTTCAATGTCCCGTGTGTACGAGTGGACCGTTCGATCGAGCAGCTCCCCGACCGGCAAGCGCGAGACGACTTCCGTCGTCACACCGTCAATCAACCGTTCCTCTAGACGGTCGTCAAGCAACGTATCGACCGACCGTTCGCTGAACCGTTCGAACTCACGTGTAATCATTTCCGCCATACCCGATCGCGTCGAGCCGCCGCGGAGGATATTGATAATCTCCGGTCGAATCATCTCGACAAAATTCAAGTTCTGGACGAAACCGGCGATGAATCCAAGCCGACGCTGGACGAACGAGTCGACCATGTGTCGAAGTTGGGCCTCACCCTCGACGGAATAGAAATACTCCTCCGACTTGACGAGCAAGGTATCGACAATCTCCGGAATGATGCCCCGAACGCGGTCCATGCCGTCTTCACCGAGAATCTCATACAGTTTACGCGTCTTCACATCTGCGAGGACGAGCCGGAGCTCTTGGCGGAGCTTCGTGTCCGCTTCTGCCAAGACACGAGTCTCGGCATCCGGATAAAGTGGTTCGATGAGCGATCGAATCGTCTGATCCGAGCGCAGCATCGTCCGCACTTCACCTTGGACGTAATACGTGATGTGACCGCCGACCTGTTCATCGAGCAGGCGCTTGCGCATCCCTTCCGGCGTCAACAAGTGTTTGACGACGGTCTTACCGAGGCTCGTCGCCAACTCATCGCGCCGTTTCGGGATCAAGCCTGGCGTGAACGGGACGCGCATGTTCCCAATATATTTAGGGTGATGGGGCCGGAATAACATTTTGATGGCGAGGAAGTTGGTCACTCCCCCGATTGTCGCACCGATGGCGATCATGATGAATACTTTGACTAGACTCTCCAAACTGTCTGCCTCCGATCTGAAATATGATACATTTATTGAAGAGGTGATTGTGTTGACTACGTTTGAACGAATTAAATCGATTTTCCCGATGGCTGTCCATCGGTCCGAAGAAGCGTCCAGTGACGTTCGCTGGTATCAAGCCCAGGACGGCACGGTATTCGGTCTCCCTAAACTGGAGCTGACGGAGCGTGAGCGACAGTTGCTTGAATGGTTCGCCACCCCACTCCTGACAAGACTCGACCCACGACAAGCCAAATGGCAGGACCGTCTACTCACCGATGCGTACCGGTTCGACCGGCCGTTCCGTCTCATGTCGCTCGTCCTGCATTATCAAGACCCTGAGGCACTCGAACAATTTTTAGACGTGTTAGCTGACTTTATGCCTGAAGCAGAGATTGTTCTCATGACCCGGTCTCACGTTGAAATCATTGAGACCAATCAGTTCGTCGAGCTGACCGAGTTCGAAGACGTCTTGCGGGCGATCGCGAGCGATTGTTACGTCGAGGCGCATGTCGTCTATAGCGCACGTCCGCTCGGTGACCTTGCGCCACTTTATCACCAGCATCAGGCGCTACTCCCACTCGCCAAGCTCTCTACTAAAGCTTACCCTGCTAGTCAATTATTATACCATTATTTACTACAACGCCATGAGACTTTTGATGTACGTCCCCGTCTGACGGCCCCTGTCGTCGCGTCACTCGATAAGACGACAATCGATTTATTGGAGGCGTTGTTCGCCAACTCGTTGAACGTATCGCACACGGCCAAGGCGTTATTCATGCATCGAAATACGCTCAACTATCGGCTCGATCGGCTCTACGAAGCGACCGGTTATGACGCTAGGCAGTTCTACGATGCCAGTCTGCTCCAATTGATTGTCACGTTGCACAAATCTGAGTAATCGTTTTTGTGCAACGTGTACATATTCGATGCAAGCGGTTTCATCGTATAATCAGTCTTGTAAGCGCTATTATACAAGAACAGATTCCCAGGAGGCTAACGACATGGCAGAAATTCAATTAAATCACATTGATAAAATATACGACGGTGGTGACTCGAAGGCAGTCAGCGATTTCAACTTGCACATCAAAGACCGCGAATTCATCGTCTTCGTCGGACCTTCAGGTTGTGGTAAATCGACGACGCTCCGTATGATCGCAGGACTCGAAGAAATCTCGAGCGGCGACTTCATCATCGACGGCAAGCGCATGAACGACGTCGCACCGAAAGACCGCGACATCGCCATGGTCTTCCAAAACTACGCACTTTACCCGCACATGAGTGTCTATGACAACATGGCGTTCGGTTTGAAACTTCGCAAGTTCCCGAAAGATGAAATCGACCGTCGCGTCCAAGATGCGGCCCGTATCCTCGGACTTGAAGAATACCTTCAACGTAAACCGAAAGCACTCTCTGGTGGTCAGCGTCAACGTGTCGCCATCGGCCGTGCCATCGTTCGTGATGCCAAAGTGTTCTTGATGGATGAGCCGCTCTCAAACTTGGATGCCAAGCTTCGCGTTCAAATGCGTAAAGAAATCATCCAGTTGCACAACCGTCTCGACACGACGACGATTTACGTTACCCATGACCAAACGGAAGCGATGACACTCGCGACTCGGATCGTCATCATGAAAGACGGAATCATCCAACAAGTCGGTTCGCCAAAAGAAGTATACGAAAACCCAGACAACATCTTCGTAGCCGGCTTCATCGGATCACCTTCGATGAACTTCTTCCGCGGAAAATTGGCTGATGGGAAGTTCCTCGTCGGCGGCGAAGAAATCAACGTCCCTGAAGGCAAAATGAAAGGTCTTCGTGACCGCGGTTACGTCGGCAAAGAACTCGTGCTCGGAATCCGTCCAGAATCGATTCACGATGAGCCAATCTACATCGACTCGCCAACGACGCACACGTTCCGCACGCACATCGACGTTGCCGAGCTCATGGGCGCTGAGTCGTACTTGTACGCTGAACTCGGTGGCCACCAGTTCACGGCACGGATCGATGGACGTTCGAACATCCACATGGGTGACGACGTCACACTCGCGCTCGATATGACGAAAGCTCACTTCTTCGACACGGAGACAGAACTCGTCATCCGTTAATACAAAAATCCCTTCGATTGCAACCAATCGAAGGGATTTTTTTTTGTTAGCGAATCGCATACCGACGTTCGAGACGATGCTGCCCCGCTTGGATGAGCGTCGACAAGATCCAATAGATCGATGCCGAGAACAAGAGGAGCGGCATGACGAGATACGTCGTCGCGGCGATTTGGTCTGACACGTACGTCAACTCTTGGACGGCGATGACCGAACCGAGTGACGTCGATTTGATGATATCGATGACCGAGTTGGACACCGGTGGGATCGCACGCGATAACGCCTGTGGGAAGATGATATCCTTGAAGCGCTTCGCACGCGGAATCCCGAGGGCGACGCTCGCCTCGACTTGCCCACGATCGACCGAATTGATGGCCGCGCGGAACGCTTCCGAGATATAGGCCGCAAAGTGAAGGCCTAATCCAAAGATAAGTGCCTGCATCCCGCTCAACTGGACGAAACCGGTCAGACCGACGTACAGGATGAGAAGTTGCAAGAGGAGCGGTGTGCCCCGGAAGAACGAGATATACGTACGAGTGAACAAACGAACGACTTTGACAGGGCTGCTGTGTAAGACAGCGATGATCAGACCGAGCACCAAGGCGAGGAGAATCGACAGGATACTGGCGATCAACGTCAATTGTACGGCTTCGATATAGGCCGAACGGTTCTCGATGACGGTCGTGATCAGTTCACTCATTGACTGATGTCCTCACCGAAGTACTTCTCACCGATCTCAGCCATCGTGCCGTCTTCTTGCATCTCAGCTAACGCGTCGTCCAACTTGTCGAGCACGTCTGAGTCTTGACGTGTCATGTAGCCCGCTTCACTCTTATTGAAGACGTCTCCGACCGCTTTCACGTCGTAACCTGTCTTCTCAAGCTCCGTCAAGATGAAGAGACGGTCGTTGAGTGCCGCATCGAGACGTCCGACTTGAAGGTCTTGGAGCACTTGGTTCGCGCCTTTGTAGAACTTCACTTCAGCACCGGCTTCTTCAGCGAGCTGCGCGTAGACTGAACCTTGTGTCGAGCCGACGACTTTGCCGTCGAGGTCATCGATGCCTTGAATGTCTTCGTTGTCCGAAGCGACGATGACTTGCGCACCTGATACCGCGTACGGAGTTGAGAATGCGTATTTCTCTTCACGTTCTGGCGTGATACTCATTTGGTTGGCAATCATGTCGATGCGTTCTGCGTCGAGGGCCGGTACGAGTCCTTTGAAGTCCATTGGCTCGTATTCGACCGTGTAACCGGCACGCTCGGCCGCTTCGTTCAATACATCGATGTCATACCCTGTGATTTCACCTTTGTCTTTGTACGTGAATGGCGGGTACGTCGCTTCTGTCCCGACTGTGATGACGGCTTCTTCTGAGCCGCTGTCTGTCTCTGTCCCGCAAGCCGCGAGCACCCCGAACGATGCTCCGATTGCAAGTACTGCTGTTAATGATTTTTTCATGGTAATTTCCGCCTTCCTGATAATCCGTATATGATTACATGGTTATGAACAATACACTCATCATACTGAGGGGGGCATATCTTGTCAAACAAAAGACACCACCCTCGTCAGGGCGGTGTCGTCGATTAATCGATTGCTTTCGCTTGCTTCATGACATCGCGTTCAATCGCTTCCCGTTTCACTGTCGTTTTCTCCGCGCTATCGGCGTGGACACTGAAATAGAATTTGATTTTCGGTTCGGTCCCAGACGGACGCAGGCAGAACCATGAGCCGTCCTCGAAGATGAATTTGAGTACGTTCGACGATGGCAACTCGATCGCTTCCGTCTCGCCTTGCTGCAAGTTTTTCGCGACTTGTTGCTTGTAATCCTCGAAGCGGACGACTTCGTAGCCGCCGACTTCTTGTGGCGGATTGGCGCGGAACGCCTCCATCATTCGACCGATTTGTTCGAGACCGGCCTTTCCTTTCAACGTCATCGATTGGAGCGACTCCTCGTAGAAGCCATACTTCTCATAGACGGCTTGGAGGGCATCGTACAACGTGCGCCCGTGCTGTTTATGGAAAGCCGCCATCTCGGCGCCGAGTAAGCACGCCTGGACGGCATCTTTGTCACGGCAGAAGTCTCCAATCAAATAACCGTAGCTCTCTTCGTAACCGAATAAGAACTGGTACTGGCCCGACTCTTCATACTGCTTGATTTTCTCGCCGATGAATTTGAAACCGGTGAGCGTGTTCTCGAGGTGGACCCCATACGCCTTGGCGATGGCCGCCCCGAGTTCTGATGTGACGATCGTCTTCGCGACGAAGCCGTTCGTCGGAAGCGTCCCCGTCTCCACTTTTTGAGACAAAATGTAATCCATGAGAAGCGCCCCGGTCTGGTTCCCCGTCAAGACGAACCATTCGCCATTGCGGTCACGGACCGTGAAGCCGACACGGTCGGCGTCTGGGTCCGTCGCCATGAGCAAGTCGGCCCCGACGCGGTCGCCGTACTGCATCGCGAGCTCGAAGGCAGCTCGTTCTTCCGGGTTCGGATAACTGACCGTCGGGAATGCCCCGTCCGGCTCAGCCTGTTCGTCGACGATGGTGACGTGTTCGAACCCATATGCTTTCAATCCTTCCATGACCGGGCGACGTCCCGTCCCATGAAGTGGTGAATAGACGATTTTGAGCGGATCGCCTTGGACGTCCGTATGAATCCGAATCGATTGGAGAGCTTCCATGTATGCCGCATCGACCGACGCATCGACCGTGACGAGTGTGCCCTCGGACCGAAGCGGTGCCTCATCTTTAACGTCAATCTTCAATTCATCTTCGATGGCATTGACGTACGAGACGAGCTCATCGGCTTCGGCCGGTGGCAATTGTCCACCGTCGGCGCCATACACTTTGAAGCCGTTATATTCCGGCGGGTTGTGGCTCGCCGTGATGACGATGCCGCCGAAGGCGTTCAAATGACGGACGGCGAATGACAACTCTGGCGTCGCCCGCAAACTCGGGAACAAGTATGTCTTAATCCCGTTCGAAGCGAGTGTGCGTGCCGCCTCGAGCGCAAACTCTGGCGAGAAGTGACGCGAGTCGTGGGCGATGACGACGCCGTGACGTTTCGCTTCTTCCCCTGACGCGGCGATAAAATCGGCAAAGCCTTGCGATGCCTTGCGAATCGTATAGATGTTCATCCGGTTTGCCCCTGGACCGATTTCACCGCGCATACCGCCCGTCCCGAATTCGAGCGTCTTATAGAAGGCATCCTCGAGTGATGTCTCGTCTTGCTCGAGCACCTCGAGTTCGGCGCGCAAATGCGGCTCGAGCGCCTCGTGTTGTTTCCATCGGTCATATGTCTGTTGCCATGTCATGGTCAGTTCCCCTTTCGACATTCAAAAATTCAATCGAAGTACTCGCCAATTTGTTCCATCTTGTATACGATGGGAGTAACGAAACTTCGAGGTGATACTATGTTTCCAACTATGCGTGCCCAAGAATTGAAACACATCGTCCATACGGACTCGATCCGCTTCATTGATTGCCGCTATTCATTAAACGACGCCTCATACGGAAAGTATGCGTATCGACAAGGACATCTGCCTAACGCCGTCTTCCTTGATTTGATGGAAGACTTGTCCGGACCGTTGTCCGAGCACGGCGGACGCCATCCGCTGCCGTCTAAACAGGCATGGACCGAAACGCTCCGCCGCATCGGGATTCAACGCGATGACTTGGTCATCATCTACGACGACGGCTTCCCGTTCGCCGCTCGTGCGTGGTGGTTATTCAAGTGGGCCGGCCATGAGCGCGTCATCGTGCTCGAAGGCGGCATCCAATCCGGCATCACTTACTGCGGGGAGACGACGACAGACGTCCCGTCCTATCCCGTTTCCGACTATACACCCGTCTTCCAAGACGAGATGATCGCGACGATTGAAGACGTGCGCGCCGCCACCGTCACTGGTGGGTTATACGATTCAAGAACGGCCGACCGTTACGACGGCAGCCATGAACCGATTGACCGCAAGCCCGGGCATATCCCGAACGCCGTGCTCTGTCCCTATACCGAGGCCGTCACCGACTTAGGGACGCTTCAAGACTTCCACGATTTGAAAGAGCATTACGCCGACGTCCTCGATGTCCCGAATCCCATCTTTTATTGCGGGAGCGGGGTCACCGCCTGCGTCAACATTTTGGCGCTACACGCCCTCGGTAAAGACGATGTGCGTCTGTACCCCGGCTCTTACTCTGATTGGATTAGTTATCCAGAAAACAAGGTCCACCCGTAACGGGTGGATTTTTTTATTTGACGCTCGTCGGTTTAATGTTCCAAACGGCGTTCGCATATTCTGTGATCGTCCGGTCACTCGAGAAGATACCCGATTTGGCCGTATTGACGATCGAACTCTCGGCCCAGCGTGCCTTGTCGGCGAATACTTCATCGACACGACGCTGTGCCTGCATGTATGACGCGAAATCTTTCAAGACGAGGAAGTCGTCATTATAGACGAGAAGCGAATCGAAAATCGCTTGGAATTGGTATTCTCCAACCTTGTCGAATGTCCCGTTGACGAGTCCGTCGACGACGTTGCGCACGTCCGTGTTCGCATGATAGATGTCGGCCGCATGGTAACCGCCGAACTTCTTATAGTTCATGACTTCTTGCGGCGTCAATCCGAAGATGAAGATGTGGTCGTCGCCGACCGCGTCGCGAATCTCGATATTGGCGCCGTCGAGCGTCCCGATTGTGAGCGCCCCGTTCATCATGAACTTCATGTTGCCGGTACCTGACGCCTCGTAGCTCGCTGTCGAGATTTGCTCACTCAAGTCCGAACCTGGGAAGATGCGCTCGGCCATCGAGACGCGATAGTTCTCAAGAAAAACGATTTTGATGAAGCGGCTCGCCCGTTTGTCATTGTTGATCATCGACGCAAGGGCGTTGATATAGCGAATGACTTCTTTGGCATAATAATACCCTGGTGCCGCCTTCGCCCCGAAGATGAACGTACGTGGGACCATCGTGAACGTCGGATCGGCTTGAATCTTTTGATAGAGCGCGTGAATGTGCATCGCGTTCATCAATTGACGTTTATAGGCGTGCAGTCGCTTGACTTGGACATCGAAAATCGAGTCCGGGTCGACGGCGATGCCCGTCTCGGCTTGGATATAACTTGCCAAATCCAGTTTGTTCTGTTGTTTCACGTTCATGACCTGTTCTTGGAAGCTCGCATCTTTCGAGACACCCATCAACTTCTCGAGATCGTTCGGATGTTCAATCCATGATGGACCAATTGCATCCGTAATCAAATTCGAGAGGCGTGGATTCGACTTGAGGAGCCAGCGTCGATGCGTGATGCCGTTCGTCTTGTTGTTGAACCGGAGCGGGAACATCTCGTACAAATGACGCATTTCGCGTTGCTTCAAGATGTCCGTATGAATCCGGGCCACCCCGTTCGTCGAGTGCGAACCGACGACGGCAAGGTTTGCCATGTTGATGTGTTCGTTCGATACGATTGCAATCTCGCCCATATGTGGCTCGAGATGCGGATAGTTGACGAGGACATCTTTACAGAAACGGCGATTGATTTCCGTGATGATTTGATAAATGCGTGGCAATAACCGTTCATACATCTCGACCGGCCACTTCTCGAGCGCCTCGGCGAGGAGTGTGTGGTTCGTGAACGACATGACGCTCTTCGTCACACGCCACGCTTCGTCCCAGCCGTAACCATGATCGTCCATCAAGATCCGCATGAGTTCAGGAATGGCCACGACCGGATGCGTGTCGTTAATATGGACCGCATAATGGTCGCCTAAGTGCTTCAAGGATTTATTATGACGTAAGTAAGACGCGATCATCGACTGGACGCCCGCCGAGACGAAGAAGTATTGCTGCTTCAAACGAAGCACTTTTCCTTCGTACGTCGTGTCGTCCGGATACAGGAATTCAGAAATGGTCGCAATCGACTGCTTATACTTCAACAAATCTTTATACGACCCTTTCGTCCGTTCCATATACTCCTCATCATCAAACGGCGACTCGGCGTTCCAAAGTCGGAGCGTGTTGACGACGTCGTTTTTGTACCCGATGATTGGCATATCGTAAGGGACGGCCCTTACGACTTCGTCCGGATGGTGGACGACCCGGAGCCGGTCACCGATTTGACGCATCTCAATCCAGCCGCCGAAATTGACGTCGATGGCGCGATCCGCTCGGCGTGTTTCCCACATGTTCCCGTCACGAAGCCAGTTGTCTGGCAACTCGACTTGATAGCCGTCAACGATTTTTTGTTTGAACAAGCCGTAACGGTAGCGAATTCCGTTCCCGTGTCCTGGGAGACTGAGCGCTGCGAGCGAGTCAAGGAAGCAGGCGGCTAGGCGGCCGAGACCGCCGTTACCGAGACCTGGTTCCGGCTCATATTCGGTAATATCGGTGAAATTGAATCCGAGCTCATCGAGTCCCTCTTGCACGACTTCGAGGACGTCCATACTGAGTAAATTGTTGTACAGAAAACGACCGAGCAAAAATTCAAGTGAGAAATAAATGACTTGTTTACTTTGTTTTTCTTCATGCTTGTCGCGGGTGTTGATCCATTTCGGAATTGCCTGCTCGCGCACCATCGTGGCCAACGTTTGATACACTTCCTGGTCGGTCCCTTCATCAAACGACTTCCCGTTTAATGCGACAAATCTCTCTTGGAATGAAGTGACGAAGCTCTGTTTGTCTGTAAACATATGTGTGTAAAACTCCTTCCGGTCATGCAAATAGGTGATACAACTCACGGTATTGCTTCGCAGATTGTTTCCAACTAAAGTCCGCGGTCATCGCTTGGTGGACGAGCGCGTTCCACGTGTTGTCCTCGTAGAAGACGCGAATCGATTTCTCGATCGTCGCGAGCATCTCGTGAGCGTTATAGTTCAAGAAACCAAAACCTGTGCCTTCTTGTGTGTATTCGTTATACGGTTTGACTGTATCGCGCAGTCCACCCGTTTCGCGTACGATTGGAAGCGTCCCGTAACGCATCGAGATGAGTTGGCTGAGACCGCACGGCTCGAAGCGGGATGGCATGAGGAATGCGTCCGATCCGGCATAAATCAAGTGGGCGAGTTCGATATCGAAACCGATATATGACCCGACCTTGCCAGGGTGTGACGCCGTCATATGATGGACGATGCCTTCATACTCCGGTTGGCCCGATCCGAGGAACACGAACTGACAGTCCAAGTTCCCGAGCTCCTCACTCACCGCTTCAATCAAATCAAGACCTTTTTGTTCGACGAGTCGACTGACGAAGCCGATCAACATGACATCGTCACGTACCTCGAGGCCGAACCGTTCTTGGAGCACACGCTTGTTGGCGAGCTTCCCTTCTTTGACCGTATCGAGATTGTACGTCTGGGCGATGCGCTTGTCCGTGCTCGGGTCATTCGTCGCCAAATCGAGGCCGTTCAAAATCCCTCGGACGTCGACAGACCGATAACGGAGTGTCGCGTCGAGCCCTTCCCCGTAGTACGGTTCCATGATTTCGTCACGATACGACGGACTGACCGTCGTGATTTGGTCTGAATGGACGATGCCCGCCTTCATGTAGTTGACGAGACCGTTATGTTGAATTCCTTCCGCCGTGAAGTGTTCCGGACCGAACTGTAACAGCTCGCCGAGGACCGCTTCCGGGAAGATGCCTTGGTATTGCAGGTTATGGATGGTAAAGACGGTACGAATGCGTTGATACGCCTCGATATGTTGATAATGGATCCGCAAGAAGGCTGGGACGACACCGGTCTGCCAATCATGACAGTGGAGCACGTCAGGCACGTCTTCCGCTTCGAGCTTCCCGATCATCTCGAGCACTGCACGAGAGAAGAATGCGAAGCGCTCGGCATCATCGTAATGGCCATAGAGCACGCCTTCCCGTTTAAAGTAATATTCGTTGTCGATGAAGTAATACGTGATTCCATCGCGTTCAAGCTTGAGGACGGCACCGAACTGCTTGCGCCAGCCGACCGGAACGATCAGATCGAACATGTATTCCATTTCATCTACGTACTCTTGAGCAATCGTGCCATACTTCGGCATGATGACACTCACTTCTTCACCAAGGCTAGACACCGCTTGAGGGAGCGAGCCGATGACATCGGCAAGCCCCCCCGTTTTCATGAACGGTGCTGCTTCTGAAGCGACATACCATATTTTCATAATATCCCCCTTACACCGTTGTCCGTTTTCCGATTACGATCGGTTCATCGACCGTACCACGAATGACTTGCCCTCGTTTGACGACCACTTCTTTATCTAAAATGGCGTTCTCGACGACAGCCCCTTCTTCGATGATCGATTTGGATAGAATGATTGAGTTTTTAACGCGGGCGTGTTCGCTGACGACGACACCGCGGAAGAGAATGCTGTTTTGAACTTCACCGCTGATTTTACAGCCGTTCGCGACGAGCGCCTCATTCACCTTCGACCCGTTCAAATAGCGTGTCGGTGGCTCATGTTTAATCTTCGTATAAATGTGTGGGAAGTCGTAAATGATTCCCTCATGACGAAGTAAGCGCATACTCTCATTATAGTATGAAAGCACAGAGTGAATCACCTGCATTTTGCCAGTATAGTGATACCCGTGAACGTGAAGGCGGTGCAGCTGCGGACGGATGACACCGTCGAGCAAGTCATACTCGCCTCTTGACGTCGCTTCATCGACGAGACGAAGGAACAGGTTTTTCGACATGACAATCGTCTCCGTATACGTATACTCATCGCTCGGGCTGTATCCGCGCTCACCGATGCCGACGACGCGATCGTTCTCGCCGAGACGGATCGGGCGGCAATAGCCACACTTCTGTTCATGGCCTGTATAGGCGAGCGTGATGTCCGCCCCCATCGATTTGTGATGCTCGAGCATGTCTTGGAAATCGATTGTCGTCAACACGTTCGACCCTGTGATGACCACATACGGTTGCTTGCTACGCACAAAATGTTCGCGGTGCATCGAGAAGTTGGCCAAATCGCCGAGGTAGGCTTCTCCGTCAGGTTTGAGTGCCGGCGGGAAGATGTGCAGGCCGCCTTGTGAGCGGTCTAAATCCCATTCTTTCCCTGATCCCAAGTGGTCCATGAGTGAGCGGTATTTATCAAGTGTGAAAATACCAACTTGGTTGATGCCTTGAGTGATCATGTTCGTCAATGTAAAGTCAATTAGGCGATAACGCCCTGAGAACGGGACAGCCGCTAAATTGCGGTGCCCCGTGAATTCAGGAAATAAACCCTCTTCAGTTCCTAGGTTGATGATCCCTAACAAATCATTCGTCAACAGTAACGCCTCCTTGCGTCGGTCTTTTTTTAAATCAAACACGTTGTTTGAAGACTGTGCCGCTCTCGATATTTTCATGTGGTTCAATGACAACGATCTCACCACCCGGCTCGCCAACTGTCGCCCCGTCTTGAATGACGGCACAGCTCGCGACGATCGCTCGATGAATCGTTACATCTTTTCCAATCCGTGCTCCCGGCATGATGACCGAGTCTTTGACGAGCGAGCCTTCACCGACACGTACATCGTAGAACAAGACCGAATGTTGGACCTCGCCCTCGATTTGGCAGCCTTCGTTAATGACCGACTGTTCGACACACGCATCTTTCCCGATGAATTGCGGTGTTTGGTTCGGGTTGACCGAATAGATTTTCCAGTTCGGATCGTAAAGGTCGAACGGTGGATCTTCTTCGAGCAAATCCATGTTGGCTTCCCAAAGCGATTGAATCGTTCCAACGTCTTTCCAGTAGCCTTTGAATTTATAAGCGAACACGTCTAAGCCGTCGAGAAGCGTGTTCGGAATGATGTTTTTCCCGAAGTCGAAACTTGATGTCTCGTCTTCCGCGTCTTGAATCAAATGCTCCCGAAGTACTTTCCAGTTGAAGATGTAAATCCCCATCGAGGCCAAGTTGCTCTTCGGCTTCTCTGGCTTCTCGTCGAACTCATTGATGCGAAGATCGTCGCTCGTATTCAAAATCCCAAAGCGTGGCGCCTCGTCCCATGGCACTTCCATGACTGAGATTGTGACATCGGCTTGTTTCTCTTTATGGAAATCGAGCATCTTCTCATAGTCCATCTTGTAAATGTGGTCCCCCGATAGGATCAACACGTACTCCGGATCGTAGTCGTCGATATAGCTCAAGTTCCGATAAATCGCATTGGCCGTACCTTCGTACCAGTTTTTTCCCGACTGAGCTTGGTATGGTGGTAAGATGGCCAAGCCTCCATTGCGGCGGTCCAAATCCCAGGCTGACCCGATGCCTAGGTAACGGTTCAATTCCAGTGGCTCATATTGTGTTAACACGCCCACCGTCGTGATTCCCGAATTGGTACAGTTCGATAATGGAAAATCGATGATCCGGTACTTCCCTCCAAAGTTGACAGCAGGTTTTGCCGTCTTCCGTGTGAGAGGCCCGAGTCGTTTCCCTTCTCCTCCTGCGAGGAGCATCGCAACCATTTCTTGCTTCATAGTACAGCCTCCTAAATTCATAATATAAACATCTATTACCCTCTTTCTCTACTTCCTAATGTATTCCTGCCCAAATTATTATATGATAACGTTTACATTTTGAATTTTTTTGAAAGATTGACGATATAATGTATGAAGAGAGAGGTGAGACGATGCGAGCGTGGATTGGGACACTATTTTTTGCTGGACTGTTAGCCGTCGGCGGGACGATCAGCGGAGCGTTAAAAGAAGAAATTGAGCAAGCGAAACAGATTATGACGTGGGGTGAAAAGACGGTCAACGCTACCCCGCTCGCGTCGAAACATGCCGTCACGTTGACGTACAAAGGCGGGACGGAACGGCTCTATTTGAACGGTCGACGCGATGACGTCTCTGTCGCGCGCTTTCCGGCCCACCTCCGTGAAGCCATCATGACCATCGAAGACCGCAAGTTTAACGCCCATCCGGGATATGACCTCGGTGGTATCGCTCGGGCTTTCATCAATAACGCCAATGAATCCTCGCGCCAAGGCGGCAGCACCATCACCCAACAGCTCGCCCGGAACGTCTATTTGACGCACGAGCGGACATATGAGCGCAAAGTGAAGGAATTATTGCTCGCCCGGGCGCTTGAAAAACAATATAGTAAAAAAGAAATTATGACAGCATACAGCAATGTCATCTTCTTCGGACATAACGTTTACGGGATTCAAGCAGCAGCCGAGACGTATTTCGCCCGCCCGCTCGAAGATTTGAACTGGAATCAAATCGCTTTCCTGTTAACCATCCCGAACAATCCATCTTTATATGATCCGCTCGATCCGTCAGAATCGTTCTATGAGCGCAAAGATCGAATCCTCACCCAGCTCCGTGATGCCGGCGTCATATCGAGACAAGCGTATGAAACGCATCATGGGGTGAAGCTGACGGCGACGTACCGTCAACACGTCGTCCGTTATCCCGATTATATGGATACGGTCATGAAAGAGGCGATTCGACTCGTCCGCTCACGTTATGATCTCGATGAAGAAGCAGCCAGAGACTACTTGGCGACCAATCAAGCGACAATCGAGACGCATCTGTCCGTCGCCCGGCAACAACAGGCGAAACAAGTCATGACAAAACTGCCGAACGGTTTGAACGGCGGCTACGCCGAGCTGACGCCGAACGGACGCATCATCGCCCTCGTCGATTCAGAGATGACCCAATCGGGTGAATTCAATCGGGCCACGCAAGCGTTCCGCCAACCTGGGTCAGCCATCAAACCTGTCCTCGTGTTCGCGCCCTATATAGAAGAGACCGGAGCGAAACTCGATACCATCCTCGACGGTCGGCCAGTCTGTTACGGGACGTATTGTCCGACGAACAGCGGAAATCGTATCCTCGGTGATGTATCGTTCCGCGATACGGTCGCGTATTCCTACAACACGCCGGCGCTCGCCGCCTTCACCGCGATCGATCAAGAGGCAGCGTATACGACGGCGGACATGATGTTCAGCCAGTGGGACGCTAAGAGCGATAACAGTCTCGCCAGCGCACTCGGCGGTTTGACCCAAGGCGTGTCGCCCAAAGAGCTTGCCGCCGCCTATACCCCGTTTCTCAACCAAGGCGTGTACGTGTCCGGCCAGACGATTAAACAGATTCGCTTCGAGTCGGGCGCAGCTACGATCACGCCAAGCATGACGAAGCAAGCTGTCTGGTCGAAAGCGACCGTCGCGACGATGCGGGAGGCGTTGTCCGCTGTCACCACTTACGGGACGGGACGTTACGCCAACCAAATCAAAGGGCCTTATATCGGCGGGAAGACCGGTACGACGAACTCGCATAAAGACATGTGGTACGTCGGTTTGACCGATGAGTCAATCACGGCCATCTGGCTCGGCGCCGACACGCCGCGGCCGTTCCCGGAGCTCGCCAACCGGGCCTATCCTGCTATCGTTTGGACGGAAGCACATCGCTAAAAAGCCAGGGACATCGTTGTCCCTGGCTTTTTATGGTCGTCGATACGTCTGGCACGTGTAGTCCCCCCATGCCTCGAACAGTTCATGTTGTTGAATCAGTTTCCATGGATTGAACAGCGTCTGCCCGTTCTTGTTGAAGAAGAGTCCGGCGCCGATGCAGTATGTCGCGTGTTGGACACGCCCTGCCTCATCAACGAACGTGAGCACATCCCCTCGTTCGGTCAGTTCCGACTCGGTTCTCATGTAACCAGCCTGACCGAGCGTCTGGAGGAATGTGCCAGGATGGACCCATTGCGTCGCCATCCACTCCGCACCTGTCACCGCGAACAGCGTGGCCGCGAGGCAATTGCTGCCTGACGTGACCGGGAAGGTGTTAGCAAGGCGTCGCACATGGTCAGGACAAGTATCGGGAATAGAACTCGCCGTCCACTCGTCCCAAGCTTTGGCGTACTCGAACGTCAGTTGACGACGCATCTCGTCTGGCATCACCTGAAAGGCTGACTGATGTAAGATGAGATACGGCACATCGTCTACCGTCACAATCGAAGTCGCCAACGAATCGATTTCCATGTCAGTCGCCGGGAAAACGAGCCCCCGTCCGACCGTGACTTGATAGGCAAGCAACTCGCGTCTCACTTCTGGCAATAATGTCGCGACCCACCCCGGCGGCGCATGCAAGACGACAACAGCCTCGCGGTCGATGGTCCAATACGTATAGGCGTTGGCCATGCGGATGTCCCGATAAGACGGATGCACGTCGAATTCTGCCCGTGGGATCATCAAGACGTTCGCATCCGCACCGAGTCGCGTCACGAGTCTCGCATCCGCCATGAATAAGTCCATCGGTGGCACCATCGAACCCATCCATGCCTGGACGACTTCTTCGGTCGGAATGAGGGGAATCGTCGCATTCACCGTCATAGGATGATGTCCCCGACCGAGTTAAACAAGCGTAGCATCGCCCAAGCGAGGCCGCTCAACAGGATGGCCCACATCATCGCTTGAATCAAGAGCAGACCGATTGCCCGAAACGTCGACATCAACTGACTGACTTGCCATATGTAATAGAACAAATAGAGGACGAATGTGCCGAGCAATACCGCGATGACGGCAAGGAGCGAGTTCAGGAACAAGAAGCTGATTCCCGACCCGACCAGAAAAATCGTCGCCCCTGGCTTGAGACGATGGAGCGAGCTGCCGTTCGTCTCACGCGCGAAGAAGGCGAATCCGAGTTGATTGAACGTGTCGGCCACGAGCTTGAAGGCGCTGAACAGCATGAAGTAAATGGTAAAGAACACGACGAGCACGAGCACTTTTGACTCCTGTACGGACAACAGGGCGATAATCTCGCTGTAGACACCGACACGGGTCAGCCATTGAATCACATACTCGCTCGTGGCGATCGCAAGCGACATCGAGAACAGAATAATCCCAATCAACGGGGCATAGCTTAACAAGTACACGTTTGTTTTCATATCGGCTCCAATTTCACAAGAATTTCTCATATTCAGTGCAAATCTATTATCAAGTATATTATAATATTCGTAGTCACGGAGAACAAAAGGGGGATTTTCAGATGGGTTTGTTACTAATGGTCGGAATCAGCGTCGTCTTCCTCGCAGCTATCTTTACAGCTGGATACAACAGAAAACCTGAAGGTAATCAATAAGAGCCGAGATTCTCACGAATCCGGCTCTTTTTTATTTCAACCCAGCATATCCTTGTTGGCGGAGCGCCTCATAGACGATAATCGCCGCCGTGTTCGAGACGTTGAGCGATCGCACGAGGTTCGATTGCGGCAAGCGGATGCAACGGTCGAGGTTATTCTCGATCACTTCCATCGGCAACCCTTTCGTCTCGCGACCGAAGACGAAGAAATAGTCTTTGTCGACCGCAGACACGTCGAGGTCACTCGGGTACTGTTCCCCGTACTTGGTAATGTAAAAGAACTCTCCGTCCGGGTGCTTGGCCCACAGTTCGTCAAGCGAATCGTGATACCGCACATCGACGAACTGCCAATAATCGAGCCCGGCTCGTTTGAGCATTTTATCGTCTGTCGAAAAACCTAACGGACGAATCAAATGAAGCACCGAATTCGTCGCGGCACATGTGCGCGAGACGTTACCTGTATTCGCCGGGATTTCTGGTTGGAACATTACTACATGGATTGCCATAATCTACTCCTCACTTCACTTGTTCGAGATCAAGTAATCGTTGTTTTTGATGAATACCGCCACCGAAACCGGTCAGTTGTCCTCCGCTACCGATGACGCGGTGGCACGGGAAAATGACGGGCAACGGATTCCGGTTCAGTGCCTGGCCGACCGCACGAACCGCTTTTGGTCGTCCGATCTGTTCGGCGATTTGTTTGTACGTCCGCGTCTCTCCGAACGGGATCGTTAAGAGCGCATCCCATACTTCTTGCTGAAAGACGGTCCCGTTCATCTCGATCCACTCGCGGTCAGACGGTTGAAGCCCGTCTTGTTCGACACGTTCAATCAGTTCGGTCAGCCAAGCTGGTGCCGAACCATCATCCGCTTCCGTCTCCGCAAAGTCTAACGCACATAGCTTTCCATTGGCGTTCAATTCATAGCCTAACGTTCCCCATTTAGATGACACGGTCTTCATGACTCCACTCCTCTCGGAATAATCGAATCTCTTCATGTACGAGCTCCGACGTCTCCGTCGACTCGATCTGTTGATAAATCGTCTCGGCTTCGGCTCCAAGAATCGCCCCGATTGCCCAGACCGCTGTCGCCCGCATGTCTTCGCGCTCATCCTGTTGGATGAAGTCTTCGAGCACCGGCACGGCTGACGGTTCCCGATAATGGGCCAACGCTAAAATCGCATTTCGCTGAATCGGTTTTTTCCCGCGCCATGCGCCAGACAGATGACCGAACTTTGCTTTGAACTCGCGATTGCTCATATTCAAGAGCGGGACGAGCAACGGTTTGACGATTTCCGCTTCCGGAATCAGTTCCTCATGATGACGCCAGTCCTTCTTCCGATTATACGGACAGACTTGTTGGCACGTGTCACAGCCGTATAGCCGTCCGCCGAGCTTCGAGCGGAACTCGCGTGGCATGAGCGTCTTCATTTGCGTCAAATAGGCGATGCAACGTTTTGCGTCGAGCACACCCGGTTCGATGAGCGCCGTCGTCGGACATGACGTCATGCATTTCGTACATTCTCCGCACCCGTCCTCAATCATCTCATCCGGTGGTAAGTATGTGTCCAGGATCATCTCGCCTAGATAGAGGTACGACCCCTTCTCGGGCGAAATGATGGAACAGTTCTTGCCGCTGAAGCCGATTCCGGCCCGTTCGGCCACCGCCCGATCGACAAGCTCTCCCGTATCGACCATCGAGCGTGTCCGGACGCCCGGGACGAGCTGTTCAATATACGCCTGCAATTGTTCGAGTCTCGAGCCGACAGCGCGATGGTAGTCGAGCCCCCACGATGCCCGGGCGAATAAACCGCGGCGCTCATCGGCCACACTACGCGGCGCATCCTTCAATTTGCTCGGATACAAGATGGCGATTGCAATAATCGACTGCGCTTCTTCAAGTAACAGCGTCGGTGTCGTCCGTTTGTCCAAGTCAGGCTCCTCGAACCCCGAAGCGAATCCCTTTTCTTGTTGCTTCACGAGACGTTGCTTCATGACGATGAACGGGTCGGCCGTCGTCACTTTCAACTCGTCAATCCCAATCGTCGTCGCGTACGCCACAATCTTCTGTTTAAGTCTTTCCGGGCTCATCCCGTTCATCGAATCACCTCTTTCATGCCTATTTTCGCATACAAAAAATCTCCCCGCCAGTCGGCAGAGAGATGATGAAGCGGGTGAAGAGAATCGAACTCTCGTCATCAGCTTGGAAGGCTGAGGTTTTACCATTAAACTACACCCGCATGGTTCATATGAGTCGGCTGTAAAAGCGACTACAATCAATATACATCTATACCTTTCGGAAGTCAACACTTTTAAAGAAATTTCTTTGATGGCTTATCAAGTCTATATGTTTATTGTCTGAGTACATCTAATTCCCTTATTTATCTTCTTTAAATCATATCTCAATATAAGATAGCTGTGGCGATATAAAAATATCCTGCCGACAAAGCCGGCAGGAATGTGCGTCACAACGATGACGTCTTCGGTTCCCGAAGCAAGTGCTTAATATCGCGGAACGTGACGAACGTCTTGTTCTGAGCATCGTACAGTTTGTAGCGTAGCGACTTCAAACTCGACCATAGACCAATCGTCGTCGCTTTTTGGAGCGGCGGCGTCGACGTATGAGCTTGTTCAAGGTTGTAGTTCGGTACACGCGGGCTCAAGTGATGAACATGGTGGAAACCGATATTCCCGGTTACCCACTGCAACACTTTCGGCAACTCGTAATACGAGCTTCCCTCGATCGCAGCCTTCACGTAGTCCCACTCGCTCTCGTCCTCGAAATACGAGTCTTCGAACGTATGCTGTACGTAGAACAACCAGATTCCAAGGACACCGGCTGTGAACATTGTCGTGCCTTGAACAATCAAGAACGCTTTCCAACCGACGATCGCGATGACGAGCGCATAGAGAACGACGAGCGACAAGTTAATGAGGTATGTGTTATTCCGTTCTTTTTTACGCGCATCTTTCCGATTGAAACGGCTTGTGACAAGAATCAAGAACAACGGCCCGAGACCGAACATGACGAGCGGGTTACGGTATAGACGATATTGCAATCGAGTCCATCTCGATGCCTCGACGTATTCTTCAATCGTCATGACCCAAATGTCACCGACGCCACGTTTGTCCAAGTTACCACTCGAAGCATGGTGAATCGAATGCTCTCGTTTCCATTTCTCATATGGGAACAACGTTAGAATCCCCATAATCGTCCCGACGATAGCGTTCGCTTTTTTATTCTTGAAAAACGAACCGTGCGTACAGTCGTGGAAAATGATGAACATCCGGACAACAAAACCAGCTGCGACGATGGCGAGTGGAATGGTCAAGAAGACCGAGATTTGGAGCGCCTGATAGGCAAGAATCCAGGCGGCAAGAAACGGCAAGATCGTGTTGATCATCTGCCGGACGCTCTTCTTCACATCAGCCTTTTCAAACGGCGAGACATGCTTTCGGAGCTGGGCGATTTTTTCTTTACTCATGTAGAACTTCCTCCTCAATTGCAAATAGCGATGACGACAACAAAAATGAAATATGAAACCAAATACACTATGAGATTGACGAGCAACGTGACCGTCATTAGAATTTATTCATCATAAAATATTATTACCAGGTAATTATATCACATCACAGACGGAAAATCGTTTATTCCAAATGAGTTATCAAATCATTTTTTTGTTTCTTTTATCTATTTTTCCATATTAATCCCTTATATGGGATTAATGGTATTTGAAGTATGTTAGAATCCAACTATGTACAGATAGGAGGAAATGATTTTGGTCTCAAAACTGAAACAGCTATTTACCCCGAAGCGACTCATCATCGTGACGAGTGTCTTCATCTTGCTCATTCCAGTCTTTTGGATCAGCTACACGTTTTATAAAAACTTAAGTCAAGGTGTCGAGAATGAGAATCTTGATGACAAATACGCCAAACGCGTCAAAGAATTACAAATCGAAGTATCTAAAGAAGACCCATTAGACCGGAGAGGCAACTCCACCGCAAAGACTCGTGTTGAATTAGAGGTCTCTTTCAATGAAGAGAAACCAAGTCGAACTGAATTAATCAAAAGCATGCACTTGATGACACACCAAAAAATATCAGCCCGTTCTAAATGGGGTGCGATTCCAATGACACCAGACAATATACAACAGTCGACTGAGTATTTGGAGCTCCTAAAAACTAAATTCAAAATTGGTGACAGTATGTACTCGGAATTGAAAACGATGCTCGATCACTGGTCACAAGGTGACTTCTCTCAAGCGGACAAGGAACAAGATCGTTTGTTGCACTTCCTCCAAGCAAACAGAGGATTCTCGAACGGATTGGCGACTGAGAACGAAGAAGAACTCTTTATCCTGAACAATTTCGGACCTGATTATTTAAATACTTTGGACGAAGCGACGTATACGTCATATGAAGAATCATCTCCATGATGGTTCTTTTTTTCATGGATCCTAAAAAGCTCTAACCGAGGTTAGAGCTTACTGAGTCTTCGCTTAAGACTTTCTTGCGCTTCTGGTGGTAACAACCAGTTGAACCAACGTCCATGCCATCCGTTTCGGCGAGCACGAACTCACTCTTTCTGCCGTCGATAATAAGATCGAGGTGGAGTAGCTTGTCTTGGACATTATTATAGATGTGACAGACGTCCCGGTACTCCCCGATACAGTCGACTTGACGCAAAAGCTCATACTTGGTTTCAAGTGGCATTTGATTCGCCACGTGTGTATGGAAGATACAGACGATGCTGTCCGTTTCAATCGAATCGACTCGTGTTTTTAATAATTGAACTCCATCCCCTTGAATCAACTCCAATGGGTGTGACCCGATCAACGCACTCGCCTGTTCAAATAGCTCGAGACGAGTTTCATGTTCCGGCCAGATGAGAGCCTTCAACCACAATTTTTCATCTGCATCGGTCAAATCGACGATATTCAAATCGAACCCGATTCGTTCCCGGACTGGAGGAAGCGGTAGATTCAGTCGAGGTCTTCCTTCGCCAATCACCTCCGCTGAAATCTCGAGAGATGACGTGACGTTCCCGACCAGTTCGCTGTCGCCATATCGATAGCTGTACTGATCCCATAGGAGCTGTAGACCGGCGCTCGTACCAATCTCCACTAAAGACAACGGTTGCTTTGAGTATCTAGAAATCATACCGAACACTGGATATAAATACGCACACCGTCTCACTTCGTTCGTTTGAACGAGCCTAGTCTGTAAGAGAGCAACCAACTCAGTTTCATAAGTTGTGCAAAATTGCTGAAAACTCGGAAATAGTCCTTCATCTACCTCTTTCGCTTCAATGGCCACGCTTGGGTAATAGTCTCCTAATGGATGCTGGTGCCCACTCAAGAGCAGATAATGGACTGCCCCAAACAACAGGTTCGGAATAGGCTGTCCTGGATTGGCTTGCTCACATAATGTGAGAATCGACACGTCTGTCGCTATCTCGTTCGACAATGATTCATAAAGAACACTCGAACCTCTACACTCGTTTGCAGCAAATCTCATAAAAGCTTGAGCGATTTGATCTGTCGGCAATGTACTTCCCCCTTCGTCCCCTTGCACAATCGTACACTCCTTGCTTATTCCTTACGCATCGCTCACTTCCCTTTATTTTTAAACTTTCACATACAAAAAAAGACCCTAGCCTCAGCTAGGATCTACGGATACCGGTGGTCGGAGTCGAACCGACACTCCAGAGGAACACGATTTTGAGTCGTGCGCGTCTACCAATTCCGCCACACCGGCATATTATGTTGGAGGCGCCAGTCGGAATCGAACCGACGATAGAGGAGTTGCAGTCCTCTGCCTTACCACTTGGCTATGGCGCCAAATTTAATGGAGCGGAAGACGGGATTCGAACCCGCGACCCCGACCTTGGCAAGGTCGTATTCTACCACTGAACTACTTCCGCATAATGGCTGGGCTGGAAGGGATCGAACCTACGCATGTCGGAATCAAAATCCGATGCCTTACCACTTGGCTACAGCCCAATAAAATGGGGCGACTGAAGGGAATTGAACCCTCGAATGCCGGAATCACAATCCGGTGCGTTAACCACTTCGCCACAATCGCCATAATTATATTAGAAAGCAGGGGCAGCAGGAATCGAACCCGCGCTGACGGTTTTGGAGACCGTAGTTCTACCGCTAAACTATGCCCCTAAGTGGTGGGGGGGGGCGGATTCGAACCGCCGAACCCGAGGGAGCGGATTTACAGTCCGCCGCGTTTAGCCACTTCGCTACCCCCCCACATGGTGGCTTTGGACGGAATCGAACCGCCGACACAAGGATTTTCAGTCCTTTGCTCTACCAACTGAGCTACAAAGCCATGTATGTAGTAATTTAATTTAAAAAATGGCGGTCCTGACGGGATTCGAACCCGCGATCTCCTGCGTGACAGGCAGGCATGTTAACCGCTACACCACAGGACCACACTAATTGCGGGGGCTGGATTTGAACCAACGACCTTCGGGTTATGAGCCCGACGAGCTACCAGACTGCTCCACCCCGCGACGATATAAAATTTAAATGGTGACCCGTACGGGATTCGAACCCGTGTTACCGCCGTGAAAGGGCGGTGTCTTAACCGCTTGACCAACGGGCCATACTATTGATTGAAAAACTGGCGGAGAGCAAGGGATTCGAACCCTTGAGACGGTTTTGCCGCCTACACGAATTCCAATCGTGCTCCTTCGGCCACTCGGACAGCTCTCCAAAAAGAGAAAAGTGGCTCCGCAAGTAGGATTTGAACCTACGACCTACCGGTTAACAGCCGGTTGCTCTACCACTGAGCTATTGCGGAACGATCTTGCCTGGCAGCGTCCTATCCTCACAGGGGGAGACCCCCAACTACTTTCGGCGCTGAAGCGCTTAACTTCCGTGTTCGGCATGGGAACGGGTGTGGCCGCTTCGCTATCGCCACCAGACAAGTATTATATTAACATTATTTAGTCATAACGTCAATATTTTTTAAGAGATTGTTCTCTCAAAACTGAAGACTCATCAATTCATGCAAACCTTAGACTAGATCAAAGCCTCGACCGATTAGTATCATTCAGCTCCACACGTCGCCGTGCTTCCACCCAT